>JBARCX010000398.1:0-14116 GCA_049794535.1 Rhodanobacter sp.
ACTCAGCGGGTACGTTGCCAGTTCCATCGGCGTGTTTTCCATGTGTGCTCAAGTGAAGTTGGTGTGAGTGAAGTAGGTTCGGATGAAGGTTCACGCGTGTGCAACGCGCGCAAAAAATTCAGCGCATGTGGCCATGTGCTGTGCATGCCGTTGCCGTCATGTCGTCCGAGCTGCAACTGCCAGCATGCAGCGGGCGATGTGTCTTCGGACGGATCGACTCTCCCCAGTCGCAGTGCCAGAGCATAGGAGAACGGTACGTCGTCGATCCAGTCTGCGTAAGCCTTTGGTGGGAGTTCTTCGGCGATCACCAGCAGCACGGCCGGCGCACCTTCCGCCAACAGCATGGCGGCTTCCAGCATGGCGTGTTCGAAGGTGTCGGCTTCGCCGGCAATAGCGACGGACTCACCGCGCTGGCCGCGCAGGATCGACCATTGTCCGGCGATCGCGTTGTGCACCGACAGACCGAACTGCGTGGGCGACAGCGGTTGTCCATTCGCCACATCGCTGAGCAATGCAAACGTGCGTGGTGTTTCGCCGTGACGCGAGGCGAACACGAAGGGCAATTGTTCGTCCTCTGCGCACAGCGGCCAGGCCACCTCCAGCGTCATGCGCGCCAACCGGCTTAGCCGTCGTCGCTGCATGGCGGGCAGGAACGCGCAGGAAGGCTGTTCCTGACTATCCGGCACTACATGCGGCGCTTCGGCCCAGGCTTGCCACGCTTCCATACTGTCCAGGTTTGGGGCCCAGGCGCGCCATTGCTCGATGCAAAACGCCGTCATGCGTGGTCCTCCGCGTAGCGACGAAACAGCAGCGACGCACAACTACCACCAAAGCCGAAGTTGTTGGACAGCACACTGTCGATACGTTGCTCGTGGTTCGCGGTTATCAACGGTGCATCGGCGAATGCGGAGTCAAGTGTGCCGATGGGGCTGCCAGCGGCCAGAAAGCCGTGCTCCATCATCAGCAAACTCGCGATGGCATCCAGTGCACCGGCAGCGCCGGGCGCATGTCCACTCTGACCCTTGATCGACGATAGCGGTGGCACGGGCATGTTGCGTTCATCGCAAACCATCGCAATGGCCTGCCACTCGGCAAGATCACCTTGCGGAGTGGAGCAGGCGTGAGTATTGATGTAGTCAGGCTGGGTACCCGCTTGATCCAACGCTTGTCGCATGGCGCGAGCAATGCCCTCCGCGCTTGGACTGACCATGCTGGCGGCATCGGTGCACGCGCCATAACCCACGAGTTCGGCAAGTATCGGAGCCTTGCGCGCGGTGGCATGTGCGAGTGATTCCAGCACCAATACGCCCGCACCCGCTGCCAGCACGAAGCCATTACGATCACTGTCGTAAGGGCGTGACGCATGCTGCGGCTGTGCAGCGTCAGCGATAGATAACGCACCCATGGCATCGAACCACATGGCTGTACTGTCGTGCAGTTCTTCTGCACCACCGGTGATGACCATCTGCTGCTTGCCGAGCTGGATCAGCTCCATCGCGTGACCGATCGCGTGCGTTGCGCTGGTGCAGGCCGAGCTGATCGTTTGGCTTACGCCACCGATGTTGAATGCGTGTGCCATGCTGGCCGATAGCGCATTGCTCATGCCACGCGGCACGATAAATGGCGACAATTTGCCGATGCCTTTGGAGCGAAAACTATCCAGTGCCTCTTCGTGTTCGCTCAACGCGCTGCCGCCGCCGATGACCAGCCCGCAGTCACTCGCATGCAGCGCATCGGTGGGCAGTTTGGCGTGTGCGAGGGCTTCGTTGATCGCGTGCCAGGCGTACAACGCCGGCGCGGCGAAGAAGCGACGCAGCTTGCGTGGTGGCTCGGGTAGTGCGTCGATATCTACCGGGCCACCCACGCGGCAGTTCATGCCAAGGCGAGCGAAACCTTGCATGGCGCGCAGGCCACTGCGCCCGCTGCGCAACGCATCGAGCAATGCCATGCGGCCATTGCCGAGACAGCTCACAGCGCCCATGCCGGTGACGACCACCCGTGGCAGGCCGTGTGCGTTATGCAGGCGCAACGACATCAATCGACAGCCTTGAACACGAGCGAGGTATTGATGCCGCCGAAGGCAAAGTTATTGCTCATCACGCAATCGGTATCGATCACGCGACCGCTACCTATGATGTGATCGAGCTCGGCACATTCGGGGTCAACATCGACCAGGTTGATGGTCGGCGCAAACCAACGCTCACGCATCATGCGGATCGCCCACCATGCTTCCAGCGCACCGCAAGCACCGAGCGTGTGGCCGACGTAACTCTTCATCGAGCTGATCGGTACACGCGAACCGAGTACTGCCGCCGTGGCATGGCTTTCGGCCACGTCGCCACGGTCGGTGGCGGTGCCGTGCGCACTGATATAACCAATCGCCGAAGCAGGCAGCTGTGCATCGGTCAGCGCCAGCTGCATCGCCACGGCCATCGTCTCGCTGGTCGGCTGGGTGATATGGCTGCCGTCGGAGTTGCAGCCGAAGCCGATCACTTCGGCATGAATCGTCGCGCCGCGTGCTTTGGCGTGTTCGTATTCTTCGAGGACCAGCGTGGTGGCACCTTCGCCGACCACCAGCCCATCGCGATGGCGATCGAACGGGCGTGGTGTCAACGTTGGTTCGTCATTGCGCGTGCTGGTGGCGAACAGCGTGTCGAACACGGCGGCGCCAGGGCCGGACAATTCTTCCGCGCCACCGCACAACATCAATTGCTGGCGGCCTTGCTGGATCGCCTCGTAGCCGTAGCCAATCGCCTGGCTGCCCGAGGTGCATGCACTCGACGTCGGGATGACGCGGCCTTTAAGCCCAAAGAACACACCCACGTTCACGGCCGTGGTGTGCGCCATCATCTGGATGTAGCTGGTCGCGGTAACACCTTGCATCGAGCCGGTTTCGAGCATGCGTCCCATCACGCGCACGGGTTCTATGCTGCCGCCGGAAGAGCCGTAGGCCACGCCCATGCGTCCGTCGCGGATGCTTGCGTCGTCATGTAAGCCTGCGTCGCGCAATGCGTGCTCGCTGGCAGCCACCGCCAGTTGTGCGACGCGACCCATGGAGCGCACATGCTTGCGCGGCCAGTTGGGTAGCTGGAAGTCATCCACCGGACAGCCGAGCCGACTGTTCAATGCATCGAAATAATCCCATTCGGGCATGCGGCGTACGGCGTTGCCGTACTGGCGTAAACGTGCCTCGATCTGCGACCAATCGTGACCCAGCGCGGTGATGCCGCCCATACCGGTAATGACCACGCGCTTCATCGCGGCGATGTCCTTGTCGTGAGATGCAGTGTCGTGAGGTGACTTGCTGTGATGTGCGTGTTCATGCGGCAGAGTTTTTGCGTGAGAGCAAGCTTGTCGGCACGAGCAAAGCAGTGAAGCCGATGCCCAACAGCAGGGTGAGTCCAAAGTCGCGCAGCGCCGGCATCGAGCTGAGTGCCAGCAGACCGAAAGAGAGCAGGGCAGTCACCGCTGACAGCAACACGCTGGCGTACATCGCACCGGGGCGATGTGCGGTATGCGGTTCGCCTTCGTGCAGGAATACGGCGTAATTGGCGCCCACGCCTAGCACCAACATCAATGCCATCCAATGGAACAACGTCAGCGGTTGGCCGAGGTAGCCCAACGTCGCGAGCGTAAGGCCGATGCCGCATACCGGTGGCGTCAACACACGCGGTGCGCGACGCCAGCCATAGCGCCAACCAAATACCGGCACGATCAATAGCAATGCTGCCAGCAGCCACACACTGGCGTAGCTGCGGTAAAGGCCGAACAGTGCCGAGACGCTGGCGGGTTTATCCACCATCTCCACACCCGGCAAGCCCGCTGCAGCCTGACTTAAGCGTGCGGGATCATTCTGGCCTTGCGGTATTACCAGCGAGGCATAGCCGTGAGCACTTTGGCCTAGCCACAGATAGCGGAAGGGTGTCGCGGCAGGAGTGGCCAGCCAGGTTTGCAGATCCAGCGTGGTGCCGGGCCATGCAGCGAGATAGTCCGCAATAGCTGGCGCGCGGAAACCAGCATCGGCAAGTAGCTTCTGCATGCGGTCGGGTTGTGTCATCAACGGAGCTAGCAGCGCTTGATTCGCGTGCTGACGTTGGAGCGACGGCACCATGCCGGCCAAGCCGATCCAACTCTGCAGTTGGTTGTTATCCATCATCGATTGCAGGCGTTGCTCTAGCGCTTCTTCACGCTGCAAGGTCTGTTCGATGCTGTCGCCCTGCACCAGATAAAACTGGCTGCCGTTGCCGATGCCGGTAATGTCGCGAATCAGCTTTTCCTGCGCATCAAGTGCAGCCGGTGGCGAGATCAGCAGATGGACATCGTCGTCATGGCTCAGCCGCCACCAGCCCGGAATGGCGATCAGTACCAGCAAGAGCAGTGCGAGCGCACCGCGCGTGCCCGAGCCGATGTGGCTCACGCTGTTCTGTAGGGCTAGTGCGTAGCGCACCAAGCGTGGCGAGAGCGGTTTTGCCGGGCGTTGCAGTAACGCCGGCAGCAGCCAGAACACGCTGAGGCAGGCGGCCAACATGCCGGTCATCGCGAACACGGACATCTGGCGCAGTGCAGGAAACGGCACCATGCCGAGTAGGGCATAGCCGAGTAGCGATGTGCCCAGCGCCAGCAACAATGCCGGACGCACCTGGCGCAGGCCAGTCGATGCTTGCCAGCGTTCCCCGGCGTTGGCGCGGGCACTCAGGTATTGGATGGAATAGTCCACCGCTTCGCCGAGCAGCGCCGCGCCAAACACCAGGGTGAGCAGGTAGATCTGGCCGAACACCAGCAGCGTGACGGTGGTGGCGGCGATCACGCCCACGGCGGTGGAGAGGAACGCAAACAACAGCGGCCCCGGCGAGCGGAATACCCACAGCATCAGCAATGCAATGCCTAGCGAGGAGATCCAGCCGACCATGTGTACGTCGTGTTCGGCGCCTGCGCGTGCGGCGGCGGCATAGAACACCGCACCGGTGCGCAACAGACGCGTGCCCGGATAATCGTGTTCGATCGCATGCTCGGCCTGGTCGAGCGTGGCGAGCGCCTCGTGCTGCACGTTGTCGTCGTAGGACGATCCATGCAGAGTGGCGGTGACCATCACGTAGCTACGGTCATCGCGATGCGCCGTGAGCAGATCATCCTCGGGCAATAGCGGCGAGCGGCTCCACGGTTGTTGATCCAGCCAGTGCTGCAGCCAGCCGAACGGATCATCCTGTAGCTGGATGCCCGCGCCGGTGAGGAACGGTTCGTTGAGATGCTGCGCCAACGATTGCGCCGGGTCGTAATCAGAGCGTGCTAGCGCGGTGCGGTCTGCATCGGACAGCAACATGAAGCGATGCGCGAGAAAGGGTGCTACGAACTGCTGCAGATCGAATGGCGGCAACTCGGCGAGCACCGACTCGAAAACATGATCCTTTGCTAACACTGCGCCCAGCGCGCGCGCGGCTGCTTTGGCGCGGTCGTCATCGGCGTTCTCCACCAACAGCACCATGCGATCGCCGTTGGCGTGGGCCAGTTGTTGTGCGGCGATTTCGGCGAGCGGATTTTGCTCCGTCGCCGGTAGCATCGCCAATAGATCAGTCTGGATCGGCACGCGACCACGACCGAACAGCAGCCAAGTGCAGAGTAAAGCCATGGCAAGCGTTGCTGCCGCAAAGAGTCCTGCACGCAAAACCAGGGCGCGTGATGAGAGCGCTGATCGATTCATGGCAGACCGAAGACGCGCTTTTCCATCGCGCTGAGCGGATCGGCGTCACGGGTGCCAGTAAAACGGATGCGCGTGCTGGTGCCGTCCTGCATATCGATGCGGATGCCTTCGAGAAAGGCGTCGCCATTGAGTTCGATGCTGCCGAGCACGCGTGCCATGCGTTCCTGTTTCGGCGTGAAATGCAGCGTCCATTGCGCTGGCGTGCCGCTGGTTTGCACATTGAATTGGCGCAGCACTTCGTCCGGTTTGCCGGATAGCATCGACTGCAGCATCTGCGATATCTGGCTCACTCCGCGCTCGCTGCGCATGGGTTGTAACTTGCCCTGCGCATCGATGCGCGCGCTGCGATTACCTGTCAGCGCGAGAGTTTCCTGGTAAGGCTTTTGCACCTGCCACAACATGCCGTGCCCAAGCACGAACAACAGCTGTCCGCTGCTGACCTGTGGTTGTGACAACGCTGGATTTGAGCGGGTCTGAGTGAACTCAGCGCGCACACTGGCGTGTTTGCCCAACTCGGCCAGCACGTTGTTCAGTAGGGCCGTGTCGGTGTCGGCGGCCTGGACGGTGAGGCTCAAGCCCGACAACAGGCAGGACAGCAGGATGAAGATCAATCGACGCATGCAGGTTCTCCTCGCAGCCGGCGCCACAACAGGCGTGGTGCTCGCGGCAGCATGCCCAGCAACAACCGCGTATGCATGGCGGAGATGCGCAGGTTGTCGTGCAGCATACGGAAATGAGACAGCCCGTTCTCCGGATAGATCACCCGTGTCGGCAGATTGCGCACCGGCAACCCGCGCCAAACCAGCCGCACGGCGATCTCGGTATCGAAATCCATGCGCGCAGGAAGCGGCGCGCGGGCAATCTCTGCGCATGTGGCGGCCAGCGGGTAGAGGCGATAGCCGCACATCGAATCACGGATAGCCAACGACAAGGTTTCCAGCCACACGAACACATGGGTGACGTAACGCCCATACAGCCTAGCGCGCGGCACGCTGTCGTCGTACACCGGACGGCCGCAAACCAGCGCTAGCGGGTGTGCGCGTGCTGCATCCAGAAAACGCGGTACATCGGCTGTCTCGTGCTGGCCGTCGGCATCGATCTGTAACGCGTGCGTGTAGCCGGCCTCATGGGCGGCGAGCAGACCCGCCGTCAGCGCGCGGCCCTTGCCCTGGTTATGCGGCAGGCGCAGCAGGCGGATGTCAGGCGTGTCGCGGACTAACGCATCGAGCACATCGCGGGTGGCGGCATCGCTGCCATCGTCCACAATCACCACCGGCAGCGCGTGCGCCCGCAACGCATGCACAGTGCGCGCAATGGTGTCTTTGTGGTTGTAGATCGGAATCAGCGCGCAGGGGGCGAAGTGTCCGGTGGCCGATGTGCTTGCAGGCATGAACGCAGCGCCTGTGCTGAGATCAGCGATCGAGCAAGGTACGTACCGTGGCGATCACATCGCCTACGGTGCGCACATTCTTGAAATCCTCGGGCTTGATGCGCATCCCGGTCATGTCTTGCACCTGGATCGCCAGGTCCACCGCATCGATGCTGTCCAGTTCCAGATCGGTGAACAGGTGCGACTCCGGGGTAACGCGCGCCGGGTCGATTTCGAAGGTATCGCGCAACACATCCCTTAGCCTCAGCAGGATGTCGTCGTCGCTGATACCGGTTGCCATGATCGTGCTCATATCCAGCCTGTTATGACTCTCGTACGTTCCGTGTTCACGTCACACCGTGTGATTACCCAGCCGTGTTACCGGCGGGGCGAAATCTCCCGGGCGCGGGCAAGCGCTCAGGACGACGGCACCCAGGTGCGACGTGGTCGTGAAGAATTTGCGTGAAAAACAACCCGCAGCGCGGGTCCCCCTTACAAGCTTTGCCTTTATAAGCAAGGCCTTGCACTTTTTTACGACGTGAAGGCGAAGTGTACCAGAACTGTTTGTCAGGTAGGTTGGGGGAGCTTGCGAGGCCCAGCATTGAGGCACGTTTGCGTTGGGTATCCCCCGGATCAAGTCCAGGGTCCATCCAGCCTACGAATGAGCCAAGGCAGGTTGGGGATGAGCCTGCGAATCCCAACGTCGATGCGCCTTCCCGTCCGGGGGCCACCCAACTTATGTCTGTGCTCAGCCCGCGTGAATCGTGCCGGCTAGCGCGGCAAGGCGTTCGCGCTGCGTGAGCAGGAGTGTCAGCTGGCCGAGCACCAATCGTGCGGCCTCGTCATCGACGCCGTCCGCCTCCAGCGCCTTGCTCAGCTCCGCGTCGTCGGTGGGTGGCGCACCGCTGTGATTGGCGAGGGCATTGGCAAGACGTTCCAGCGAAGCGATGGTCAGCACACCCGCACGGGTGACAGCCTCGCGAGCCGACTCAGAGCTGATCACCTGGCGGTGTACGCCGAGCGTGGAAATATGCCCGAGCAAGGCATGGGCGATAGCGAGAAAGCGGAGCAGGGCTTCATTGCCCTGACGCTGCCGCCCGGGTTCGCGCAGCATGTTGGCGAGTACACCGCTCAGGGTGGCATCAGCGTTATGCGCATCACGCCGGGCGATGCGATAGGCAAGATCGTCGCGCTTACCGCTGGCATATTGCGCCATGACCTGTTCGAGGTAGCGCGCATCATTGCGCACCGTGTCCGCCAACACTTGACCCAATTGACGGCCTTGCCAATCGGGCAAGATGAATTGGATCGCCAGCGCGGCGATACTGGCGCCGATCAACGTGTCCAGCAGCCGCGGCCACATCACGTCGTAACCGCTGCCCACCTGATTGAAGGCCAGCACGACAAACACCGTGATCGCGGCGGTAGCCGTAGGGTACTGGCGCAATCGTGCGGCGAAAAAGACCACGCCGGAGACGATGATCAACGGGATCTGCCATGGGCCGAACGGCAACAGGCGCAGCGTCGCCCAGCCGATGACGAGGCCGATCACCGTGCCGCCAACGCGTTCGAGCATGCGTCGACGTGCAGCGCCATAGCTCGGCTGGCAGACCAGCAGCGTGGTCATCAAAATCCAGTAGCCATTACGCGGATGGACCAGATGCAACACGCCATAACCCACGACCAGGGCGATAGCGAGACGAACCGCATGGCGAAAGCGCAAAGCACGTGGTGTGAGTTGAATGCGGATGCGCGCCCATGCTTCACCGAGCGATTGCGGGCTGGGGTTTTGCAGCAGGCTTTCCTCACCGCTGGCTGGCACAGCGAGCGGGGTGTCGGCGTCGAGCTGCGCTTGGATCGCGGTCATATTGCGCAGAAGCGCATCGAGCGAACTCAGCAGATGAGTAGCGGGCGGGTTCGGCTGATCGCGTAGCGAGGCGATCGATGCGCGCACATCCTCCAGCGCGGCATGGCTCTTGGTATCACTTTGGATGGGCGCACGTAAGCGCAGCGCTTCGGCCCGCCGACGGCAGTTGCCGGCTTCCAGTCGAAGCAAATGTTCGCAGCGAAACAATACGTCGCTGTGGAAGAAGGTGTCGGCAAGCGCCTCGTAGGGATGGTGCGACGAACTCACGCGTTCGTGAATGTCCTGTGCCATGAAATAGAGCTGCAGGCGCGCCGCTGTCGCACCACGCGGTCGTCGTACGCCGATGCGATCGATCAGGATCAACCGGGTGGCGTTGAGTGCATCCACCACCTGCTCGTTCTGCATCGCCAGGGCGAGTTGCAGCGCATTCCGATCGAGCCCGCGCACCGGTGTAAACAGGGCTGCCTTGCTATCCAGGTAATCGGCGAGTGCATCGAATAGACGCGCCAGCGCATGGCGCACGGCGTGTTGCGGCGACAGCGCGCTCCACAGCAGCGACAGCACGCCGTACCACGCGGCACCCGCGAGCAAGAGCACGGGCAAGCGCAGCGGATCTGCTGGCGGCCCGCCAGGGTGGTCGGCCCCGATCATCGTGTACACCGCAAGCAGCAGTGTCGCGCCCCCAATCGTTGCGTAGCGGCCACTCACTGCGCCGAGCATGATCAGGGCGAATGTCGTTAGCGGCAGGCCGATGGCGAACGCTATCGGATGAGGTAGCAACCACTCGACCGCAAACGCGGCAATCGCAAAGCAGGCGAGGGTAACCAGCAAGGTGCCAAGTCGGCTGCGCCAATGATCTTCGGTTTCCGCCAACGCGCAGGCGATCACGCCGAGCATGATCGGAATCAGCTCAGCGGACTGCCCGCTGGGCACGCAATAGACGATGACCCCACCGAGTGCGAGCACTACGCGCACGCACTCGGCGAATCGATCCGAGCCACGCAGGCGCCGCCAGTAGTGGGTGATAGGTGATGTGGAAAGCATGGGCTTCAGCATACGATGTTGCGTCGCACAATGTGCGTCGTTGGGTGGGGAGTGACGAGGGATCAGTCGCGTGGACGCTCAAGCTTGAACTCCTCCCCCTGTTAGCAGGGGGAGGTTGGGAGGGGGTAAACACTAGCCTCAGTCTAAAGAGCTTCACCCCACCCCAACCCTCCCCTACGAGCAGGGGAGGGAGTTATGTTGTCGCGTGGCTATAAGCCGCCAGCAAAACCAACGTCAGCGAACGCACACCCTGCGCACCGCGAATTAGCACACCTTCGATATCCGCCGTCGCAGACGGCCCGGTAACCAACGCCGCATATCGCGCAGTCTTGAAATCATCGCGCCGATAAGCCTCCTGCAAGCCATCGACGATCTGCGCTGGATCAAGCAACACCACCAGATGCTGCACGAGATAACCGATCGCGTTGACGACGTATTCGTTTTCACTAAACCAAACCGACCCGGTTTCCGCCACGCCAAAGCGTGCTCGTACCACGCCGACATCGACATCTTCCAGCGATGCGGGCGCGGTTTGCGCAGTAAGCGGCCGATTACCTGGAATACCCGGCACCGCTGAAGTGATCACTGCATCGGGCCCGAAGCGTTGGACAAGCAGGGCGCTCACTGCTTCGAGTGAGTCGACCTCAGCGATCGTGCCGCCCATGACCGCCAGCGTTGTTTTAAATCGATCGAGCCGGTTACCAGCCGGTGGCTCGAAAAGCGGCACATCAGGGCGTGGCCGTGGCGCAGGTTGTGCGGCGCGAATTTTCGCCAGGAAGGCATCGCGTGTCGCTGTCGTGGTCATGGCGCTTTCTTCCGATTCTTCTGATACCACGCATGGAAGGTCTGCTCGGGCGCATGCGGTAAATCGCGTTGCTTGCCCCAAGTATCCAGCGGGTTGTAGAGAACGAAGTTCGGTAGTCGCTTCAACGCGACGCCAGCTGTTGCCACTGCGGCGCGGTAGAGCGTGGGGCTGGCGAGCAGATGCCCAGCCAGCTTGATCGTTTCCTTCTTTACGAACGGCACCTCATGGCGCGCAGAGATCACCTCGCGCCACTTGTAGATTTGTTCGTGAATATTGATGCGCACCGGACACACATTGGTGCAACTGCCGTTCAATGTGGAGGCGAAGGGCAGGTTGCTGAAGCGCTTCAAATCAAAGGTCGGGTTGATGATCGCGCCGATCGGTCCTGAATACGTGGCGCCATACGACAGCCCGCCACTGCGGCGATATACCGGGCAGGTATTCATGCAGGCACCACAGCGAATGCATTTCAGCGAGAACCAGAAATCCTCCATCGCGAGTCGTTCGGAACGTCCGTTATCGACGAGGATGAAATGCATCTCGGTACCGGGGCGAGGCGCGCGAAAATGCGAGGTGTATTGGGTGATCGGCGAACCCAGCGCGCTACGCGACAGCATGCGTATGAACACACCAAGATCGGCAATGGTCGGGATCAGCTTTTCGATGCCGATCGATGCAATATGCAACGGCGGTATGTTTGACGACAGATCCGCATTGCCCTCGTTGGTGCAAACAACGACAGTTCCGGTCTCCGCAACGGCAAAGTTGCAGCCAGTCATGCCTGCCGTTTTCTCGCGGACGAAATACGGGCGCAGACTGATACGCGCGCTTTCGGCGAGGTAATTGATGTCGCTGTTGGCCGGGTCGGTGCCGATGGTTTTGGCGAATAACGCTGAGACATCGGTACGGAGTTTGTGTACCGCCGGCATCACAATGTGACTGGGGTCCTGATGATCCAACTGCTGGATTCGTTCGCCGAGATCGGTTTCCATCACGGTGATGCCACGTGACCCGAGATAGTCACGCATGCCGCATTCGTCAGTCAGCATCGACTTGCTTTTGACCAGCGTAGTCATGCCGCGATCGGACAACAGCGAATGCACAATCGCATTGTGTTCCGCGGCATCCGCAGCAAGATGTACGACGACACCGTTCGCTTCAGCCTGTTGGATGAACTGCTCGACGTAATCGGCCAGATGCGAAAGCGTGTGTTCCTTGATGCCCGACGCCATCTCACGCAGGGTTTCCCATTCGGGAATGCCATGCACCTGCGTATCGCGACGGGTGCGCAAAGACCATACGCGTTCGTCGTGAAACTCCAGGTGATCCGTCTTGGCGATAAATGCCGCTGCCGCCTTGGCGTGATCGACGCGTTTCGCGTTGCTCTTTCTTTCCTTGCCTTTCTTCACCAGTTCGACGGAACTCATGCGCGTGCTCCGTTGAGGATCTGCGCGATATGGATGAAGCGCGTGTTGAGCTTCATACGCTCGGCGCAGCCTTGTTGATGCATCAGGCAGGACATATCGCCCGACACGATGTATTCCGCACCAGCGTCCACATGATCATGCACCTTGTCCTGCCCCATGCGAACCGAAACGGCCTCTTCGGTGACACAAAACGTGCCGCCAAATCCGCAGCATTCGTCCGGCCGTTTGAGCGAGACAAACTCGATACCTTTCACGCCGTCCAGCAACGCACGCGGTTTCGAGAATGGTGGCCCGGCGATTTCGGATGCAGAGACTTCATGCAAATGCCTAATCGCGCTGCAGCTGTTATGCAAACCCACGCGATGCGGAAATTCCGTCCACGGAAACTCGCGTACCTTCAACACATCATGCAGAAACTCGGTGAGGTCGTAAGCGCTCGCGCGCAACTTTTGCACGGCCGACGTCTGCTCAATCGCAGTGAGATGTTCGCGCACATGATGGATACAACTGGCCGAGGGCCCAACCACGTAGTCGTAATCGGCGAAGTTGCGCGCGAACAGGCGCTCCGTCGCAGCGGCCTCTTTCTGCGCGCCGCTATTACCCATCGGCTGGCCGCAGCAGGTTTGGTTCTTTGGGTAGTCGACCTCGACGCCCAGGCGTTCGAGCAATTCGAGCGTGGCGATACCGACGTCGGGAAAGAATGCGTCGATAAAGCAGGGGATGAAGAGCGCGACTTTCATGGGGATCCTGAGGTGGCGCGGCGATGGGAATGGCGCGATGCGAAGTGAGGCTGGCCAAGCAGAATGTCGGTAGCTTGGCAGGCGTGGTCAGTCTGGTATGCTTGGTCAGACCAAAATGCTAAGAGCTTCGAATCGCTGTGTCAAACTTGGCTCGAAAGCCAGGTTGGTGGCATTTAACTTACTGAAATAATTGCGCTTACTTGAGTCACATGACTTTTCAGCCCGTCCATACCTATTCCCGCGTGCGCCTGTCGGATGTCGTGTCCGACCAGATCAGAGCCATGATTTCTGGTGGCGCCTTGCTGCCGGGGCAGCGGCTTCCGGCCGAGCGAGACCTGGCGGAGCAGTTGAACGTTTCGCGCCCGTCATTGCGTGAGGCGCTGATCCGGCTCGAAGCGGATGGCTTCGTCAAAGCCGTGGGGCGGGGTGGTTTCATCGTGTCCGATGTCACCGCGCCACTCGTTGCCGATCCGCTCGCGACGTTGCTCACGCAGCAACCCAATGCAAGCGCTGACGTATTCGAATTGCGCCGTGAGTTGGAGTCCTTGTCGGCGGCCTATGCGGCTGAGCGCGCTACCGCCGATGATCTGAAACGGATTGCTGCGGCATTCGATGCGCTTGAAGTAGCCTCCACAGATCCAAAGCATCGGCACATTGCCGAACACGATGCCGCGTTTCATCTGGCGATTGCGGATGCGACGCACAACGTCGCGCTTACCCATGTCATGCATGGGTTGCTCGGGTTATTTCGTGAGTCGATGCTGACGTCGCATCGATTGGTTGATTACGACGATGAGATCGAGGCGCGGTTGCTTGCGCAGCATCGGGCGATTTTTGATGCGATTGTTGCTCGTGATTCGGTGAGGGCTAGGGAGGCTGCGGCGGCTCATTTGGAATATGTGCAGGCGCTTTATCGGCATCGGCCGTTGAAGGTGGGGTAATAAGGGTTGGGCTAGTTGTGGCGATAGCGCTTCTCGCTCGTCATCCCTGCGTAGGCAGGGATCCAGTGGCGTTGTCGTCTGATTGTTGCGCTATCGCCAGTGGGCCGCTTACGCAGCGGGCGTTTCGAACCCCTGCCGGGGTCCGAGTCACCTTTCTTTGCTGGCCCAAAGAAACGTAACCCAAAGAAATGGCCTTATAAGCTCATAGCGATATGTGGGATACGA
>JBARCX010000399.1:0-11423 GCA_049794535.1 Rhodanobacter sp.
ACTCAGCGGGCCGCGATGATGGCTGTACCAAGCCAATCCTCTGCGGCCCGCGGTACGGCGAACAGAAACCCTTGGCCGTAGCGACTGCCGATCTGCAGCAGTGCCTGTCGTTGGGCTTCTTCCTCAATGCCTTCGGCAATCACCTGCATACCGAGTGAGTCAGCCAGGACTTGGATCGCACGCACCACTGAGATGCCGCCTTCATGCTGCAGCTCAAGGATGAACGAGCGGTCGATCTTGAGTGTTTCGATCGGGTACCGATGCAGGTAGCTCAGCGAGGAATAGCCGGTGCCGAAGTCGTCGAGCGCGATGCCGACACCTTGCTGACGCAAGTTGTCGAGTATCCGTTTGACTTGCGCCGGATTCTCCAGGAGTGCGCGCTCAGTTACCTCCACGCGCAGGCAATGTGGTGGCAAGCGATGGACCTGCAGCAGATCCAGCAGTCGCTGATCGAGGTCGGGTGAGCGGAAGTGCCGACCGGATACGTTGATGCTGACGAAGCCGTGGGCTCCGACCAGCGCCGTGGCGTGCGCACAGACTTGCTCGAAGATTTGCCAGTCGATGATCTCGGAGCTGCCGTTTTCCTCGGCGACGACAAGAAAGTCGCCGGGAAGGAGTAGGCCGCGCTCGGGATGGCGCCAACGCAATAGGGCTTCGTAGCCGATCGTACGGCCGTCATCCAGCGCCACAATCGGTTGATAAAACGGTACGAATTCGTTGCGATTAAGCGCGCGGCGTAGATCGCCTTCCATCTCGAGTAGCGACAGCGCTTCGCGACGTAAGCGATCGTCGAACACGGCGGAGCAATGGCGGCCCGCATCCTTGGCTCGATACATGGCGGCGTCGGCATCACGCAGCAACTCATCCGGCCGTTGGTAGTGCGGGCTGGGCAGGGCGATGCCGATCGATGCGGAGGTGAAAACCTCTTTGGCACCGAGCCGGAACGGTATCTGCAGCTCGCCAATGATGCGTTCGGCGATCTGCACGGCTTTGGTCTGCTCGTTAACGTCTTCGAGCAGCACCGCAAATTCATCACCGCCGAGTCGGGCCACCACATCGCGGGTCTTCAGGCAGGCGCGGATCCGGCCGCCGACCTGGAACAGCAGGTCGTCGCCGATCAGGTGGCCGACCGAGTCATTGATGACTTTGAAGCGGTCGAGGTCGATGAACAGCACCGCAAACTGTTGTGCGGGATTGTCGTGATAGCGCTGTAGCGCATGCTCTAGGCGTTGCAGCAGCAAGGTGCGATTTGGCAGGCCGGTTAGCGAGTCGTGCAGGGTCTCGTATTTCAACCGACGTTCGACGCGCTCGCGCTCGGCAATTTGCTCACGCAAATCCCGATTGGCCAGCGCGAGCGCGCGGGTGCGTTCAGTGACCCGGCGTTCGAGATTGGTGTAGGCCAGCTTCAGCGATTCGGTGGTGTATTTGCGTTGCAGCGCATTGGCGACGTGGTAGCCGACGAAGGTCAATAGCTCCTGGTCGCGCACATCGTAGATGTGTTCGGGCGAGTAGCTCTGCACCGCCAGCACACCCTTCACCCGGCTGTCCCACACCAGAGGCACGCCTAGCCAGCATACCGAGCGGGCACCGGCCTGGACGAGCTCGCCTGCCGCGATCAGGCGAGCGAAATCCTCGGCCCCGCCCAACAGGGGCTTGCCATGCCGGAGCACGTATTCGGTGGCGCCGTGTCCGAGTACGCGTGTTTGGCGCACGCGATCGATTTCGTCGACGGAATAGGGAAACGTGATCTGCTGACTCTCTTCGTCGAGCAGCGCGATATAGAAGTTGCGCGCATATAGCAGGCCACCAATCACCCGGTGCACGGCGGCGTAGAAGTTCTGCTGGCTCTCGGATGCGTTGGCTAGTTCGGCGATGCGGAAGAGCGCTGCCTGCAGCCGTTCACCACGCTGGCGCTGCAGCACTTGCTGACGTAGCACGCGATTGGCAGCACGCAGTGCCGCGGTGCGATCAGCGACACGGTGCTCCAGTTCGGCGTGTGCCTCGCGTCGCTCCAGCGCCGTCTGTACATGTTGCGCTACATAGGTAAGCAGTTCGCGATCATGCCGGGTATAGAGGGTGTCTGCGCGGTAGCTTTGCATCACGATGCCACCCACCACACGACCATCGCGCAGCAATGGCACGCCGAGCCAGTGTTCGCATGCGGGTCCGACAAGCACGTAGCGGCCGCGCAACTGCTGGGTCAATTCTTCGATCGAGCCCATCAGCGGCTGACCACCTTGCAGCAGGTTCCAGGTCAGGCTGTATTGCATTTCTTGCAGTGGACGGCTTTGGTCCGGCAAGGGCGGATCCGCGTCCGCCGTGTCCACGTAGTACGGAAAGCGCACGCTATCAGTGGTCGAGTCATACAACGCGATGTAGAAGTTTTCCGCGTACATCAGGCTGCCGACGATGGCATGCAGCGAGCGCATCATCTCGGTCATGTTGTGCACCGCGCCGGCTTGCTCGGCAATCGCATACAGCGCGCGCTGCAAGCGTTCTGCGAGTGCCAGGCGGGAGATGGCTTCGTACAGCCGGCCTGTTTCGGCCAGTTGGCGCAGGCGGATGGCCGCGAGCCTGCCCAGCCATGCGATCCGTTCACGCTGGTACTCGGTAAGTGCGGCAGGCGTCGTTTCCAGGGTCAGCATGCGTACGCCCTGGGGATCTTCCGCTAGCTCAACCCGTTCAGCTTCAGTCGCAGCGTGGTTGTCACCGGCGGTATGCCATTGCAGCCGGCCGCTGATGCCGAGCGGGGCCAGCGTGGTTTCGCAGGTTTCGAGCACGCAAGTTGCGTCAGTGGCTCGGAACAACTGCTCCGCTGCATCGTGCAGCGCCGCAAGAATGTTCGCAGCTGGCCAGGGTAGGAGGGCGCTGTTGTCGGGCGCTGAACTCATCGGGGTGTGTCGGGTCCATACCTTAGGCGACTTGGGCGACTATATATCGTGCCCAGGTGGCTTTGTCGTGCGGCACTGCGGGGGGTGGGCGTCCGGTCGGCTAAAGGCGAGGCGCACAAGCATGTCTTGTGCCGTTGGGGCTTGACTGCGGCCATAAATCCGTGGCTAAAACCACAAATTCAAGGTGTTAGTAAAAGGTAAAATGGGCTAAACTCCATAACACGGATAGCTCTGCTTTGGTGGAGTTTGTCTAAATCACGTTGCCCAAACCACGCGATCATCGTTGCGAGTTGTTATGCGTCGCCTCCTTTCCACATTGCTGTTTCTGTCGATGCCGCTTGTTGCGGCAGGGCAGGCGCTGGGCAGCAATCCGCAGGAGATGGCTTCTAGCTTGTTGCAGCGTCAACCCGATCAGGTTGCGAACGTAGGGCAAGGCGTCGTGGTGCCGCTATGGCGTGGTGCCGATGGCCACATGCTCGCGTTGCAGGTGAGTAACGCCACGTCGACTGAGGCACAGCGCAATACGCCATTGTCCTTCAGCGCAGTGGATGCGGGCTCGGTGATGTCGAGCAATCTGCAGTATGTGCTGAGCCCCAACCTGACAGCCCATGCTGGGGTCAGTCAGCGGTCGTGGATTAACAGTGCGCCGCAGACGCAGATCATTGGCAGTGAAGTGGGCGCTACCTACAGCGGTGGCCCATACAGTCTCGGTCTCAGCGTTGGCTCAGACAGCACGCCGAACAGCGGTGGTGTGACGTTGCCGCGGGTGCTTCCAGGTGTCGCGCCGGGCGTCAATGGACTTTCCGGTTTCGACAGCAGTACGCAGCTCAATGCGAACGGTCGTCTGGCGCTGAATGGCACGAGCGGCATCAATCTTGGCGCTAGTGTGGGCCGTATCCGATTGCTGCCGGGCAACCTGCTCGGTCTCAGCACGCTGGATCAAAAGGCGCTGACTTTCGGGGTTGATCACGGTTCAATCAGTGGCAACATCATTGGTCGCACCATGCAGCCGGAAGTCGGTATGCCGGGTGGATACAGCCCAGACAAGCGCTGGAGCAGCATTGACCTTGGCGTGACGTGGCGACTGCCTTGGCAGGGCTCGTTGAGCTTTGGCGCGCAGAACGTGTGGTCTTCCGGCAATGCGACGAACACCCCGGCTGGGCCCGAGCCGGATCAGTCGCGCACACCCTACGTGCAATACCACCAGGATCTGTGATCTAACAAGACGGTCAGCATCGACCTGTCCTGGATCTCTACGCCGTCGCTCATGCGACGGCGTTTTCGTTTAGGCAGGACTCTTAGTCCTGTTTGCGAATACGCAAGTCGCCACTGAAGGTCTCGATGGTGATCTTGCTATTGCCACCGCCCGTGACGGCATCCAGCGAACTGCCGGGGCCATTGTCGGACTCCTTCGGTGTGCCGAAGTCGCTCCGCAGATCGCCACTGAAAGAACTGGCGTGGATGGTGCTGGAGAGTGTGGACGGCAACTGCAACTGCACATCGCCGCTCATGCTGTCGATATCGAGCTTGCCACCCGTGGCCAGGTTGCCATTGAGCTGCACATCACCCGAGACCGTGCTGAGCTTCAGTCGCTGCCAAGGGCCTCCACCTGCCTGGATGCGGCCGGAGACGGTTTGCAGATCGACATCGTTACCCAATGAGGGAGCAAGAATGTCGCCGCTGACGGTCTGCAGTGCGGCGCGCCCTGCGTGACCTGCGAACGCGATACCGCCACTGACACTCTCTACATCCAGCGAGGGTGTTTGTGCGTTGATGCGTATGCGTCCGCTGATCGAGTTGAGCTTGAGCTTGCCGCCATTCGTGCCGTCGATGCTGAGCGGTGCGCTGACCACATCAATTTGTAGCGATGCACCGGCAGGTACGTGGATGTCCAGGTTGCTGGAGCCCATGCGGCTGTTATTGCCCCAGTTGAACAGGCCGTTACTGCCTTGGGCTTCTACTTTGATCGACAGGTTGTCGTCGCTGCCGGTAATCGCCAGCGGCTTGGCACCATCGCCGAGATTGCCGCCGACCTGTACCTGATTGCGGTCCCATGCGGTCACCCGGACTTCACCGGAGACATTGCTGATGCTGATTTGCGCGTTGGGTGTGGCAGCGTGCTGCAGGTTGATGGGGGTATCGGCCAGCGCCTGCCCAATGGACAGGCACAGCAGCAGAGGAAGGTAACGGGCGGTTTTCATGGGGTCTCCTCGCGGCCTCAACCGGCCTGGTGCTCAAACTGACGCAGGCGTGATTGTTGTTGTTCGGTAAGATTGAGTAAGCGCTGCAGTGCCGCTGAATCGGGTGCCTGCTGCATCGCTTGCTTGAGTTCAATTTGTGCAGCACCCAGTTCGACCGCGGCTCCGGCCAGGCGCGGATCACTCGGCTTCCATGACGCCACGGCGGCCGCGATCGGGCTGGGTAAGGTGGATTGATGCAGGCGCCAGGCGAGGCCGCCAGCAAGCACCACGACAGCGGCCAGACTGGCGGCCATGAGTAGCCAACTGTGACGGCGCTTAGGTGCCAGCGTATGACGAATCGGCGTCGACTCAGTGGTATCTGACGCCGCGGCATCCAGTGCCGTGTCGATCCGTGCCCACAGGTCGTTCTGGGGGCTCTGTGGCTGGCGCAGTTCGCGCATCTGACGACGCCATTCGAATTCGTTCATGACCTTTCTCCTAATACTTTGCGCAGCAGGCCGCGTGCGCGATGCAACTGCGCTTTCGACGAGCCCACTGCCATGCCGAGTTCGGCACTAATCTCTTCGTGCAGCCAGCCTTCCACATCGTGTAGTACAAGCACCGCTCTGGCACGTGGCGGCAGCTGTGCAATGGCGCGCTCCAATTCTTCGCGCTCAGCGGCGCAGAAGGGTGTTTCGCCGTGTTCGGGCAGGCTGTCCTCGTCGATCATATGGACGGGGTCCGCGCCACGTGCGCGGATGTCCATCAGAGCTACGTTCACTGCTAGCCGATAGAGCCAGGTGCCAAATGCACTTTCGTGCCGAAAGCTGCCCAGCTTCTGCCATGCGCGCACAAAGGCCTCCTGCGTCAGGTCCTCGGCGCGTGCGTGATCGTAGCCAGCAAGCCGATACACCGCGCCATACACGCGATCCACATGCAGTTTGTACAGACGCTGGAAAGCACGGCGGTCACCGTCGGCGGCCGCTCGCACATCATCTGCATCTTGTATGACCGCAGCAGGTGCGGGTGGCATGGCGCTTCCGGTGGCGAGGCAGGCAGTGATCATCTTGCCAGCTTGGATGCGCCAGCGGGTGCTGGGGTTTAGATGGGGTGGGGTTTATATCGTCTATCGCCGCGGGTCGAGTGACCCGCGGCGATACGGTGCATCAGGCGTGTGCAACCGCTGGGTTTGTTGCGGAGTCCAAGGCCTGCGCGACGCGCTGCTGTTCCTGTCGCAGGCGTGCCGGTAGACGCGGTGTAAAGCTATCGAGGTATTCGCCAATGGCAGTGAGTTCGGCCTGCCAGCCGGCGTGGTCCACGTCGAGCAGCTCATCGACTGCTGCCGCGTCAATGTTCAGATCATCGAGTTTCAATTCACTGACGCTGGGCAGGATGCCGATGGGTGTATCCACGCCGCGCGCTTTGCCGTCGACGCGGGCGATCATCCACTCCAGCACGCGCAGGTTGTCGCCAAAGCCTGGCCACAGGAACTTGCCATCCTTGCCTTTGCGGAACCAGTTGACGTGGAAGATCTTCGGCAGCTTCGCACCGGGCTGATCGAACGAGAGCCAATGTGCGAAGTAGTCACCGTAGTGGTATCCGCAGAACGGCTTCATCGCCATGGAGTCACGACGAAGTACACCCACGGCACCGGTAGCGGCGGCGGTGGTTTCCGAACCCATCGCGGCGCCCATCAGCACACCATGCGTCCAGTCGCGGGCTTCCATCACCAATGGCAGTAACGAAGGGCGACGACCACCAAATACGATCGCACTGATCGGTACGCCTTGTGCGTCTTCGGCTTTGTCTGACCAGGTAGGACACTGCTTTGCGCTAACGGTGAAGCGTGAATTCGGATGCGCAGCGGGGCCGTTCGCGGAATCATAGGGGCGACCCTGCCAGTCGATGACCGGCGTGCCCGGCAGGCCGTCCCACCAGGGCTGGTTGTCGGCGGTGACGGCGACATTGGTGAAGATGGTATCGCGCGAAATGCTCGTCAGCGCGTTCGCATTCGTAGCGTTGCTGGTGCCGGGTGCGACGCCAAAGAAGCCGGCCTCCGGGTTGATAGCGTACAGACGTCCATCCGCGCCTGGGCGCATCCAGCAGATATCGTCGCCGACGGTCCACACCTTCCAGCCGTCCTTGCGGTAGCCCTCCGGTGGAATCAGCATCGCGAGGTTGGTCTTGCCGCAGGCGGACGGGAATGCCGCAGCGATGTAATGCGTCTCGCCCTGTGGATTCTCGATGCCGACGATCAGCATGTGCTCGGCCAGCCAACCTTCGCTGCGAGCCTGGTGGCTGGCGATGCGCAGCGCATGGCACTTCTTGCCTAGCAGGGCATTGCCGCCGTAGCCGGAGCCGTAGGACTTGATCGTGAGCTCTTCCGGGAAATGCATGATGAAGCGGCGCTCGGGATCGAGTTCGCCGGTGGAGTGCAGGCCTTTAATGAACGCGCCGTTCGAGAGCAGACCTTCGCGCTCGATGCGTTCCAGCGCGGGCTTACCCATGCGGGTCATGATGCGCATGTTGGCCACCACGTACGGGCTGTCGGTGATTTCCACACCACAGCGCGACAGGGGTGAGTCGATCGGACCCATGCAGTACGGGATCACGTACATCGTGCGCCCCTGCATGCAGCCGTCGAACAGGGCATCCATCTTCGCGTGCGCCTCGACCGGATCCATCCAATGGTTGTTGGGGCCGGTGTCTTCCTGCCGAGGGTGGCAAACCATGGTGAGGTGCTCCACGCGCGCCACATCGGACGGGTGGGAGCGATGCAGGTAGCAACCCGGATGGGTCTCCTGATTCAGCTCAATCAGATCGCCGGTCTGCAGCATCTGCTGCACCAGCGATTGGTATTCGGCATCGGAACCGTCGCACCAATGGATCTGCGCGGGGCGGGTCAGCGCCGCCACCTCGTTCACCCAGCGCTCGAGCGCCTCCAGCTTGCTCGCCATCTTTACTCCCTCACTTTGGTCTTAGGCCAAAAAAGAGATAAAACGGTATGTTACAGCTACTGGCATTGCAAGGAGGCGTGCAGCAAAACGGCCTGGCTTAAGGTGTTAGAAGCCGTCTCGCGTTCATGCGGGAATCAACGTAGCGATCATGTGCTCGACGTACGCGTCGAACTCTTCATGGCTCAAGCGTGGCAGACCGAGTGTGAAATTCAGCTGCAGGAAACCGACGTAGGCGGCATAGGTCAGCCGGGCACGGTTGAGCGCTTCGGCGGGCTCCATGCCAGCTTCACGATAGGCGGTGTTGAGAAACTCCGTACGCCGTTGCGAAGCCCGCGCCATCACCGGTACTACCAGCGGGTGGTCTAGCGCTTTTAGCAGGGCCGCATAGACGCGGTGTGGTTGCAGCTCGTGCGCCACGCGGCGAAATAATTCAGGCAGGCGTACGCGAGGATCAGGGATCGCCTCGATTCGGCTGATCACTTCTTGCTCACCGTACTGCTCCCAGCGCTCCAGAGCGGCTTGCAGTAGTGCTTCACGGGTACGGAAATGCCAGTAGAAGCTGCCCTTGGTCACACCAAGCTGGCGGGCCAGGGCCTCTACCGCCAAGGCACCTACACCCTGTTCGGCAATCAGTTTGAGTGCGGCGTCTTCCCAATCCTCGGCAGACAGCCGGGTACGTTCCGGTTTAGTGCTGGCGTTCATGACCGTATGGTAGCCGAGTCCGGGGCAGTTCGTGCCCGCCGACAGGGGTGTCCATAGCGCAATCGGATGTGGATCAACACGTTGACGACCAAGTTGACGGCATTGGCATGAGCAATCCATACTCATCCGTATGGAGATGACAGGCAGCTCAGTACAGCGCTTCACGACCTCGGACGGCCTCACGCTGGCGGTCGAGCGACGACATACGACCGGGGCACCCCCGTTACTGTTCGCGCATGGCTTCGGTCAGACCCGTGGTGCCTGGAAGGGCGTCGCATCAACGTTAGCGGTGCAGGGCTGCAGTTGCGTCAGCTTTGACGCGCGCGGCCACGGCGAAAGCGATCGCGTGCCTGGCGGCGACTACCACATGGAGCAGTTCGTCGATGACCTGCTCCAGCTGGCGCGCGCGCAGCCCGAGCCGCCGATACTGGTCGGCGCCTCGATGGGCGGATTGCTCGGACTGGTCGCTGCGGGTGAGATCCACCCTTCGCCATTCCGAGCGCTGGTGTTGGTGGATATCACGCCGCGCTGGGAAACTGCTGGGGTAGAACGCATCCTTGCCTTCATGCAGGCGCATCCAGACGGCTTCGCTAACTATGCCGAAGCGGCTGAGCAGATCGCCGCTTACCTGCCGCAACGCCGTGAGCGTAAGCGCGAAGATCAATTGCGTCCGTTACTGCGTGAAGGTAACGATGGCCGGTTGCGCTGGCATTGGGATCCCGCTTTGCTCACCGGTGTGGTGCAGGAAAGCGAGCGTTACCAGCCGCGATTGATCGCCGCTGCCGCGCAAGTGGATGTTCCTGTGTTACTGCTCTCTGGCGAGCGCAGCGACGTGGTTTCGCATGCGACCGTCAACGAGTTCCTGGCGCTGGTGCCACATGCGCAACACGTCGAGGTGGCCGGCGCCACTCATATGCTGGCAGGTGATGCGAACGATGCGTTCACACGCGAGATCGCACGCTTTATCGAACAACTAGCTCCTATCCCATCCATTCAAGCCGATGCCCGCAAGGGCGCCGGTGTCGTGTAACTGCAACGAGGGTGTCGAGATGTCTGTATTACTGACCCTGCTGGCGGCGCTCATCGCGACCGGCGCCTGTGCCTACCACCGCAGTAGTCTGCGTACCTGGGCGATTGTCGCGACGGTGACCACGTTCATCGTGGGCCTGATCGTGGGCGCACCGTGGACGATGGTGATCCTGCTGGTGATCGAACTGGCGATTGCTGTGCCGCTGTTGATGATCAACTTTCGTCGCCGGCAAATCAGTGCACCGCTGCTAAAGCTTTTCGCCAAGGTCACGCCGAAACTATCCGACACCGAGCAGACCGCGTTGGAAGCAGGCACCGTCGGTTTCGAGGGCGAACTGTTTTCCGGCAAGCCGGATTGGTCGCAACTGCTGAAGCAGCCGAAGCCGATGCTGAGTGTGGAAGAGCAAGCCTTCCTCGATGGCCCGGTGGAAGAGCTGTGCGGCATGATCGACGACTGGCAGATCACCCACGAACTGGCCGACCTGCCGCCGGACATCTGGGCGTATATCAAGAAGCACAAATTCTTCGGCATGATCATTCCGAAGCAGTACGGCGGCCTGCAGTTCTCCGCGCTGGCGCATTCTGCGGTGCTGCAGAAGCTATCCACCATGTCGGCCACCGTGGCTTCTACGGTGGCCGTGCCGAACTCACTTGGGCCGGCCGAACTGCTGCTGCACTACGGTAGCGACGAGCAAAAGAATTTCTATCTGCCGCGCCTCGCCGTGGGTGAAGAAATTCCCTGCTTCGCACTCACCGGTCCGTATGCCGGTTCCGACGCTACCTCGATTCCCGACTACGGCATCGTCTGTAAGCAGATGGTCGACGGCGTCGAAACACTCGGCATCAAGCTCACGTTCGACAAGCGCTACATCACGTTGGCGCCGGTCGCTACGGTGATCGGTCTCGCGTTCCGCATGTACGACCCAGAGCATCTGCTGGGTGATAAGGACGACCTTGGTATCACGCTGGCGCTATTGCCACGTTCCACCCCGGGTCTGGAGGTCGGTCGCCGCCACTTCCCGCTGAACATTCCGTTCCAGAATGGTCCGGTGCACGGCAAGAACGTGTTCGCTCCGCTGTCCACTTTGATCGGTGGCCCGCACATGGCCGGTCACGGTTGGCGGATGTTGGTGGAGTGTCTGTCGGTCGGACGTGCGATCTCGCTGCCTTCCAACGCTACCGGCGCGATGCGCGGTTCGGCGGCAGCGACGGGTGCTTACGCACGTATGCGTAAGCAGTTCGGCCTGGCGATTGCCCGTTTCGAAGGTGTGGAAGAAGCGCTGGGTCGTATCGGTGGCCTCACATACGCCACTACTGCGCTGTCGCGCGCTACGGCTGCAGCCGTGGATCGTGGCGAGAAGCCGGCCGTTCCGTCGGCTATTGCCAAGTACCACGCGACGGAATGGGCACGGCAGATCGCCAGCGACACCATGGACGTGCATGGCGGCAAGGCCGTGCAGCTCGGCCCAAAGAACTACGCTGGTCGCGGCTGGTCGAGCGTGCCGATTGCCATCACGGTGGAAGGCGCGAATATCATGACGCGCAGCCTGATGATCTTTGGTCAGGGTGCTATTCGCTGCCATCCTTATGTGCTGAAGGAAATGCAGGCGTTGTCGATCGCCGACTACGGCGATCGTCTGAAGACCTTCGACCGTGCACTATTC
>JBARCX010000400.1:0-9010 GCA_049794535.1 Rhodanobacter sp.
TCTTCGGGCGGTCGAACTTGAAGTTCACACCACGCAGGTCGATCACGACCTTCTGCGGGCAACCGTCCGGACCCACGATCGTGCCTTCCGGCAGATTCGGGCACTTGTTGTCGCAGAGGTTCACGCCGTTAACAACCGTCTTGGAGCAATCCGGTACCGGCGGCGGTGGCGGTGCCACTGGAGCTGGTGCAGCGGCCGGTTCGCCAAAGCGCGACACGATGCTGAAGCCCAGGACCCAATCGCCGTAACCGTTCTGCGACGGCTGGCTCTTGTCGTCCCAGTCGTAGCGGTACTTGGCTTCGACGCGGAAATCCGCACTGTCGGTGATCGTCTTGGACAGACCCACGCCCAGTTCAGCCGCCGGCGCCCAGCCGCTATCGGCCGGATTGCGGTGATAGCTGCCCATCACGCCGCCCACGATGTACGGGCGCCATGCGGTCCACTCACCAAAGTAGTAGCGAGCGTCCACACCGTAGTTGTTGTTGGACCAGTTACCGCCACCCACCGCGTTGTCGATGTCGCGCTTGGTGCGGTCGACGAACAAGTCGATCGAGACATTCGGGGAAATGAACTTACCAACGCCCAGGCCGTAATAGAACTGACGGCTACTGGTGTTGCGCTTGGTGTCGTTGTAGTAGCCGCCCACGGTCGGAGCGATATACCAACGGCCATCAAAGCTCGGGGTAGCCGACGTGTCACTAGCGGTCGCTGCCGTGTTGTCCTGCGCGTGAACGGCACCTACGCCGCCCAGGGCAAGAGCAATCACAAAATAAAGGCCCTTACGTTTCATCAGGTGTCTCCTCGTTATATTGGTTTTCGCGTCCATTCCACCTAACACGGAAATCGCGCAACGCCATGCAGGCGTGAGTCCCGAATAGCGAACTTCCTTACGACATGCCCGCTAATACGCGGCGGACTGAAGTTTAGCAAAAAATAAACAATTGCAAACTCTTCATTGAATCTCCGTTCATTCTCGGCTCACGCTGTCTTTACAATGTGAAGAGCCCTAGGAATTGTTGAGCCGGCATGGCATCCAGCTTAGCCGAGTCAGCGGTAGCCTCAAGGATAGCCTTGACCTTGTGGGCAGGCAGGTGACCACGCATGGCCGCCTCGAACTTCTTCAGCAATACCGGAATGCCCTCGGCACGGCGCTTGCGGTGGCCGATCGGGAAGTCGATCGAGACCTTCTCGGTGCTGCTGCCATCTCTAAAGAACACCTGCACCGAATTACCGATGTAGCGCTTGTCGGGGTCGAAATAATCCTTGGTGAATTGCGGATTTTCGCTAACCACCATTTTGTCGCGCAGGGCGTCAATGCGCGGATCGGCGGCAATATCGTCGTTGTAATCGTCCGCCGCGAGGCGGCCGAAGATCAACGGCACGGCCACCATGTACTGGATGCAATGATCGCGATCGGCGTAATTCGCCAACGGGCCGGTCTTGTCGATGATGCGGCAGCCCGCCTCCTGGGTCTCTAGGACCACTTTTTCGATCTGGTCGATCTTGCCGGCGACCTCGCCGTGCAGCTTCATGGCGCACTCAACCGCCGTCTGCGCGTGGAATTCGGCCGGAAAACTGATCTTGAACAGCACGTTTTCCATCACGTAGCTGCCGAACGGACGCTCGAACTCGAACGCTTGGCCTTTGAAGGCGACGTCGTAGTAGCCCCAGGTCTTGGCGCTGAGTGCCGACGGGTAGCCCACCACGCCGCGATAGACGGCATTGATGGCATGGATCACCGCTCGACGGCAGGCATCGCCGGCAGCCCAACTCTTACGCGGGCCGGTGTTCGGTGCGTGGCGATAGGTGCGCAGCGCACCGTTATCGATCCAACTGTGTGACACCGCGGTAGTGATCTGCTCCTTGTTGCCGCCGAGCATGGCCGTGGCAACCGCCGTGGAGGCCAGACGCACCAGGATCACATGGTCCTGCCCCACCCGGTTGAAACTGTTCTTCAACGCGTAGCAGCCCTGGATTTCGTGGGCCTTGATCGCATAAGTAAGCACGTCACGCACGGTCAGCGGCTCGCCACCCTCGCGCTCTGCCTTGCGGCTGAGGTAATCGGCCACGGCCAGGATGCTGCCAAGATTGTCGGACGGATGACCCCACTCGGCGGCCAGCCAGGTGTCGTTGAAATCGAGCCAGCGGATCTGAGTGCCAATGGCGAACGCCGCCTGCACCGGATCCAGCTCATGACTGGTACCCGGCACGCGGGCGCCGCCCGGCAGATTCGCACCCGGCACCAGCGGCCCGAGGTGCTTTACGCACTCGGGGAACTTCATCGCGAGCATCGCGGTGCCCAGCGAGTCGAGCAGCATGTAACGCGCGGTGTCGTAGGCCTCGGTCGAGTCGACCTGGTAGTCGGCGACATAGTTGGCGATATCGACCATCGGCTGGTCAGGATCAGGACGCTTGGCGGAACGAATATCGTGCGCACTCATGAGTGCTCGTCTCCTGGCAACAGGGAAACCACCCTTGTGTCTAAGTCACCTAACCATATCGCTATGGCAGAAGGGAGTCAGCGCCCAACTTGCGGGCTCACCCCGCAGGCACTCGCACCCAGCCTTCCATCAGCACGCGCGCGCTTCGGCTCATGACCGCCTTGGTGACGGTCCACGTACCGTCAACCAGCGCCGCCGCAGCGCCTACCCGCAACGTCCCCGACGGATGGCCAAAGCGCACCGCATCGCGCTCACCGCCGCCTGCCGCCAAATTCACCAGCGTGCCTGGAATGGCCGCGGCGGCGCCGATGGCTACCGCCGCCGTGCCCATCATGGCGTGATGCAGCTTGCCCATCGACATCGCGCGCACGAGCAAGTCGATATCGCCCGCCGTCACCGGCTTGCCACTCGACGCGATGTAATCGGCCGGCCTGGCGACGAAGGCCACCTTGGGCGTGTGCTGGCGCGTGGCGATCTCGTCGAGCGAGCCGATCAGACCCATGCGCAGCGCGCCGTGCGCGCGAATGGTCTCGAACATCGCCAGCGCCTTGGCATCACTGTTGATGGCGTCCTGCAGCTCCGTACCGGTGTAGCCGATCGCGGAGGCCTCGATAAAGATGGTGGGAATGCCGGCATTGATCATGGTCGCCTTGAGCGTGCCGACGCCCGGCACCTCCAGGTCGTCGACGAGGTGCCCGGTGGGAAACATCGCCCCGCCCGCGCCATCTTCTTCGGCGGCCGGATCCATGAACTCCAGCTGCACTTCGGCGGCAGGGAAAGTCACGCCATCCAGCTCGAAATCACCGGTTTCCTGCACTGCACCGCCGGTCATCGGCACATGGGCAATGATCGTCTTGCCGATGTTGGCCTGCCAGATGCGCACGGTGGCGATGCCGTCGCGCGGCACGCGCGCGGGATCGACCAGGCCACCTGCGATGGCGAACGGACCGACCGCTGCCGACAGGTTGCCGCAATTCCCGCTCCAGTCGACGAAAGCCTTGTCGATGGCCACCTGACCGAACAGGTAGTCCACGTCATGGTCTGGGCGGCTGCTCCTGGACACGATCACCGTCTTGCTGGTGCTGGACGTGGCGCCGCCCATGCCGTCGATCTGCTTGCCGTAGGGATCGGGGCTGCCAATCACGCGTTGTAGCAGCGCATCGCGCGCGGCGCCTGGCACCTGCGCTGCCTCGGGCAGGTCCTGCAGGCGGAAGAACACGCCCTTGCTGGTGCCACCGCGCAGGTAAGTGGCGGGAATCCGTATCTGGGGAAGCTGTGCCATCTATGTGTTGTCCTGTGGTGACTGGACTTCGCATGCGAGCGAAGTCACCCACCGCAGGACGATGCCGCGTGGCATGGTCCTGCGGATCAGTGCGTGATCAGGCCGCCTGCGAAGCCTCGAGGAAGTCCTGTGCGAAGCGCTGCAGCACGCCGCCAGCTTCGTAGATCGACACTTCTTCGCCGGTATCCAGGCGGCAGACTACCGGTACCTCGATGCGCCCGCCGTTCTTGCGATGGATGACCAGCGTGAGGTCCGCGCGCGGCGTGCGTGTGCCGACCACGTCGAAGGTTTCGGTGCCGTCGATGCCCAGCGTCGTGCGGTTGGTGCCGGGCTTGAACTCCAGCGGCAGCACGCCCATGCCGATCAGGTTGGTGCGATGGATGCGCTCGAAGCCTTCGGCTGCGATCGCCTCTACGCCAGCAAGGCGCACGCCCTTCGCGGCCCAGTCGCGCGACGAGCCCTGGCCGTAGTCGGCACCGGCGATGATGATCAGCGGCTGCTTGCGATCCATGTAGGTTTCGATCGCTTCCCACATGCGCATGACCTTGCCTTCCGGCTCTACGCGGGCCAGCGAGCCCTTCTTCACTTCGCCATCGACCACGGCCATCTCGTTGATCAGGGTGGGGTTGGCGAAGGTGGCGCGTTGCGCGGTCAGGTGATCGCCGCGATGAGTCGCGTATGAATTGAAGTCTTCTTCCGGCAGGCCCATCTTCGCGAGGTATTCGCCCGCTGCGCTGTTGAGCATGATCGCGTTGGACGGCGACAAGTGATCGGTGGTGATGTTATCGCCGAGCACCGCCAGCGGACGCATGCCCTTGAGCGTGCGCTCACCCGCGAGGGCGCCCTCCCAATACGGCGGACGGCGGATGTAGGTGCTCTGCGGGCGCCAGTCGTACAGCGGCGCGGCACTCGTGCCGGCGTGGCCAGTGCGCGCGAACATCGGATCGTAGACCTTGCGGAACTGCTCAGGCTTCACGCTGGCGGAGACGATCGCGTCGATCTCCTCGTCGGTGGGCCAGATGTCCTTGAGCGTCACCGGTTGGCCGTTGGTGTCGACGCCGAGCACGTCCTTCTCGATGTCGAAGCGGATGGTGCCGGCGATGGCATAGGCCACCACCAGCGGTGGCGAGGCCAGGAAGGCCTGCTTGGCATACGGATGGATGCGGCCATCAAAATTGCGGTTGCCGGACAGCACGGCGGTGGCATACAGGTCGCGATCGATGATCTCCTGCTGAATCGCCGGATCGAGCGCGCCGGACATGCCGTTGCAGGTGGTGCACGCGAACGCGACGATGCCGAAGCCGAGCTTCTCCAGATCCGCCAGCAGGTTCGCCTCTTTCAGATACAGCTCCACCGCTTTGGAGCCGGGAGCGAGCGAACTCTTCACCCATGGCTTGCGCGTCAGGCCACGCGCGTTCGCGTTGCGCGCAAGCAAGGCGGCCGCGATGACGTTGCGCGGATTGCTGGTGTTGGTGCAACTGGTGATGGCGGCGATGATCACGGCGCCATCGGGCATCTGCCCCGGCTGCTCTTCCCACTCGCCTGCAATGCCGCGCGCAGCGAGATCAGAGGTGGGCAGGCGCTTGTGCGGATTGGATGGGCCCGCCATGTTGCGCACCACCGAGGACAGGTCGAACGTCAACGCGCGCTCGTACTGCGCATGCGCCAGTGTGTCCGCCCACAGGCCGGCGACCTTGGCGTAGGTTTCCACCAGCTTGACCTGCTCGTCGCTGCGGCCGGTGAGGCGCAGGTAGTCGATGGTCTGGCCATCGATAAAGAACATCGCGGCGGTGGCGCCGTATTCGGGCGCCATGTTGGAGATGGTGGCGCGATCGCCCAGCGTGAGGCTTGCCGCGCCTTCACCGCGGAATTCCAGGTATGCGCCAACCACCTTCTCCTTGCGCAGGAACTCGGTGAGCTCAAGCACGATGTCGGTGGCGGTGATGCCGGGCTGTCGCTTGCCGGTGAGTTCCACGCCCACGATGTCGGGCAGGCGCATCCACGAGGCACGACCGAGCATCACGCTCTCGGCCTCCAGGCCGCCCACGCCGATGGCGATGACGCCGAGCGCATCCACGTGCGGCGTATGGCTGTCGGTGCCCACACAGGTATCGGGATAGGCCACACCCTTGCCATTATCATCATGGTGTACCTGGATCACTGGCGACATTTTCTCCAGGTTGATCTGGTGCATGATCCCGTTGCCCGGCGGGATGACGTCGACATTTTCGAACGCCTTCTTGGTCCAGTTAATGAAGTGAAAGCGATCTTCGTTGCGGCGATCTTCAATGGCGCGGTTCTTCGCGAACGCGTTCGGATCGAAGCCACCGCACTCCACCGCCAGCGAGTGATCGACGATCAGCTGCACCGGCACCACCGGGTTCACCTTGGCCGGGTCACCGCCGCAATCGGCAATCGCATCGCGCAGGCCGGCCAGGTCCACCAATGCCGTCTGGCCGAGGATGTCATGGCACACCACGCGCGCCGGGAACCACGGGAAATCAAGCTCGCGCTTGCGTTCGATGATCTGCTTGAGCGACGCGCTGAGGATCGCCGGATCACAACGACGCACCAGGTTCTCGGCGAGCACGCGCGAGGTATAGGGCAGCGCGTCATAGGCACCCGGCTGGATCGCCTCCACGGCGGCACGTGCATCGAAATAATCCAGCGACGTGCCGGGGAGGGATTGGCGGTAGACGGTATTCATAGATATCAACAACCCTAAAGATAAACGCCCGGCTGACCGCAGGCCGACACTCTGTGCGCGTTCGCCACTCAGCGGCCGCTCATTTCATTGCAAACCGGGAGCTGGGGAAGCAACAGAGTTAACTATTCTCGACGCATTCTAGCGGGAGAAAGCCTTTTCCTTAAGGGCTTTGGCTTGACTGGCACGCATGGCGACATCGACAATAGACAGATACTGATCCCAAAGGGGAGTAGTTCCGGACGCCGTTTCATCGGGTGTCCGTGCAGTGGTCGTCATCACGAGCGGAGCACCGCTCCGGTCACTGCAGCGGTTCTGCCGCGAACGAGACTTTTGCGGTAATCGCGGGGCTGCGTGCGCCCGTGGTTACTGCTTTAAGTCCCGCACGCAGGAATCGAACCGCATGGATTTCATCACTTCCGACTTTCTCTCCGGCCTGCTAACGATCGTCCTGCTCGACTTGGTGCTGGCTGGCGACAATGCCATTGTCATCGCACTGGCTGCGCGCAACCTACCTAAGCCGCTGCAGAAAAAAGCGGTGTTCTGGGGCACGTTCGGCGCCGTCGCCGTACGGATCGTACTGACCGCCGTCGTGGTCTACCTGCTCGAACTGCCTGGCCTGATGCTGGCTGGCGGATTGCTGCTGCTACCGATCGCCTGGAAACTGCTGAAGTCCGACGAGAGCGAACCCAACGTGGGGGCCGCCAACAGTTTCTGGACGGCGTTACGCACCATCATCGTCGCCGACGCACTGATGGGGATGGACAATGTGCTGGCGATCGCCGGTGCGGCGAAGGGCGAGCTCAGCCTGGTTGTACTCGGCTTACTCATCAGCGTGCCGCTCGTCGTCTGGGGCTCCACACTCATCCTGAAATTGATCGAACGCTTCCCGATCATCATCTACCTTGGCGCGGCCGCGATTGCCTGGACCGCGGGACGCATGATCTCGCATGACCCGTTGTGGTCCGACTGGTTTGCAGCGCGTGGTGGGCTCACCTACGCACTCGATGCCGTGCTGATTATCGGCGTCTGCACCGGCGGCTGGTGGATGCAGCGCCGACAACGGCCTGTCGCTTGAGGCACGCATAGCCGGCGCGCGACACTACATCGCTATCCCCACTCCACACGCCTCTTCTCACACGGAATGCACATGAAGCTCTATTGCCTGCCCGGCGCCTGCTCGTTAGCCGATCACATCGTGCTGGAATGGATCGGCCAACCGTACGAGACCCATCATGTCGCTCGCGACCAGCTGCGCTCGCCGGAATATCTGAAGATCAACCCCAGCGGGCAGGTGCCCGCGCTTGACGATGACGGCTGGGTGCTGACCGAGAACGTTGCGATTCTCAATTATCTGGCCGACCGCTTCCCTGCCGCCGCCTTGGGTGGCGATGGTTCTGCGCGTGGTCGTGCCGAAACGAATCGCTGGCTGGCCTTGCTCAACTCCGATGTGCACCAGTCATTCAAGCCCTTGTTTGCCCCGCAACGCTTCATCGCAGAACCAGAGCAGCATGCCGAACTGCAGGAAAATGCACGTACCAAACTGCGCGGCCAGTTCGAGCGACTGAACGCACAGCTGGCCACCCAGGATTGGTTGACCGGCACGCGCTCGATTGCCGACGCGTATTTGTTCGTGGTGACACGTTGGGCTCATGCCAAACAGGTCGACCTGCAAGGCTTCGATCACCTGGCGCGCTTCTTGGATCGCATGAACAGCAATGCCGGCGTGAAGGCTGCCATGCAAGCCGAAGGACTCTAAGAGGCACAGTACGAAACCTGCGCGGGCAGATCAGCCACATCCCTGCCCGCTCAGAACAACATCGGTACCCGAACGGTTACCAGCACATCGGGCGTATCACGAGTTACGCCCGCAGCAAGTGTGAAATTCAGCGTGCGCTTTTCATTCAAACGATAAGAACTGCCGATCAGCAAGTTGCCCAGCCAGATCTTGGTCGAGCCTGGTGCCTTCTGACCATCCTCGTGAGTGACCCCAATAAAGCTCTGGTCGTAGCCAATACTCATCGACGCTTTATCGTTCAGCGCAAAGCCCATGCCGACACTGGCATCCACGACATTGCCAATCTTCACATTACCCAGAAATTCTTTGCTCAACACCAACTGCTGCCACACATCGTGTCGCTCAACGTTGTACAAGTAGCTGAAATTACCGAAGAACACCACGGGGTCAGAGGGCATGAGCCAGGTCATGCCAGGCTGTATGGAGTAAAAGCCCGAGCCGGTAGGCAGCTCTAGCGGGAGGCCCGTGCCAGTAGCGTTCTCCACACATCGCTCCACGCAATCCGTGGTCACCTGGAACGGATCGGTTCCCGTACGTGATTTGAAGCGTAGCCAGGCAATGTAATACGGCTTGTCAGCGCCCCCATCATTGATCTGGTAGCGCGCAGTTGCCTCGATATCACCAATACCGCTACCACTGGAATGCAAGACGTTGTCTTGCGATGTACCGGTGAAAACCTCGCGGCTGACAACATCACTCTCGGTCGACACATACGGCACGCGCAGCTCTACTTCGAGACGATTGGTGATTCCGTAACGCGCGGTGAGAGCGGCGGTCTGAGTCGT
>JBARCX010000401.1:0-3783 GCA_049794535.1 Rhodanobacter sp.
GGCCTTGGTGACGCAATTGGTCGAGCTGCAACCGAGCCGACTGGCAAAGCTCGAGCTGCCAGACGACGTGAGGCGCGAAGTCGAGACCACCCGCCGCATTACCGCGCATATTGCGCACAAGCGGCAGCTAGCTTTTCTAGCCAAGGTGATGCGCCGTCACGACGACGAGGCATTCGCCTCGGTGCGCGCAGAGCTGGGTGTAAACCGCGAAAAGCAGCGCCAAGAAAACGCGGCGATGCATCGCCTCGAAGCACTGCGCGATCAGCTCATCAGCGAAGACGAGAGCGCATTGTCCGGATTGATCGCCCAGCATCCGCAGATCGATCGCCAACACCTGCGTTCGCTAATCCGTCAGGCGCGACTTGAGAAAGACGTACCGAACAAACCACCGCGGGCGTATCGCGAGATCTTCCAGTTGCTGAAAGAACTGGGGCAGCAGAACGAAACGGATCAAGCGGACGAAGCAGATCACGCTGAATCCGCGCCGTTGGACGACTAGATCCGCTGCTACAGCCTTTGCGGATACCCAACGGGACGAACCCTTGGGTTCGTCCTCAGTGATTGAGGCTCACACATGCGAGGCTGCTCTGCACTAACGCAAACGCGTCAGGAAGCAGTACCACCCACCGTCATGCTATCGATCTTCAGCGTCGGCTGACCTACGCCAACCGGCACGCTTTGGCCATCTTTACCGCAGACGCCCACGCCTTCGTCCAGCGCCAGATCGTTACCGATCATCGAGACGCGGGTAAGCACTTCGGGGCCGCTGCCGATGAGCGTAGCGCCCTTCACCGGCGCAGTGATCTTGCCATCCTCGATCAGGTAGGCCTCGCTGGCGGAGAACACGAACTTGCCATTGGTGATGTCGACCTGGCCACCACCGAAATTCGGCGCGTACAGACCACGCTTCACCGAGCGAATGATCTCTTGCGGATCGTGCGATCCGGCCAGCATATAGGTGTTGGTCATGCGTGGCATCGGTAGCTGCGCGAAGGATTCGCGGCGACCGTTGCCGGTAGGTGCCACGCCCATCAGACGCGCATTCAATTTGTCCTGCATGTAGCCCTTGAGGATGCCGTCTTCGATCAGCGTGGTGCACTCGGTCGGCGTGCCTTCGTCGTCCACGCTGAGCGAGCCGCGACGACCCATCAACGTACCGTCATCGACCACGGTGACGCCGGGTGCAGCGACTCGCTGACCGATGCGACCGGCGAAAGCGGAGCTGCCCTTGCGATTGAAGTCGCCTTCCAGCCCGTGGCCAATCGCTTCGTGCAGCAGCACGCCGGGCCAGCCGGGGCCAAGCACAACGGTCATGCTGCCCGCTGGAGCGTCCACCGCATCGAGATTGACCAAGGCCTGGCGCACCGCCTCGTCGGCAAAATGCATGGCGCGACCGTTTTCCATCAACTCGCGATAGCCGTAACGGCCGCCGCCGCCGGAGTGGCCCTGCTCACGGCGACCGTTCTGCTCGGCGATCACCTGCACGCTTAGGCGCACCAGCGGGCGCACATCGGCGGCGAGCGTGCCGTCGGAACCGGCCACCAGCACGGTATCCATGGTCGCAGCGAGGCTGACGATGACTTGCTTTACACGCGGATCGCGCGAACGCGCATAGGCATCCACCTCGCGCAGCAAGGCGATCTTGTCTGGGTTTGGCAGACTCTCGACCGGATCGATCGCCGGATACAGCTGGCGCGCGCCGTTCAGAGCCAGCGGCTTGCCGGCGCCATGACCGTCCTGCGCGATAGCGCGTGCGGCCTTGGAGGCATCCAGCAGCTGCGGCAGTACGATCTCGTCGGAATAGGCGAAGCCGGTCTTCTCGCCGCTGATCGCGCGAACGCCAACGCCCTGCTCGATCGAATGGCTACCGTCCTTGACGATACCCTCCTCCAGCAACCAGGACTCGCTGCGCGAATGCTGGAAATACAGGTCGGCGGCGTCGATCGACGGACCCATCAACTGGGAGAACACGCGGTCGAGGTCGCTCATGGCGAGGCCACCGGGGGTCAGCAGCTTGCTCTCGGCGAGAGTAATCAGGGAATCCATAGGTCTTTGGGCCATCTGAAATCAGTCAGTAACTATCCCACATGGGGCCGTCCAAGGCAGGTTTAAAGCATTGAAGTAAGCCGCTTACCGCTACCATGCGCAACAACGCCTGGGGGCAAAATCGGATGAGGGATCATTGATGAGCGAGTTCTCCAAACGCAAGCTGGCCCGCGAGGTCATCGATCGCACCGTAGTCACACCGATCGAGGAAACCAACGAGCTGTTGCATAGCGATGGTGCTCTGAAGCCAGGGCTTGGGATGGTCAGTGGAGTCGTCGCGCTGTCGCTGGGTTTTCTGGCGCTCCTGGCCGTTTTGGCGTTCCATTTTCCGCAATATCTAACGACGCCAGACCTGCGACACAAGTACTCGGTCGATGTACTCCGTCAGCTACTGCTGATCGCGTTGCTGGTGTCCGGCGGTATCTCGCTTGGCAACCTCATTCTCGGCAGAATGCGCAACCTCAATCTGGTGGCATTCGCATTCGTGCTGGTGGCCACCGCACTAGGCGGCTCGCGCGTACCGGTAGGCAGCTTTCCCGACCACACGCCGTATATCGGGCTGGACTGGTTCATCCTCGATCTGCTCGGCTCAACGCTGATTTTCGTGGTGATCGAAAAACTGTTCCCTCTCTACAAGGGGCAAACGCTATTCCGCAAAGAATGGCAAACCGACCTGAAGCACTTCACGGTGAACCACTTCATTGTCGGGCTGGCCTTGCTGACGGTGAACTTCCTGCTGCATCACCTGTTCGGCTGGCTGGTCAGTAGCCACTTTCAACAAGCGGTGCGATATCTCCCCTTCATACCTCAGTTGTTGCTATGCGTGCTGGTGGCGGATATGGCGCAGTACTGGACGCATCGCGCGTATCACGAGGTGCCATTCCTGTGGCGTTTCCACGCGGTGCATCACAGCGTGAAAACGATGGATTGGTTGGCCGGTTCGCGGCAACACATGCTGGAACTGATTGCTACACGCGTGTGCGTTTTGGCGCCACTGTACATTCTCGGTTTCAGCGAAGCCGTGATGAACGGTTACATCCTGATCGTCGGCTTCCAGGCGGTGTTCAACCACGCCAATGTGCATCTGCGCTGGGGACCACTCAAGTACCTGATCGTGACACCGGACTTCCATCATTGGCATCACGCTTCCGACGACGAAGCGATCGATCGCAACTACGCAGCGCACTACGCCTTCATCGATTACCTGTTCGGCACCGCCGTGAAATCGCCGAAACAGTTTCCGGAAAAGTACGGCGTAGTCGGTGACTACATGCCTGATGGCTTTGTGAAACAACAACTGTTTCCGTTCCGTCGCCAAACAACGCCAACGGAACCCTAGAACCTGTTCAAACTCTCCGCTTAGTCCGCGTTGAACAGGTTCTAATGACTTCCCGCGCTGCTTGCCGGCGCGGGAACGGCCAGTGGCGGCATCACACTCGTGGCAGATCCCGGGACCGGCACCGGTTCGGCGAGCGGTGGCTTGAGCTGCTCCTCGCTCTTGTCCACCAGTGTCATGACGGGGTTGTCCCACGTACCGGTGACGCGATAACGCCGAACCGCCACATGATTCAACCCACTGCCCAAGAGTCCTTGCACGGCGAGACCGGCAGCCGCACCTACCGGGCCCGCGACTACCGCACCAACAATCGGCAAGCTATTGCCGAGATGCGGCACGGCCACCACAAGCTGGTCATAGTCCTTCGCGCGTAGGCCAGTACGGCCGGTGATGGTGATTTC
>JBARCX010000402.1:0-6678 GCA_049794535.1 Rhodanobacter sp.
GTTAACGGCTGCGTTCCTGGTCCCGTGTTGCGTTGGAAAGAAGGCAGCACGGTGACGTTGCGTGTGCGCAACCGGCTACGTGTACCTACGTCGATTCATTGGCACGGCATCGTGCTCCCCTTTGACATGGATGGTGTGCCAGGCATCAGCTATCCGGGTATTGCTCCGGGCGAAACCTTTGTCTATCAGTTTCAGGTGCGCCAAGCGGGTACGTACTGGTACCACTCGCACTCTGAATATCAAGAGCAGACCGGGCTCTATGGTGCTTTGGTGATTGAGCCGGCTGGCCCGGATCGTTATCCGACCGATCGTGATTACGTCGTCATGCTCAATGATTGGACGGACGAAGACCCCGAGCGAATTTACGCGAAGCTCAAGAAGAGCAGTGATTACTACAACGTCGCTCGGCCCACCGTTCCTGATTTCTACCGTGACGTGCGCGAAAAGGGCTTGAGCCAAGCGTTGGCCAAGCGCCGTATGTGGAACGAGATGCGCATGAATCCAACCGATCTCAGTGACGTCTCTGGTTATACCTATACCTACCTCATGAACGGCACAGCTCCAGCGGGCAATTGGACGGGACTGTTCCGCCCTGGCGAGAAGATCCGTCTGCGCTTTATCAACGGCTCGTCCATGTCCATCTTCGACGTGCGTATACCGGGCTTGAAGATGACGGTGATTGCCGCCGATGGCCAAGACGTGGAGCCCGTTGCCGTGGATGAATTCCGCATCGCAGTCGCGGAAACCTATGACGTTATCGTCGAGCCACAAGACGAGCGCGCCTACACACTATTTGCTCAGTCGATCGATCGCTCCGGTTACGCACGCGGCACGCTCGCGCCGCGATTGGGTATGACGGCGGATGTACCCGTGATGGATCCGCGCGTCTGGCTCAGCATGAAAGACATGATGGGTGCGATGACGATGGGGGATATGAGTGCATCGCATAGTCATGGCGACATGTCTGCGATGGGCCACGACAGCATGGCGGGCATGGCTGGAGAAAACGCACCGATAGTCCATCACGCGAGCACCGAATACAGCCCCGGTGTTGATATGCATGTGGACATGCCACGCACCAACATTGACGACCCAGGCGTTGGATTGCGCGACAACGGTCGTCGCGTGTTGACCTATGCCGACCTGCACACCATTGGCGGATCACTCGACAAGCGCGAACCAAGCCGTGAGATCGAGCTGCATCTCACCGGCAATATGGAGCGCTACATGTGGTCATTCGACGGCCTGAAGTTCTCCGAGGCAAAGCCCATCCACTTTAATCGCGGCGAGCGACTGCGCATCGTGCTGGTCAACGACACGATGATGAATCACCCGATTCACCTGCATGGCATGTGGAGCGAGCTGGAAAGTCCCGATGGGCAATTCCAGGTGCGCAAGCACACCATCAACGTGCAGCCGGCACAGCGCATCAGCTACCAAGTCAGTGCCGATAATCCCGGTCGCTGGGCCTATCACTGCCACATGCTTTATCACATGCAAGCGGGGATGATGCGCGAAGTGGTGGTGTCATGAGCATGGAGCGCAAGGTGACGTCCACCGTGATGCGTCGTTCGCTCTTGATGGCGGCCTTGATGACGGTATTACCGTGGGCTGCGCAAGCGCAGAACGCGCCGGCCAGCGCGAGTAGTGCCATGCCGATGGATATGGGCAGCATGCCTGGGATGGTGATGCCAGCGGCATCCTCAAGCACATCGTCGGTACCGGCGGCTGCGCCTGTCAAGAAGGTCCCCAACAAAAAGCGCAAACCAAGGCCTTCCGCATCCGTGTCGACGGCAGCAATACCCACGTCAGCAACACAAATCTCATCAGCGCAAACCATGCAGATGCCACCGGCCTCGTCGGCTCCAATGCATGCTGATATGCCGGGGATGGACCACAGCGATATGCCACCTTTGGACCATGCGACTGGACATAGTGCGGTTGTGACGCAGGCTATGACGATGGGGCCCATGCAAGGTGGAAGCCCATCATCGAATGCGCGTAGTCCCGATTATTCCGACGGCATCGGCTACGGCACGATGCAGGGCATGGATATGTCCGATAACGCACCACTTGGCATGTTACTGGTCGACCAACTGGAAGCATTTCACGGACGCGATATGAACGGTCAGTCGTGGGATATCGAAGGCTGGTACGGCAACGACCAGAACAAGCTGTGGGTGCGCACGGAGGGCGAGAGCAGTCGCGGCACGCTAGAGGAGGGTGATGTTGAAGCGTTCTGGAACCGTAACGTGAGTGCGTTCTGGAGTACTCAACTCGGCGTGCGCCACGACATCGGCACAGGTACACAACGCGATTGGGCGGCGTTCGGCATTCAAGGTTTGGCGCCGTACTGGTTCGAGCTTGAGGCCACCGGTTATGTCGACCCATCCGGTCGTACATCAGCACGGTTACGCGCTGAATACGAACTGCTATTCACCCAACGCTTGATTCTTCAGCCCGAGGCTGAGATCAACCTCTATGGCAAGAACGACCCCGCCCAGCGTATCGGCAGTGGGTTATCCGATGTGCAGTTTGGCTTGCGCTTGCGTTACGAGTTCAACCGGCAGTTTGCGCCGTATATCGGCGTGAACTGGGTACGCCGGTTCGGGCAAACCGCGGATTACGCTCGGCAGGATGGTCATCCCGTATTCGACCAGCAGATCGTTGCTGGCGTGCGCTTCTGGTTTTAAGGGGAAAGTACTTATGAATCGATTCTCTCAAGTCGTCATCACCGTTGCCGCGTTCAGTGTCATCGCCGCGATAGGCGGCGTAGCCTTCATTTATTCCGGCACATACAACATCGGTGCCGATGACCATCACACTCAGCTGGTCACCGCGGCATTGCAGATATTGCGTGAGCGCTCGATCCAGGCCCACTCGGCCAACCTCGAGATGCCAAAGCTCGATGACGAGCAACTCGTATTGAAAGGTGCTGGTCAATACGCGGCCATGTGCACCAACTGCCATCTGGCACCCGGCATGAAGGATTCGGAAATTCGCCCTGGGCTGTATCCACAGCCACCCAATTTGTCGCAGCTGCGCATCGATCCGAAAGAGGCCTTCTGGGTGATCAAGCACGGCATCAAGATGAGCGCGATGCCGGCATGGGGAAGCAGCCATGATGACGACACCATTTGGAGCATGGTCGCCTTCTTGCAGAAACTGCCCGATCTATCGCCAGCGCAATACAAGGCTATCGTGGCCAAAGCGCCACCGGATGACGACATGGACATGGACGGACAGGGAGGTGACGACCATGGCGGTAAAGATGCCCAGGGCTCCATGGGCACGATGCCAATGGGGGATTCTCCGGCACGACCGAGCTCCCACTAGTATTGCGATGGCTCAGCCATGCGGCGCTCATGAAAGCGCCGCTCTGGTTCGATTTGTCCTTTCTTCAGATACCTCTCATGGAGCATCCGCCTTGAACCCACCCCAACCAACCGGAAGCCTTGTCTGCGTGGGCATCGGCATGACGCTGGGCTCCCATATCAGCCCGTTAGCACGTAGTCATATCGAGCAGGCCGAGGTGGTGTTCATGGGGGTTTCTGACGGCGTGGTGGAGCTCTGGCTACAGCGAATGCATCCCGACGTACGCAGTCTGCGATCGTTCTATAGCGAGGGTAAGAAGCGTATAGAGACCTATCGACAGATGGTGGATGCCATCCTGACTGAAGTGCGTGCCGGCAAACGTGTATGCGGGGTGTTCTATGGCCACCCCGGCGTATTTGCCTGGGCACCGCACAAATCGATTGAGATGGCCCGTAGCGAAGGCTACCCCGCGCATATGGAGCCGGGTATTTCAGCTGAGGATTGTCTATATGCCGACCTGGGAATCGACCCGGGCACTTTCGGCTGCCAACACTATGAGGCGAGCCAGTTGATGTATTACCACCGTCGCCTCGACACCAGCGCGTGGCTGGTGTTGTGGCAGGCGGGTTTGGCCGGCGATCAATCGCAGACGCGATTCGCCACCGGCGCGGCCTACCGGCAGGTGCTGGTTGATGTGCTGGCGCAAGACTACCCGCTAGAGCACGAGGTGATCATCTACCGCGCTGCAACATTGCCGATTCAATCGCCTCGGATCGAGCGCATAGCACTGGGTAAGTTGCCCCTGGCGGATATCGGTATGGCGGACACGTTGGCGATTCCGCCTGCGTGCAAAATGCAGAATAACCCCGAGATACGAGCTCGGTTGGCCGTGTTGGATAAGGTGATAGCCGACGAGCTCCACGCATAAGCGGCACGACTTGTGCACGCATTTGCACGAAGTGAATGTCAGTATGATCTTGCGATATTTGGAGGGGTGATCCAAGCCGATCGCCAGGTTGCCATGACGTCAACTGCCATAAAGCAAGATATCATCGCGAATGCAGCGCCTTGTTTATGGCGATGCAGATGAGTGGGTGTTTTGGGGGACGACCAACTTAATCAAGGGGATACCAATGTCAGACGTCATCGACTTTTTGGAACGGATGGGGCAGGACGCGCAATTGCGTCATGCATCGCGGGACGATGTTGAGCTTGCCATGGCCGATGTTCAGATCGAGCCGGCGTTGCGCGAAGCGATTCTTGCCAAGAACTCGGCTCAGCTGCAGACCATGCTAGGTGAGGATCCGCCGCCACCCATTCAGATGCCAAGCGAAGAAGAGGAGGACGAGACTGAAGAGGAGGCGCCTCCGCCGAAAAGCCAGCAGCAGGCCTCACAGCCTGATCTACACGCTATGACTATCGCAGCCTGACCGATGTACTGGCCCGGCATGGCATGCCGGTTATTTTTCGCCGGAGCGGCTTTGCTATTCGGCTTGTCCACAGGCACGGCTATGGCGGCCGTGCCTGTGGCGAACGATCTGTCGCAGGTGCTTGAACAAGCGGATCGCATCAAGACGTCGAATCACGTCGAGTTCGTGGAGCTCTTGCAACAACTCGATCGCCAAGAAATGCAGTTGTCGCTGCAGCAGCAATGGTATTTGCGCTACCTCGATGCCTGGCAAGTGGCCTACAAGGGCGACTATGAAAGTGCGACCTCACGGTTGAATGCGATTATTGATCAGTCCGCTGACGAAACATTGCGATTTCGCGCAACGGCTACGTTGATCAACATACTGGGTATCGGACATCATTATGAGGACGCATTCACGCAATTGAGTCAGATGCTTGAGCAATTGCCACAGATCACCGACAAGAGAGCTCGCTTCCAGGGTCTTGGTGAAGCGGCACAATTACTTATCGCAGCAGAGCAATACGATCTTGCCGTGGGCTACGCCGATCAAATGCTTCAGGTCATTCCGCCTGGAGAAAGCCCATGCAAGGCTTTATTTTTCAAGTTCAATGCAGGCTACTTCAACAGTAAACAGCAGGCACTTGATCCGAAGTTTCAAACCGGTATCGATGTATGCGTCAAAGCTGGTGAGCCCTTGGTCGCCAATACATTACGTGCAGACCTGGCGAGCTTCGACATCAAGCAAGGACATACTGCGGACGCTATCGAATTGCTCGAAAGGAACGGAGCGGATGTACAGCGTGATCAGTACCCAAGTCTGATTTCGCAATTCGACGTGCTGCTGGCGCAGGCTTACTGGAAGCAAGGTGAAGCCGTACAAGCAAAAAAATTCGCCATGGATACCATTAGTGCCAGTATCAAGGGGCAATACACCGAGCCGCTTCGCAAGGCTTACGGCCTGCTCTATCAAGTTGATAAGCAGCAGGGGCATCTTCAATCTGCGCTTGCCTATCACGAAAAATACATGGCAGCCGATAAAGCCTATCTCGATGACGTTAGCGCGAAGGCATTGGCCTACCAGATCGTCAAGCAGCAGGTGCAGGCGAAAAAGCAGCAAGTCGATAAGCTGAACAATCAGAACCAGATTCTGCAACTGCAGCAGGCGCTCGACCGCAAAGCGGTAGAAGCCGGTCGGCTATACATCGGCCTATTGCTGATGGTGTTGGCATTCATCGGCCTATGGCTCTACCGCCTCAAGCGCTCACAACTCCGCTTCATGAATCTGGCGCGGCGCGATGGTCTGACCGGAATATTCAACCGGCAGCATTTCGTCAGCGAGGCGGAGCTCGCGCTGCGCTATGCAAAAAAATCTGCACGCGGCGCTTGCCTCATCCTGATTGATCTGGATCATTTCAAGCTCATCAACGACACCTACGGTCATGCCGTGGGCGATCAGGTGCTCAAGCGTGTCGTGACGGTGTGTGAAAAGCATTTGCGTTCGACGGATATCTTCGGCCGCTTAGGCGGTGAAGAGTTCGGCATCCTGTTGCCCGAATGCCAGCTGGATCAGGTGGTGGATCGAGCGGAGAAAATCCGTTCGGAAATCGCAGCACGTTCTTTGGATGAAAACCCGAGCGGCATTGCGATATCCGCCAGTTTCGGTGCGACCTCGACCGATCGATCCGGTTACGAATTGCGCCAGCTACTCGTCGATGCCGACGACGCGCTCTATCGCGCCAAAGATGCTGGCCGCAATTGCGTGGTATTCGGCAAGACGGACGATGATCTGGTCACATCCTGATGTTTCGTGTCCCTACCGTAACGGTAGGGACCCTGGATGATCAAAGTACCAAGTGAAAGAATTGATTGAAGTGGCTTCGCTCGTAGTCTGCGAACGCTTCGCCTGCGGTAAACCCACGCTTGCGATAGAGCGCAAGCGCAGGCTCGAATAC
>JBARCX010000403.1:0-2573 GCA_049794535.1 Rhodanobacter sp.
ATCCCGGGCTATCTGGTACAGGGCGGCCTGTATACACGCGAGTTGCAACCGCGGCGTACCCATTCGCCGGTAGTTAGCGAAGCCGATAACGGACTATCCAACCTGCGCGGCACGGTCGCCGTGGCACGTGGCGCTGATCCCAACTCGGGCACATCGCAATTCTTCTTCAACCTGGTCGACAACCGCCGGCTCGACTATGTCGGCAACCAGAGCGGACTGACCTGGGGCTATGCCGTCTTCGGCAAAGTCGTGAGTGGCATGGACGTGGTCGACAAGATCGCCGCCCTGCCCACCCACGGCCAAGGTCCCTTCACAGCCGATGTGCCCAATCCGCTGGTAGTGATCAACGGCGCCAACGTGGTCGGCGAAGCGGCGCCCGCGAGTGCTACCAGCACCGCCAAGCCGGCCGATGCCGTCACGACCAAACCACAATCACCCAGCAAGAAATCCGCTGCGAAGGCACACACATCGGCATGAGTACGCTGTTTATTGCCGACCTTCATCTGGACGATAGCCGCCCGCAGATCACCGCGCTGTTCGAGCGCTACCTGGCCAGCGACGAAGTACGCCACGCCGATGCGCTATACATCCTCGGCGATCTGGTCGAAGCGTGGATCGGCGATGACGATGACGCCGAACTGCCGCAACGCATCGCGCAAGCTACTCGGGCTGTACGCGATGCCGGCGTGCCGGTGTACTTCATGGTTGGCAATCGCGACTTCCTGCTCGGCGAAGACTACGCACAACGTGCCGGCCTTACCCTGCTCGACGATGGCACCGTGCACACGTTGTACGGCCAGCCAACTTTGCTGATGCATGGCGACATACTGTGCACCGACGACGTTGCTTACCAGACGGTGCGTCGCCAGGTGCGTACCCCGGAATGGAAGGCGCAAGTCCTCGGCATGTCGCTAGACGCCCGTCGCGCATTCGCCGCAAAAGCACGCGCAGACAGTCGCGCGCACACCGGCAACACGATGGAAACGATCATGGACGTCAACGCCGATGCCGTAGCCGCCGCGATGAACCATGCTGGCGTGACGCGACTTATCCATGGACACACACATCGCCCTGCCATCCACCCATTGGAACTCGATAGCCAACCCGCCGAGCGTATCGTGCTTGGCGATTGGTACGAGCAGGGATCGGTATTGCAGGTGACCAAGGAAGGTGTGGAATTGCGCGGCCTCGCTGTCAGCTGAGCCTGGTCGGCTGGGTGGAGCAACGCGATACCCAACATGGATGCGCACAAGCGTCGGGGTTCGCGAGTTCATCTCAACCTACCGCTGAGCATTTCTTGCGCACGCTGTGCGTACCTTCTTTGCGGTCAGATACATAGCTCACCTATCCACAGGCTTCTCCCAGCTACGTACACAGTTGCTGTGGAAAACATTGCGTACGCGAAATCGGCACTGCGCAAAATTTCATCACGGTGTGCCAAGTGCTTGTTGGCAAAGTATCGAATGTGGATTGTCCACAGGCTTTACCGGCATGCATCCACACTCGTTGTGGAAAACTTTGTGGGAAGAGCGCGTCCAATAAATCTCTTCGTCAATCTGTGCATGACGTGTCATGCCCTTTCGAGGAAAAAGCTGCGTAGATGGCTTGCAAAGGTGTCGCTCTTTGCTCGTCATTCCAGCGTAGGCTGGAATCCAGTGGAGTCATGATTTGGTTGTCGCGTGATTGTGTGCTGGCTCATCAACGATGGGCTTCAGCGATGTCGGATGACCTAGCGATAACGCCACTGGATTCCAGCGTAGGCTGGAATGACGAGCGGCGTGAGGCGTGCCATGTGTATCGCGTGCGCATCGACGATGGATGGCGGAGTCTTTGAGCGTTGGGTGGACCCCGAATTTGACCCGGAGGATACCCAACATCAAGGCATCTCGACGTTGGGGTTCGCAAACTCACCCCAACCTACTGCGCGTTATCGATCAGTCTCCAGCGGCAACCACAGCTGCGCTAACGCACCACGGGCATCTTTACGCGCGGTGAGCGTCACGCCCCCCTCATGTGCTTCAGCAATCTGCCGTGCTAATGCCAGACCGATACCGGACCCACCGGGCTTGGTGGTGAAGAATGGGACGAACAAGTTGTCGCTGACCGGTGGACCAGGACCATCGTCCTCCACTTCAATCAGCGCGTGATCGCCCTCGCCGCGCCAACGCACACACACCTTGCCACCGCTAGGCAACACCGCCTCTACGGCATTACGCAGCAGGTTGATCAGCGCCTGTTCGAGTTGATCCGGGTCGGCCTGTATTTGCAGCGGTTCGCCGGGCTCGATGTGCACGGGCAAGCGTTGTTCCAACCGCGCGATCTTTGTCACCAATGCAGCGAGATCCACCATGCGGTGTTGTGGCGGCGGCAATCGTGCCAAGCGACTATAGCTGGATAAAAAATTCGCCAACGATTTAGCGCGGTGGCCGATCACCTCCAACCCATCACGAAAATCGTCGCGCCAATCGTCAGGTAACGACTCACGTGCAGCTAGCGTGGCCAGCGTGCCAGCCATTGACTGGATCGGCGCCAGCGAGTTGTTGACCTCATGCCCAAGCACGCGCAGCAGTCGC
>JBARCX010000404.1:0-8790 GCA_049794535.1 Rhodanobacter sp.
TGCCTTGGGAATGCCCGCATCAAGCGCCTGCAGGCCAGCCTTCACGCGGGCCAGGGTGCCGTGATGATCCGAGCCCAGCACGGTAACCGCGTGCTCATAGCCGCGCTGCCACTTGCTCAGGTGATAGGCCACATCCGGCACAAAATAGGTGTAGGTGCCATCGGACTTGCGCATCACGCGGTCCTTGTCATCACCAAAGTCGGTCGTGCGCAGCCATAGCGCTCCGCCTTCTTCATAGGTGTGGCCGTGGGCGATTAGCTCGCGAACGGTCTCGTTTACCTTGTTGTCGGAGTACAGCGAGGATTCGAGAAAGTACACATCGAAGCCAACGCCAAAAGCCCTCAGATCCAGGTCCTGCTCGTGACGCAGCGAGGCAACGGCGAACTGACGGATAGCATCGAGATCATCGGGGTTCTTGGCGCCCACGACGGTATGGCCATCAGCCATGACTGATTCACCCGCGAGATAGGCCGTGGCTACGTCGGCGATGTAGTCGCCGCGATAGCCGTCCTCCGGCCAGCCGGCATCACCCGGGTTGAGACCTTTGGCGCGCGCTTGCACTGAAATCGCCAAATTCTGGATCTGTACGCCAGCGTCGTTGTAGTAGAACTCGCGCTTCACGTTCCAGCCGGTGGCCTCGAGCAAGCGGCTCAAGCAGTCACCGATGACCGCGTTGCGGCCGTGGCCGACGTGCAGCGGGCCGGTCGGGTTGGCTGATACGAACTCGACGCCCACCGTTTTGCCGCCACCACTGGTGCTGCGGCCGTAGGCATTGCCTTCGGCCATGATCTGGCGCACTTCGGCGTGGTAGGCGCCTGCAGCGAGAAAGAAATTGATAAAGCCCGGGCCGGCGATCTCCACCTTGGCGACCAACGTATTGGCGGGCAGGGCGGCGACCAGCTTCTCGGCCAGTTCGCGCGGCTTGGCGCGCGCTGGCTTGGCCAGCAGCATGGACGCATTACTGGCGAAGTCGCCATGCTCGCGGCTGCGTGCGCGCTCGATCACGAAGTTTGGCACTTCGAGTTCGGCAGGCAGGGATTGGTCGTTTTGCAGGGTCCGGATGGCCTGCAGCAGCAAGTCGCGCAGCTGTTCTTTCACGGTCGCGTATCGATTTCGATGGAACCGCGCATCCTAACAGAGCGAGCTGACGGGCCGGGCCAAAGCGCCTGCAGGCAGGCAATTCGTTGCGCTGGCAAAACGCGTGCCCCCTGCTGCGCTGCGGTGGATGTGTCTGTGGATAAGTCTGTGGGGAAAGCTGCTTGGGAAGTTTCTGGTTTGCTTGGAAGGCAAAGTGAAATAGATGTGTAACGATAAAAATATAAATAAATCAATGCATTAAAATGCAATCTTGAAGATTGTCACAGGATGGTGCTCGCAAGGGCGTCTACGTCCCAGGTGTGCATAAGTTTTGGGGCGCCACGGCCATCGCGGCGGCATAGGGGAATGTCACAACCTAGTCATGCCGCACTGCGACACTGGCTCTGTATCTCCAGGACCTCCCCCCTGAGTGGTACAGGAGTTGCCGCATTCCTACCTCCCCTCATGCGGCTCTACGGTGCGAACTACTGGTTCGTGCCGTTTTTTTTGTGACAAATTCGCTGCAGTCGACTCAAGTCAGCCGACTCACTTCAAGTCGCATACGTCAAATCAGGCCACGGGCGGCCATGGAGACGGGCTCACCAGCCCCGATCACCAGGTGATCCAGCACGCGTACACCCACCAATTGCAGCGCATTGCGCAATTCACGAGTAATGGCTTGATCGGCGGCACTGGGCTCGGCGACCCCGCTAGGGTGGTTGTGGGCAAAAATGACGGCGCAGGCGTTGTGTGCAAGGCAGGCACGCACCACCTCACGTGGGTGCACGCTGGCGCCATCGACGGTACCCCGGAACAGCTCCTCGAATGCCAGTACGCGGTGGCGGTTGTCCAGGTACAGGCAGCCGAACACTTCATAGGGAAGGTGGCGTAGCCGCGCGCGGAGGTATTCGCCGCTATCACGAGGGTTGGCAAGGCTGGGGCGTTCGGCCAGTTGTTCGGCGAGCGAGCGTCGCGCCAGCTCAAGGGCGGCGGCAATCCGTGCGCGCTTGGCCGGGCCCAGGCCGACCGCACGTACGGATTGATCAGGCCGACCTAGCAGGGCGCTGAGACTGCCAGCACCCATCAATAATTCGCGGCCTAGGGCAATGGCATCTTTGCCTGGCACGCCACTCCCAAGTAATACAGCCAGCAGTTCGGCATCGGATAGGGTGGCGCTTCCATGTGCCAACAGCTTTTCTCTGGGTCGTTCGCCTTCCGGCCAATCTCGAATACTCATGCCCATAGCATGCCAACGTAGATGCGATGGCGACAGCAGTCGTGGTGCATGAATCCGGTAAGCTAACCGTCTGCCCGTACGTCAGGCCCCGCCTACATGAGTCTTGCCCAACGCCGCATTCTGCTGGGAGTGTCGGGTGGCATTGCCGCCTACAAGTCCTGTGAATTGGTCCGTCGTCTACGCGATCTCGATGCCGAGGTGCGCGTGGTGATGACGGAAGGTGCTACCCATTTTGTGACCCCCGCCACATTCCAGGCGCTGTCTGGCGAGAGTGTGCGCACCAGCCTTTGGGATGAATCGGCCGAGGCGGCGATGGGGCATATCGAGCTGGCGCGCTGGGCCGAACGCATCATCATCGCGCCAGCCAGTGCTGACATCCTTGCGCGTCTGGCGCAGGGTCAAGCGGATGATTTGCTCACCACGGTATGCCTGGCCAGTGCCGCGCCGTTGTACGTGGCGCCCGCGATGAACCAACAAATGTGGGCGCATGCAGCCGTGCAGGCGAATCTCGCCACGCTGCGTACGCGCGGTGTGCAGGTGCTTGGTCCCGCGGCGGGCGAGCAAGCTTGTGGTGATATTGGTTCGGGTCGCATGCTGGAGCCGCACGAATTGCGGGATGCACTGGTCGCATCGTTCGGCAGCGGCTCGCTGGCCGGGTTAAATGTAGTGGTCAGCGCCGGGCCGACGTACGAAGACATCGATCCAGTACGTTTCATCGGCAACCGCAGCTCCGGCAAGATGGGTTTTGCGGTGGCCGCTGCCGCCGCGCAGGCGGGTGCGCAGGTCACCCTTATCGCAGGGCCGGTAAGCCTGCCGACGCCGGCGGGTGTCGCGCGTCGTATCGATGTACGCAGCACGGCGCAGATGCATGCGGCCGTGCTGGACGCGGCTACGCAGGCTCAGATCTACATTGGCGCCGCGGCCGTGGGTGACTATCGTCCAGCGACCATCGCCGAGCGCAAGCTGAAGAAGCAGGCGGGTGCGGATCTCGTACTGCAACTGGCCGAGAATCCCGACATTCTCGCCAGCTTGTCGGCCCGGTCCGAGCATCCCTTCCTGGTCGGCTTCGCTGCAGAGACGCACGAGGTGGAGGGTTACGCCCGCGACAAGCTAAAGCGCAAGGGGCTGGACATGATCGCCGCCAACCAGGTTGGTGACGGACTCGGTTTCGAAACGGCCGATAATGCACTCACGCTCTATTGGAATGACGGTGCAGCGGAGCTTCCGCGCACGGACAAGGCTACGTTGGCCGGTCAGCTCGTCGAGCACATCGCCACGCGCTACAAGGTTAGGAACGGATGATTGATATTGAGTTAAAGATTCTCGACCCGCGTCTTGGCGACAGCATCCCATTGCCCGAGTCGGCCACCGCAGGCAGTGCCGGTATGGATTTGCGCGCCGCGTTGCAGGAACCGTTGACGCTGGCGCCGGGTGATAGTGTCTTGGTGCCCAGCGGTATCGCGATTCACATAGGCGATCCGGGTTGGTGTGCACTGATTGTGCCGCGCTCAGGGTTGGGCCATAAACATGGGCTGGTGATGGGCAACTTGGTAGGGGTCATCGATGCCGACTATCAGGGGCCATTGATGATTTCGTGCTGGAACCGCGGCACGCAGCCGTACACCATCGCAGTGGGCGAACGCATTGCCCAACTGTTGTTGGTGCCAGTGGCGCAAGCACAGCTGAAGGTAGTGACGGAATTTGCGCCATCGCAGAGGGGCGATGGCGGATTCGGCTCGACCGGAAAACACTGACAAATACTCTGGGGGAATGGGGCATGGCGATGAATATCGCAGGCGCGCTCTTGCCGAAGGTCCGCATCGATGGGTCGCGCCTGCTGACATTGGCCGGTGCCACATTGCTGCTGGCGTTTAGCCTGTTCTGCGCATGGCAGACATGGTTGATCGCCGACGAAGACAGTGCGATTGCGCAGGTGCATCAGGCACAGGATCGCGCGGTGCAAGCGTTGTCGAGTGAGATCGCTAAGCAACGCACCCAACTGGAGCACGTGCTCGCCCGTGTTGATCCGGCGGCGGTGCAGGCGGACCCGGCACAGGTCGTGGCTGCATTGAAGTTGCAGCTACCGCAAGTACTGGAGCTTGATCTGTACAGCGGTAGTCTCGATGAGGTGTTGCACGCCAATTATCATGACTTTGGCTATGCCAAGGCAGCACAGTTGATGGCTGCGCCGGACGTGGATGGCGCGCCACCTGTGCAGACCATGTCCCATGCTGTTGGCGAACGCCGTCTCAGCTTGGTATTGCCGTTGGGGCAAGCGCAGCGGCCTTACGCATGGGCTTGGGTCGAGTTGCCATTCGCGCCGATACGTCAGCGTTTCGATGCCATTCCGTCAGCCGACGGCAGACTGGAGCTTCGCCAGGATAGTGATAGTAGTGACGCTCTCCTGCTCACCCATGGCTCTGCTTCGGCGGAGCGTGAGCCGGTCGGCAAGCCGGTTGCCGGCAGCACGTTCAGCGTTGTTGCGGGCAAGCCGGGGGCGGATATCGTGTTGCCGGAATCCTGGCCACTGGCAGCGCTGCTGACATTGCTGTGTCTCGGTGGTGGTGTTTTCTTGTTATGGCTGCGCCGACATCCGCGCAGTGAACCCCTATTTGTACCTGAGGAAGAAGTTTTGTCCGACGTGATGAAAAGCCAGCCCGAGCCGGTCAAGCCGGTTGTTGCCAAGCCTGCCGCTGCGCCAGCTCCTGCGCGTGCACCCGTTAGCGTGGATCCCACTATTTTCCGTGCCTATGACATACGTGGCGTGGTGGGTAAGTCGCTTACTGCCGAGGTGGCTCGCCTGCTGGGTCAGTCGATTGGCACGTTGATGCGTGAGAAGGGGCTACACGAGATGGTGGTTGGTCGCGATGGCCGACTGTCGGGTCCGGAGCTCGCCGGTGCATTGGCCGATGGTCTGCGTGCGGCCGGCATTGATGTGATTGATATAGGCGCCGTGCCGACGCCGGTGGTGTATTACGCCGCGTATCGCTTCAATACCGGTAGTGGTGTAGCGGTGACGGGTAGCCACAATCCGCCCGATTACAACGGTTTTAAGATCGTCGTGGGTGGCGAGACCTTGTCCGAGGGTGCGATTGAGGATCTCTATCAGCGCATCGTTACGAATGCACTTGAGCACGACGGCAAGGGCTCGCTGCGCCATGTTGATGTGGTGCCGGACTATGTCGAGCGGATCACATCTGATGTACAAGCCGAGCGCCCACTGAAGATCGTGGTGGACTGCGGCAATGGCATCCCGGGCGCGGTGGCACCCCAGGTACTGGAGGGCATCGGTTGCGAAGTGATTCCACTGTACTGCGACGTGGATGGCACGTTCCCGAACCACCATCCGGATCCGTCCGATCCGCACAATCTCGAAGACCTGATTCTCGCGGTCAAGCAGACTGGCGCGGACCTTGGTGTGGCCTTTGATGGCGACGGTGACCGCCTGGGTGTGGTGACCAAGTCGGGCGAGATCATCTTCCCCGATCGCACACTGATGCTGTTTGCGCGTGACGTGCTGTCGCGCCAGCCCGGTGCCACGATCATCTACGACGTGAAGTGCACCGGGCATCTCAGAGGGCAGGTGCTGGATGCTGGCGGTAGTCCTTTGATGTGGCGAACCGGTCATTCACTGATCAAGGCCAAGATGCGCGAAACCGGTGCCGAACTGGCCGGTGAAATGAGCGGCCACTTCTTCTTTAAGGAGCGCTGGTACGGCTTTGATGATGGCATTTACGCCTGTGCACGCCTGATGGAGATTCTGGCCGGCGATTTGGAAGGACGTACGCCGGAGCAGATCTTCGCGACCTGTCCGAAGGGCGTCTCCACGCCAGAGCTGAAGATCGAAATGGCCGAGGGCGAGCACTATCGCTTTATGGAGAAGTTCCGTGCTCAATCGACGTTCGGCGATGCCACGCTCGTGACGATCGATGGTGTGCGTGCTGACTGGCCGGATGGCTGGGGGCTGGTACGGCCATCAAACACCACACCCATTCTGGTGCTGCGTTTTGACGCGGATAACGAGGCTGCACTGAAGCGCATCCAGCAAGTGTTCCGCGCGCAGCTGCTCGCTGTGGATCCGTCACTCAAGTTGCCGTTCTGATACGAATGGCCTGATACGAGATCAGGTCATTCGCTGCACGAATCATTTCCGATCTTGTGTAGGGAGGGGTGTCTGAAGGATGGCATGAGCGCCATGTTGGCAAGGGGTTTTAGTAGCCCCGATCATCCTTCTGCGCCGTCTTCAGATCGCGGTAATGCTGCAGCTGTTGCTGCTGCTGTTGCACGGTGGCATCGCGACCGGCTTGTTGGCGCAGTAGTACGTCGCGCTGATTGGCCACCACGTTGCGCTGCTTCACGATGCTGTCGTTAAGCGCCTTGGGTACCGACTCCTTGGTGTGTTCAACCTCGGCGGCACGTGCGAGCAGGTCAGCGAGCGCTTTCTCCTGGCTGCGCAGATTGATCTTGGTGGTGTTTATCTGCTGGTCGAGGTTATCCAGCTCACCCTGTTGTTCTGTCTTGAGCGAGGCTTCGTCCGGGTAGGCGTTGAGCATCTGAATGTCATCGCGGGCGCGTTGTTGCTCTACGCGCTCTTGCGTGGCTTGCTGTGCAGCCTGCTGTTGCGCGGCGGCACGTTCGGTGGGGCTAAGCAGTTTCTGCACATGGCTAATGACCATGCCCTGATCGTTGACGACGTCATAGCCGGACTTGATGGCGTCGTCGGTGAGGCTGTCGCTGTAATGCGCTAGTCCGTGACTGTCAGTCCATTTGTAGCGGAAAGCACCTTCGTGAGCCTGGGCATGAGCTCGGACAGACAGACCAAGGGTCAGCGCGGCGAGCGCGATGACAAATGATGATAGACGCATGGATCCCCTCCTGCCGGCAGTATAGCTACCGGCCGTGGCGGTCGTGCGACGCGGATACATGTCGATGTGACGGGGTTCGCTCATCGTGTGAAAGTACGATGGGCGATACCGTTACATTCACGCATTCACACCATAGCGCTCGCGGTAGGCGAGCAGGCGAGCATGTTCGGCAGCCAGCTCGGGTCGCTCAGTGGCATAGGTCAATACGTCGCTGAGACCTGTGATGGCGATAACCGGGATGCCGTAGTCGCGTTGTACTTCCTGTGCGGCAGAAAGGTCACCCTGGCCGCGTTCTTGTCGGTCCAGTGCGATCAGCACGCCAGCCGGTTCAGCGCCATGGGCGCGAATCAACGCCAGTGATTCGCGCACGGCTGTGCCGGCCGTCATGACGTCGTCGACAATGAGTACGCGGCCCTTCAGCGGTGCACCAACCAGCACGCCACCTTCGCCATGATCCTTGGCTTCTTTGCGGTTGTACGCCCAGGGCAGGTCGCGTTGATGCTGATCGGCTAGTGCAATGGCTGTGGCCGCGGCGAGTGCGATGCCTTTGTAGGCAGGGCCAAAAAGCATGTCGACCGCAAGGTCTGAATTCACCACTGCCGCGGCATAGGCGCGGCCGAGTTGGGCCAGCGCAGCACCGGAGTCGATCCGGCCCATGTTGAAAAAGTACGGGCTCTGTCGCCCGGATTTCAGAGTGAATTCGCCAAAGCGCAGCACTTCGCGCTGCAGGGTTAGCTCGATGAAGTCGCGCTGATAATCGTGCATGGGTGTACTCGCAGCGTGGTAGTTGGGGCTATCTCAACGGCCGGCGCGTGCCAACCGATAGAAACGGGCTCTTAAGTCAGATCGCGCCACAGTAGGTGCTGCGGCCCGGCGTGGCCACCATGATATCGCTCGCCGCTGTCAACGAAGCCTGCGTGACCGTACAACGCGAGCGCCGGGGCATTGCAAGCGTGCACGGTCAGTACCAATCGACGCGCCTGCGGGTGGCGTACGGCAAGGTCAGTGAGCAGTGCATCCAAGGCTTTCGCTCCCCATCCTTGTCCTTGCCAATGGGCATCGAGGAAGAATGCGCGCAAACCCAACGTGGGTAGCTCGAAGTCACGCCCGGTCACACTGCGTGCGTTGGGCTCAATGCGGTAGAAGCCGATGGCGTTCTCGCCATACAGGATGGCCATCGCTTCGCAGCTAGGGCGGGCCGCCGCATCGGCCAGCAGATCAACGATGGATCCGACGAAATTCTGCTGCGTCGGTTGCACGCGCAGGTTGAGCAGCGCGGCGGACAGCGAGGCATCGACAGGTGTAACGCGAATAGCAGGTGAGACGGACATGGTTGATATGATGGCTCATTGCTCGAGGAGTTCACATGCGCATCATCAGCTTGAATGCCAATGGCATCCGCTCGGCAGCCACCAAAGGCGTGTTCGACTGGTTGGATCAGCAAAACGCCGATGTGGTCTGCTTGCAGGAGACCAAGGCGCAGGAAGATCAGCTTACCGATCCAAAGTTTCGTCCGGATGGGCATCACTGCTTTTATCGCGACGCGACCAGCAAGAAGGGTTATAGCGGCGTGGCGATCTATGCTAAGCGCAAACCCGACAAGGTGATTAC
>JBARCX010000405.1:0-9709 GCA_049794535.1 Rhodanobacter sp.
AACTATCCGGCCCCAAAAGGAGCTGCGCCGGATGGGACGGGAAGTAGCTTGGTAGGTTATTACGCTGTACGGGTTTCAGATGGACAAATACGAGACTGGGATATCGCCAACTTCCGGCTCGGCGAGACAATTCATTGAGTCACGCTAGAATCAACTAGAGTGACAAAGGTGTCTGCTTTCACCCGAAACGGGCATGTCGAAGCAAGATAATCAGCGCGGATGAATAGCCTTGGGTGCCTATGGAAACGACGAACGAATCAATGCTGTTTTTCGAGACAAAAGCAGTGTGGGCCGTCTGGCTTGCAAAGAATCATCGTGAATCCAAGGGCATATGGCTTCGACTCGCTAAAAAGGCAGCAGCTACGCCTTCTGTCACTTATGCCGAAGCGGTAGAGATTGCGCTGTGCTATGGATGGGTCGATGGCCAGAAGAAACCGGACAACGAACAATTCTGGCTGCAACGGTTCACGCCGAGGTCGGCAAAGAGCATCTGGTCAAAGATCAATCGCGATAAGGCAAGCAAGCTGATTGCAGATGGACAGATGAAAGCAGGGGGGCTCAAGGAAATTGAACGAGCCAAGGCGGATGGGCGTTGGGATAAGGCGTATGACTCGCCGAGCGTTGCTACGGTACCCGCCGATTTTCAGGTGGCGCTTGAGAAGAATGCCAAGGCCAAGGCGTTCTTTGCGACGCTGGATCGCCAGAATAGGTACGCCATGCTCTTCAGAATTCAGACGGCGAAGAAAGCTGAGACACGTGAGAAGCGTATTCAGACTTTCGTGAAAATGCTGGGTAACCACGAAAAAATCCATCCGTGAAGCATGTATTTCAATTTCCACGGAGTGCCTGGATGTCTTGTAAAGATAAGACTTTATATGCCTGAGTCACGTTAGGCTCTGGGCTGGGGAAGCATCTTTGCAATAGTCGTGTTGGATAGTCCGTTGCAGCAGCTTCCATCGGTTAGGTCAGTAAGGGGCGCGGGCTATGCGTAAACAAAGAGGACACGTCGGCGTCTGGTTACTGAGCGTGGTTTTGACGCTCATAGTCATGCTTGCCGGGCTATTCATCTGGAAGCGCCCGGACAACGCGATTCGAGTGGCTACGGCTAGTATTTCCGATGTGCTCTGTTCCGGTGTTTTTGTTTCGGGGCTTGCACCGGATCGTGTGTTTGCCGAGAACTATGCGCAAGACAAAGGCGTGGCGTTGCTGCTGCCACATCTGCATTACGCGGTCGATCGATTGAATCGACGCATCACTACGGATTGGCATGGCCACTTCGTGAATGTGTCCACGTACTACCCCTCCTATGGTTGCGCGCTGTCGTGGCAAACACCGAATGCCGCCACCTTGCAGGCGGCCCGTGATGCGGCAGGCCCCGCTGAGACCGAAGCGGTGGTAAACACCCAGGATCCGGTGATTCGTGACGCACTCGAGCGTGCGTTTGCGGAACCGCAAACAGGTCCGCTCCGCCACGTTCATGCGATCGTGATTCTGCATGATGGAAAGATCATCGCCGAGAAATACGCTGACGGTTTTGGTCCCGATACGCCGCAATTGGGGTATTCGGTCAGCAAGTCGGTGGTGCACGCGCTCGTTGGCATTCTGGTCAGGCAAGGCAAGCTGGATGTGCAGGCACCAGCACCGATAGCTGCATGGAAGAATCCGAGCGATCCACGCCACGGCATGACGCTGGATCAGTTGCTGCGGATGACCTCGGGTCTCGCGCTTACCGAGGATGGAAGTGGCTTCGATCCCGTTTCCATCATGCTGTTCCGCATGCCTGATATGGCGGCGTATGCCGCACAGGCGAGGTTGCAGGTTGCACCGGGTTCAACGTGGGAATATTCCAGTGGGAATACCTTGCTCGTCGCTGGCGTGGTACGCGACACCGTCGGTGGCGGCGCACCCGGGTTGATCCGTTTCGCGCATCGTGAATTGTTCGATCCTATCGGCATGCATCATGTGCTGATGGAGTTTGATAGCGCGCAGACCATGATCGGATCCACTCGCGTCTATGCGTCGGCACGCGATTGGGCGCGCTTCGGACAGCTATACCTCGATGGCGGTGTCGCGAACGGCCAACGAATTCTTCCGCAGGGCTGGGATACGTATGCCAGTCGTCCGACGCTCGATAGTCCTTATGGTTCTGGTTTCTGGACCAACGTGCCCGCACCGGGTAATAAGCAAGGCCATATCGATGGCATGCCATCGGATGCTTACTTCGCTTCTGGCTTGCAAGGCCAGCGCATCGTCATGGTGCCGTCAAAGCACCTGGTCATCGTGCGCTTGGGTACCACGATCGATCCACCGCATTTCGATATCAAGGGGCTGGTCCGGCTCGTTGCCGATGTGTCTAGTGCGGTTCCATAGAGCGGCACTCGCCGAAGCACCTGTTCACATCGGCCAGCGACGCAAACAGGTGGGACGCGAATCGTCCCTATCGCATGGAGGTATCAGCCTGATCGTTCAGACAGCCCTTAATTCCGCGTATTCAAATGGCCGATCTTGGTCGTCACGGGTGCAAAGACACCAGCCTCCGTGAACCAGAGTAGGTCTGTTTTCTGATCCAGCACGATGTTGTAGTAGCCGCTATCGACCGAAGGAATCGTGTACTCCGTAAACCGAGCCGCCAGTGGATCGAGGCTACCAAGTAATCCCGCGTCCTCCTCAAACCAAAGGCGTCCATGGCGATCCACACGCATGTCCTCCGCCTCAGCATTGGGCGTTGGGATGGGATATTCGATCCACCCTTGCGTCACAGATGGCTGGACAATATGGGGGCTGGGAGCTACCTGCGTATTCGTCGCTGGCGTGCGTTCCCCATGGATGCGTGAAACGGTTGCAACCTGACTATTTGCGCTCAGCGCATTCGGAACGACATGCGCATCGCTGTGCGGGGCGGCAAATGGGTTGAGCAATGCCACGGCATCGGCGAAGTATTCCGACACCCAGACCGTTCCATTTGCATTTGCCACCACTCCAGCAGGGTTGCCGCCAAACGTCGGCACCAGATAGGTGCTGATCACATTGGTATTCGGATTGAGACGGCGAACCTTGTTCGTGCCAGCTGCGCCAACACCATCGAAATTACGCTCGGCAAACCAGACGTTGCCCCAGGGGTCCAGACTCAATTGCTCAATATTGTCGTCAGGGTGTTCCAGCGTCACCTTCCATTCGGTGACAACGCCACGTGGAGAGAGTCGGCCAACACCCGCGGTCTCAGAAAACCATTTGCTTCCATCCGGGGCGATCTGGATAAAGAACGGCGATGCGCCGGAGGGGACTGCATACTCCACAATCTTTCCGGTATTCGGGTCCAGATGCCCGATGGAGCGAGTCGCGCTATCGGTAAACCAGATGCCATCCATAGCAGTCTTGAGGATGAAAGGCTGACCACCATTGGGCACTGGAAATTCAGAGGATGTGTTATCCGGATGGAAGACAGCAATTTTTCCCGCACTGGTCTCGGAATACCACACGCTGCCATCGCTGGCGATATCTACTCCCTGCGGAGAACTGGACGGGGACGGAGTCGCGAACTCGCTAATCGTTGCTTCAGCGGAGGCACCTTGGGTGTCAGCCGAAGACTGTGTTGGCATAACGACGAGAGCAACGGACAGGATGGCGGGCGCAGCCAGGTACAGAATGCGTTTCATCGCGGATTTCCTTGGGGGTAAATAGAAAATCGACATCGATACAGGCATGGGGTGATGCCACCCAGCCAAGCTATCTATGGGGAGGTGATGAGAGCGCATACGTCCTGGGTTTAATCCCACATTCCGTTCCATTACGGCTCAAAGTTCACACGCACGGATCGTTGCGTTTTATTTTGCGGAAGGGGATGGCGGCGAGCCTGTTAATGAGATACATTCTCATTTAGTGACGGCGCGTCGGATCTACCCGAACCCTCCGGAATGGTGCGGCCGTCGTCACGCCTCACTCCCCCACAACCCTAACGGCCGCCAGCCCCGGGCATCGTGTGATGCCTCCTTTGCCAGCAAGCCGCGTGAAGTCTACGCATGGCAAAGGAACACACAATGAGATTGCGCATTACCCCGCTGGCCGCCGTGATCTGCGCCGCGTTGACGCTGCCTGTGCAGGCGGCCGAGTCGGTCGCGTCTGCACCCAATGCACCGGCGCCCACTATGGATAACACGACGGATTTGCCGCGCGTCAAAGTGACAGCGATCAGTCCGGCTGTGCAGTTGAATACGCCAGGCACCATCTCGGTAATCGACCGACAGCAAATGGATCGGCACCTGGTCACCACCATTCGCGATTTGGTGCAGTACGAACCGGGCGTGTCGGTGATCGGTACAGCGGGTCGCTTCGGCCTCGATAGCTTCAATATTCGTGGCCTATCCGGCAATCGCACACGTATCGAGATTGACGGCGTGAGTTTGCCTGCATCGTTCGGTGCGGATGTAGGCGGTGGCAGCTTCCGTGCGGGGCGTAACTTTATCGATCTGGATGAAATCAAGCTGGTCGATATTGTGCGTGGCCCGGCTTCGGCCATTTATCCGTCTGATTCACTCGGCGGCATGGTGAGTCTTCAGACCAAGGATCCGGCTGACTATCTGCGTAATGGCCGTGATGTGTATATTTCGCTGAAGGAGCAGTACGACAGCGCTGATCGCAGCATGGCTTCAACGGCCACCCTGGCCGGTGGCGATGCGCGTAACGGCATTTTGCTCGTGATGAGCCATCGCGAAGGTCAACAGACCAACAACATGGGCACGGTGGATACGCTGGGTGCAACCCGCACGCGTCCTGACCCGCTCACCTACGGGCTGGACAGCTTCCTTGGTAAATACGTGCACACTGCCGACAGCGGTCGCGTCGATCGCGTCATCGTCGACGGCTCACAGCAGCGTACGCGTACCAATAGCCTGTCCCAACTCAGCCCGACCATTCCCTTCTACCGTTCGCAAGATGAAAACGTGCGTGTGCGTGGCAGCGTGGGTCAGTCCTTTACGCAACTAAATAGTGCCTTGGCAGACAGCCTGGATTGGGATGTCTATGGACAGGCAAGTCGTACCCGTACTAATACGCAAACCCAGGCTCAGACTCAGAGCCGCGCCATCATCAATCGCTTCTTCGAGAACGTGCCGTTACGCGAGCGCGTGTTCGGTGGCAAGTTGGTCGCGGTGAAGAAGCTGGGCGAGGGCAGTGCAGTCAGTCAGACCATCAGCTACGGCATTGAGGCCTCGCGTACTTCGGCCAGTTCCAACGTTGGCGGTTATGGTGTGAATGTCGCTACGGGCGCCAGCGGTAGTGGCAAGAGCTTTATGCCAGGCAACTATCCGTTGCATCTTATTCCGGATAGCGACACCGATCGTTACGCGCTATTCGGTCAGGATGAAATCACCGTATTAGACGGCCGTTTAAGCATCACACCAGGCGTACGTGTGGATCGTTACGACTATCAACCACAGAGTGATGCGCTGTACCAAAAATACAACACCGGCTTTGTGGCGCAGGACTACGAAAAGACGCGAGCCTCGCCGAAACTGGGCGTGATCTGGCGCTTCAATGAACACTTGAGTACGTATGCCAACTATGCGGCTGGTTTCCGTCCGCCGTTGTATAGCGAGATTGCCGGCGCATGGAACGAGCAGCCATTCCCCGGTCTCAACATCGCCTTCCTGCCCAACAACAATCTCAAGGCTGAGACCAGTCAGGGTATTGAGCTGGGCGTGCGTGGAAGCGGTGACATCGGTTGGTTCAATCTGGCCACGTACTACAACCGTTACAACAACTTTATTTGGTCCGGCTATGCGCTGAGCCCCTCGCAGGTTCCGGCGTGGGCTTACCAGATCAGCCCCGGCGCAGGGATGAATCTGTTCTTCCAATCGGTCAATGCGCGACGTGCGGTGATCAAGGGCGCTGAAGCCAGTGGCGTATTGCAACTGGGTGCCTTCAGCGACGTATTGCAGGGCTGGCAATTGAAAGGCAGCGCTGCGATAGCCAGCGGCAAGTTGATCCAACCCGGTGATACCGGATACAGCCCGCTCAACACGGTCGACCCGGCCAAGCTGGTGTTGGGTGTCGGTTACGAAGCCGAGGCGTGGGGCGCCGAGTTGGTCGGCACGGCGGTGCGGCGTCATACACGCTTGTCGGTGCCCAATGCGTTCCTTCCACCCGGCTACGGCACGTTGGACCTCTATGCGCATTACACACCGTTCGAAAACCTCGAACTGTATGCGGGCATCAGCAACCTCACGAACCGCAAGTATTGGGACTGGGGCAATTTGAACGGCGGCCTGCTCGGCAACCTCATTACGGGCAATGGCGTTAACGACGCTGGTACCGGCGGTATTCCCGCCGACCGCCTGACCATGCCCGGCCGCACCTTCAGCGTGGCCGCCAAGATTTCTTTCTAAAGATTTCCTTTTCGGATTTCCATTTAATTTTGAGGACATAACGATGTTGAACGAATCGATGACATCGAACGCTGTTAGCTTGCCGCCACCGCAATTGCTGGAAGCTTGGCAGCGCTTGCGTCAGGACGAACCTGGCCTACGTGCACGTGATCTCGCCGAACGACTTGGCGTGAGTGAGGGCGAACTCGTCGCCAGCCGCTGCGGTGATGGCGTTACCCGCCTGGAAGGGCCGTGGTCCGATCTTATTTATGCACTGCCCACGCTAGGCCATGTGATGGTGCTCACCCGCAACGATAGCTGCGTGCATGAGAAGAAAGGCACGTTCGCGCATATCGAGATTGGCGGCGTCATGGGTGTGGTGCTGGATGAGGCGATCGATCTGCGTCTGTTCCTCAACCATTGGCGGCACGGATTTGCGGTACGTGAAGAATCACGCGGACGCTGGCTGCAAAGCCTGCAGTTCTTCGACGGCGACGGTCGTGCCGTGCACAAGATCTATCTCACCGACAGTAGCTATCACGATGCATGGAACAGTCTGGTAGGACGTTTCACGGCAGGCGTGCAATCGCCGTTGTTGGAGCTGCATACCGTGGCCGATCCCTTACCGCATCTGCTTAACGATGACGCCGTGGATGTGGATGCATTACGTGCGGGCTGGCGTGCCATGCGCGATCCCCACGATTTCTTCGCGCTGCTTCGGCGGCAGCAAGTCACTCGCGTGCAAGCGCTCCACTTGGTCGGCAAGGAATTCGCGCGGCCGGTAGCGAAGGCGGCGATACGCACGGTATTGGAGACGGCGGCCGTCGATGGTTTGCCCATCATGGTGTTCGTCGGCTCGCCCGGCGTCGTGCAGATCCATACCGGCCCGGTGCGCAACATCAAGGCCGTTGGGCCGTGGATCAACGTACTCGATGAGGATTTCAACCTGCACCTGCGCGAGGATCACATCGCCGAAAGCTGGGTCGTACAGAAGCCCACGCCGGAAGGCAACGTGACTTCACTCGAACTGTACGACGCACGTGGTGTGCAGATCGTGCAGCTGTTCGGTAAGCGCAAGCCGGGTATCCCTGAGCTGGAAGCGTGGCGCACGCTGGTGAACAGCTTGGCTGATGGTGAGGCAGTCCCCTCGGAGACAACCCATGCATAAGTGGCTTGTGCTGGGCGTGCTCAGCTTGGTGTCGGCAGTTACTTTCGCCGGTGAATCGGGAGCGAGACAGGCCGTCACTGCGACGCGCGTGGTGGCATTGGGCGGCGATATCACCGAGACGATCTATGCGCTGGATGCGCAGTCGTCTTTGGTCGGTGTGGATAGCACCAGCCTATGGCCAGAGGCCGCGCATACATTGCCGAATGTGGGTTATGTACGCCAACTTGCCGCTGAAGGTGTACTGGCATTGCATCCGCAGCTGATCATCGCCACCCACGATGCCGGGCCGCCGCAAGTCATCGCGCAATTGCGTAGCGCCGGTGTTCGCATGGAAATGCTGCCGGTGACGCAGACACCGGCTGACGTCGTGGCCAAGGTGAATCGCATCGGCCAGCTACTCGGCAAGGATGCTGCTGCAACGACATTGGCGAAGCAGATCGAGAGCGACTACGCGACGTTGGCGAAACAGGTCGCGGCCATGCCACATCATCCGCGCGTGGTATTCCTCATGTCGGCAGGTTCCGGCAGTCCGATGGCTGCCGGCCGCGATACCGCTGCCATGCGCGCGATCACGTTGGCCGGTGGTCTCAATGCCACCGACGACTACATTGGCTACAAGCCGGTATCTGCCGAAGCACTCGTGGCGCAAGCACCCGATGTGATCCTGCTGATGCGCGAGCGCGCCGATGAGCTTGGAGGTATAGAGGGTGTACTTAAGCTGCCGGGCATTGCACTTACGCCAGCAGGCAAGACGCGACAGATCCTGTTTGTCGATGGTCAGGCATTGCTGGGCTTCGGGCCGCGCAATGCGGATGCCGAGTTGACCCTGCAGCATGAGCTGGCCTCTGTGCAGCCATGAACAGCATCGTGCTGCCGCAAGGTCGCATGCGATTGGGGCGGCGCAGCCTCGCACTCGGTGGGCTTACGATGTTGTTGCTGGCCGTCGCTGTTTGCGGAATGGGCACAGGTGCCATGCATTTGACCGCAGGTGAAGTGCTCGGTGCTTTGCTACGTTGGCTAAGCGGGCAGCCGGCACAAGGCAATGATCAAATTGTGCTGATGCTACGGTTACCACGCGTACTGATGGCCACCCTGGTGGGTGCGTCACTTGCGTGTAGCGGTACGACCATGCAGGGGCTCTTTCGCAATCCGCTCGTCGAGCCCGGCCTCATCGGTGTATCGGCGGGTTCGGCGCTGGGAGCGATTGCGATGATCGTGCTCGGTGGCAACTTGCTTGGTAGCGTGTCTGGTATAGCGCCGGGTATCGCTGGCTCGTTTGGCATCGCAGGTGCCGCTTTTGCCGGTGGGTTGTTGGCAACGGTGCTGGTCTATCTGATCGGGCGGAAGCGACCCGGTGTCGCAACGCTGCTATTGGCAGGTGTGGCCATCAACGCTATCGCCATGGCCGGTGTCGGTCTGTTGACGTATCTGGCCAATGAGCATCAGTTGCGTGATCTCAGTTTCTGGACGTTAGGCAGCCTTGGCGGCACCGACTGGAAACGATTAGCTGCCGTCGCGCCATTGATGTTGTTACCCGTGTTGTTGTTGCCACGTTACGCACGTGCATTGAATGCACTGCTACTGGGTGAGCGCGAAGCTGCGTTGCTTGGGTTTCGCCCCGAACGGTTGCGGCCGCAATTGGTGGCACTAGTGGCACTGGCAACCAGCGCTGCGGTGGCTATGTGTGGTGTCATCAGTTTTGTCGGCCTGTTGGTGCCGCATGTTCTACGCATGATCTGGGGGCCGGATCACCGCCTGTTGCTGCCGGCCTCTGCATTGGCGGGCGCTACGTTATTGATCGGTGCCGACAGCGTGGCACGCCTGGTGGTTGCGCCTGCCGAATTGCCTATCGGCGTGATCACTGCGCTACTCGGCGGCCCGTTCTTCCTATGGTTACTGATGCGAATGCACGTCACCGAGGGCGGCTCATGAATGTTGCATTCGATACGTTTGGCGAGTTTGCGCAAATGGGCCAACTGGCTGCACATGATGTGCATTTGAATCGCGGTGGACGGCGCGTTTTACAGTCCGTCGATCTACGGGCAAAAGCAGGCCGTCTACTGGTGCTCGTGGGTCCCAATGGCGCAGGCAAGAGCAGCCTGCTCAATGTGCTCGCTGGGGTGCTGCCACCGACCACAGGTCGCGCGACGCTGGATGGAGTAGCGATGTCGCAATGGTC
>JBARCX010000406.1:0-5384 GCA_049794535.1 Rhodanobacter sp.
AACGCGGCCTCGCTCGTGTACTGGTGATCAACAAGATCGATTTCGAAGGCGCCAAACTCGGCGCACTGGTCGATGCCCTGCGCGAGGAATTCGGCAACGAATGCCTGCCGGTGAATCTGCCCACGAACGGTGGCAAACACGTACTCGATTGCTTCTTCCACACCAAGGGCGTCACTGACTTCTCATCGTTGGCCGAAGCGCACCAGCGCATCCTTGACCAAGTGGTGGAGATCAACGAGTCCATGATGGGCTCCTATCTCGATGCGGGCGAAGAGGCACTCACACCGCAACAATTGCATGATGCGTTCGAGCAATGTCTGCGCGAAGGGCACCTGGTGCCGATCTGCTTCGTCAGCGCGCGAACGGGCGCTGGCGTAAATCAACTATTGGAGCTATCGGACAAACTGCTACCGAATCCTACAGAGGGCAACCCACCACCGTTCCTCAATGCCGATAATGCGCCGCTCGTGGTCAGTGCCGATCCTGCATGGCATGTGATCGCTGATGTGTTCAAGATCATCAACGACCCTTTCGTTGGCAAGCTCGGCGTATTCCGCGTATGGCAAGGCACGGTTCGTCGCGACAGCCAGCTGCTGGTCGATGATGGCCGCAAGCCATTCAAGGTGGGACACCTGTTCCGGCTCAACGCGAAGACGCATGTCGAGATCGACCAGGCCATTCCTGGCGATATCGCGGCCGTAGCAAAAGTCGAAGAAATCCATTTCGATGCCGTACTGCATGACTCGCACGAGGAAGATCGCATCCACCTCGCACCGATGCACTTCCCGCAGCCCATGTTCGGCCTTGCACTGGAGCCTAAGCACAAAGGCCACGAGCAGAAACTGTCGCAAGCACTAACGCGACTCGCCGAAGAAGATCCCTGCTTCCGCGTCGAGCATCACAAGGAGTTGAATGAAACCGTGGTACGCGGACTCTCCGAGTTACACCTGAAAGTGATGCTTGATCGCATGAAGGAGCGCTACGGTGTGGAGGTTGTCACTCATCCACCGCGCATTGCCTATCGCGAGACCATCGCCAGCGTGGCCGAGGGTCATCATCGTCACAAGAAACAAACCGGCGGTGCTGGCCAGTTCGGCGAGGTATTTCTGCGCGTCGAACCGCTCGATCGCGGCATCGGCTTTGAGTTTGTCGACGCGGTGAAAGGCGGCGTGATCCCTGGCGCGTTTCTTCCAGCGATCGAGAAAGGTGTGCGCCAGGCGATGGAGCACGGCGCAATCGCCGGTTACCCGCTACAGGATCTGCGTGTGACCGTCTACGACGGTAAATATCACCCGGTCGATTCGAAAGAGGTCGCCTTTGTCAGTGCCGGTAAAAAGGCCTTTCTTGATGCGGTAAGCAAAGCACGGCCGATTGTTCTGGAGCCCATCGTCGATGTTGAAGTGGCGATACCCGAGGCAAACGTAGGCGATGTTACGGGTGGCTTGGCCGGCAAGCGTGCGCGCATCCTGGGCACGGATACGCAGCGCGGTGGCGAGTTACTGATCAAGGCGCAGGCGCCATTAGCTGAACTCACGGACTACCCCACCGAACTGAAAGCGATGACCGGTGGCCGCGGTCGTTACAGCCTTGATCTGAGTCACTACGAACCGGTGCCACCACCGGTGCAAAAACAGTTGAGCGAGGCATGGAAACCCAAGCTGGAAGATGACTGATTCGCACCTGTAAGGCTTGACCTATCCAGACTGGGATTTTTCGCCGCTACCCCCATCTGTAGAGCTATGCCTATCTAAATCCCCGTGGGATGTTTTCTCATGGGGCTGCTTCTATTTGGCGTGGAAGCACCACCCTACCCACCGCCCCATTGGGAGGACCGCATGAGCCGAGCCTTCGTCAAAGAGCAGGACGGTAAAGCCGCCGAAGCGCTACCGGACATCCCGCTTAGTGAACACCCCAATTACGTGACCTCTCAGGGCCTGGTGCAATTACGTGCACGACTGGCCGCCACGCAGGCACGCCTCGACGCGTTGAAAATCTCAGACGATGCCATGGCGCAGCTCAACGAACTGGCTGCCATGGAGCGCGAACTGCGATGGCTGGGCGCGCGGGTGGGTGGCGCGATCGAGGTCGATCTGGCGAAGCAGCCGCATGATCGCGTGGCATTCGGCGCCACGGTGACCGTGGACAGCATCGAGGGAAAGCGGCGCTGGCGCATCGTCGGTGAAGACGAAGGCAACGTCGAACACGGCCTCGTCAGTTATGTGTCACCCCTGGCGCAAGCCTTACTAGGCGCACGCGTGGGCGATGAGGTGAACTGGAAACGTCCGGCCGGCGACCTGCTTATTGAGGTCATGGCGATCGACTACGTCGACTAAGAACCGGCCCCCAAAACGCGAGGGCGCCGTGTGACGCCCTCTTATGATCAGCGCTTGGGCTTAAGCAAGGTGCCGCAACAATTCGGCGAACCGCAGAGGCAGACCCACAATTTTTTCAGCCGTGCTGTGTGCGGAACATCCAGCGTAATGCCGTAGTCATAGGTCAGTTCCTCACCGGGCTTGATCTTGCGGATGGCTTCGATGATTACCTTGTCCTTACGCGGGTCGCCACTGGCGCTCTCCTCGATCACAGCACGGCAGTTCGGCTCGCAACTGTGGTTGATCCAGCGCGCGGTATTGCCCTTGCGATTCGCATCGATGAGGTACTCATCGTTGAGCGTGAACAGGAACGTATGGCCTGTCTCACCGCCGTCGCCGTACATCTCGTCGGCCTCGACGTGGGTCATCAACGTGCCCTTGTACTCAATGACTTCATCACCCTTGGCGATAGGCTCAACGGCGAACACGCCATTGCCGTGGATGGGAGAGCGGCGGGCTACGATGCGACGGGTCATGGGCAGTCAACTGGCACGGATCAATCGCCCATGATGCCCGCTGTAACGCGCCATGGGAACCATCATTCAGGCATCCGATCAGATCGCTCCGCCCCGATACCATCGGCCCCACCCTTCCAGCCATGCGGACATTGACGGCTGGCCCGGCTCGGCTAAGATTCAAACAATCGTTTGAGGTGATTTCATGAAGCGACTGCTCCGCTGTATTGCCCTCATCGCACTGGCCGCCGGCCTGGTGGCGTGCGGGCCACCGCGCAAGAGCGTATTTCCCCCCACGGTGACCATCCAGGAAATGAGCCTGCGGCCGGATGGCCAGTGGCACCTCACCTTGCGCTTCCAAAACAACAGCTATGGCGAGATGGATTTCAAATCCATGGACGGCGAACTGCAGGTTGCTGACGGCATGCCGATACGCCTTCACAGCACTTTCGAACTCGATATCCCCGCGTTAGCCGGTGATGTACTCACGCTCGACGTGCTGCCTACGCCCGAGATGAGCAAAGCACTCGCGGCGATAGCCAACAAAGGCAGCGCCGGTTCGCTGGCTTACAGCATCCGCGGTAGCGCAGTCGCCAAACCCGAACAAGAAGACAAATCCCGCAGCTTCGATTTCCACGGCAACGACTGGCTCTCGGCCGTGCCTGGCATCGCCAACACGTATCGCTAACGACGTTTCGCCGCTTCACGCATCCCTCTGAGCTCACGCATTTATCCGAAGGAAATCGCTATGACCCTCTACAAGGCCCCACTCGACGACCAGCGCTTCGCCCTCTTTGATGTACTGCGCGCCGAAGCCATCCTCACGAAGCTACAGGGCGGTGAAGGCCATACCCGTGATCTGCTCGATGCGGTGCTGGAAGAAGCCGGCAAACTCAGCGAACAAGTGCTGGCACCCACCAATGCGTCGGGTGACGAGGAAGGCTGCCACTTCGACAAAGCCACTCAGGCAGTCGCCACGCCGAAGGGCTTCAAGGAAGCGTTTAACCAGTTCTCTGAGGGCGGCTGGGCAGGCCTGACGATGGCCGAACACTTCGGCGGCCAGGCGCTGCCGGGCGTGCTCGGCACCGCTACCACGGAGCTGTTCCAGAGCGGCAACTTGTCGTGGAGCTTGTATCCGCTGTTGTCGGAAGGCTCCTGCCATGCGCTGGAACTGCACGGTACTGAGGCTCAGCAACACACCTACCTCAAGCCGATCGTCGAAGGTCGCTGGACCGGCACCATGTGCCTTACCGAGCCACAGGCCGGTTCCGATCTCGGCCTGCTGAAGACCCGCGCCGAGCCGGGTGAGAACGACACCTACAAAATCACCGGCACCAAGATTTTCATCAGTGCTGGCGAACACGACCTCACCGAAAACATCGTTCACCTTGTGCTCGCCCGACTGCCTGATGCACCGGCCGGCAGCCGTGGCATCTCGATGTTCATCGTGCCGAAGTTCAAGATCAACGCAGACGGTTCACTCGGTGCACGCAACAACGTCGCTGCCGGTGCGATCGAGCATAAGATGGGCCTACGCGGATCGGCGACCTGCGTGATGAATTTCGACGGCGCCGAGGGCGTGCTGATCGGACAGCCCAACAAGGGCCTCGCCGCCATGTTCACCATGATGAATGCCGCGCGTCTCGCGGTCGGCGTGCAGGGTCTGGCGCTGTCTGAGCGCGCACTGCAGAACAGCCTCAACTATGCACGCGAGCGCTTGCAGTCACGTTCATTGTCAGGCCCGAAATTCCCCGACAAACCGGCTGACAACCTGCTGGTGCAGCCGGACGTACGCCGCATGCTGCTGACCCAGCGCGCCTTCGTCGAAGGTTCGCGTGCCCTCGTGCTCTACACCGCCTTGCAGACGGATATCGAAGCACGCGCCAGCGATGAAGCCACGCGCCAGCAAGCCGGCGAGCTGGTCGCGTTCCTCATCCCCATCGCCAAGGGTGTCGTCACCGAGCTGGCGCAGGAGTGCACCAAGGAAGCGCTGCAGGTCTACGGCGGCCACGGCTACATCGCCGAAAACGGTGTGGAGCAATTCGTCCGTGATGCCCGCATCATCACCCTGTACGAAGGCACCACGGGCATCCAGGCCGCTGATCTACTGGGTCGTAAAATCCTCCAGTTGCAGGGCGTGGGCTTCAAGCACTTCCTCAAGGAAGTCAGCGCGTTCTGCCAGCAGCACGCTAGCGACGAGGCCCTGCGCGCACTCATCGGCCCGCTCGCCATCGCGACCAAGAGTTGGGGCGATCTCACCCTGCAGCTCGCCCAGCGCGTGCAGGCGAATCCGGAAGAACTTGGCGCCGCCGCAAACGACTATCTGTACTACTCCGGCTACGTCACGCTGGCCTACCTGTGGGCGCGCAGCGTGGTTGCCGCTGAAGCCAGCACGCAATCCGCCGCGTTCAAACAGGCCAAGCGCGATACGGCCGCGTTCTACTTCGCCCGCATTTTGCCGCGCACGTTGATGCACAAAGCAGCGCTCGAAGCCGGCGTGGTCACCTTGCCGTCCATCGACTGAGGCAGACGTGAAATCTCGCGCCATGAAGTAAGC
>JBARCX010000407.1:0-3338 GCA_049794535.1 Rhodanobacter sp.
GCAACAGCAGCCACAGACCGATGCGTGGGTGTCGGGCAAAACGTTGTGGCATCGGCATGGCATCGGCTCAGCGGCACATGGCGGGATGCGACGATCATCCCGCCGCCGCAAGCACACTCTAGACAAGTGCTGGCGAGGCTTCGATACACACTTCGGACTAGCTCGACAGGGTGATGCCTCTGTGTAGGAATCGTTCAGGGCGGATTGTCGCCGCGCCAACCAAGTACGGGGGGGTGATCTGCCTGCAAATGCATGACCAGTTGCCGGTAGTCGGCATCAATTTTGTTGAGACGCGCCTGCATGGCCGCTGGGTTGATCCATTGCGCACTGAGTACGCGGCGGCGATCAAGGGTGTATTCGATGTCGGCAAATGGAACCAGTACATCATTGTGGGCTGGGGCAAAGCCGCTGATATCGTGGATCAGATGCAGCTTGGCCAACTCTTCGGGGGCATTGTGGCCGCTTTTGGCATAGTGGGTAACAAAATCGGTGATCGCTACACGTAGGTCCGGTGCGAGGTCGCTGCGTACGATGATGACCGCATGTGGAATCAAACTGGATTTCCACAGCACGCGCAGGACCGCGTCCTGATCGGGAAAGCGTTCGGCAAAGCGCTCCATATCGGCCGTATTGTTGCTGGCAACGTCTACCTCGCCGTTAGCCACTGCCAGCGCATTGTTCTGGTGATTGTCGACTTTGACGTTGGCGAAGAAGGTGTCCGAATCGAGTTTGCGGCTGGCAAATAACTGGGTTTCCGGCACTAAATAACCAGACATCGATAACGCTTCACCGCGTGCATAACGCCAATGACCCGGCTGACGAAACAGATCGTCGAGCGTGTGAATCGGCGAATCCTTCCGCACCAGTAAGAGCGAGTAGTAACCGTGCGAACCGTCACTACGGGTGAGTTGAGCAATCACCTGCATACGGTTGTTGCTAACGGCTTGCAGCGCGATCCGTCCAGAGACAAAGGCGATGTCGACGCGCTCCTCGGCAATGGCTTCGGCTAGGCCTTCATAGGTACTGACAGAGATGCTGCGTATCGGCTGATGCAGAGCATGGCTCATGTCGTCGAGCATGGGCTGCCACGCTTGCAGTGACTCGGAGGGGCCACCGATGGGTAGGATGCCAAAGGTCAGCGGATGGGGTGGGGGGGCGGAGGGTGCTCCAAGTACCGGCATGGCCATGCCGATCAGAACAAACATCAGTATCGGCCTGCATGTAGACCACCATGCTGGGATTGCAACCCACGACAAGCCCATGGTCATTCTCCCCCTGCAACCGGGTGATTTCCCTACGGCGCGAGAACAGGGCAGCCCCATGCCCTGTATGTCGCGCAGCATACGCCGGTTCGGATTGTTCGGCGCAGATGTGTGGCGATTTTATAGTTCGTGCAATCGTTGTGCGGCCACCACTGCCTCAACTCGATTGCGTACGTTAAGCGCACGGAAAATCGCCGCTAGATGGATCTTTACCGTGCCCTCGCTGATGCTCAAGTCACGTGCAATCAGCTTGTTCGGTTTACCTAGCGAAAGTAGGCGCAGCACGTCGATCTGGCGCTCGGTCAGCAAGGCGTGTAGTCGATCCTCCAATGGGGTAACAGTCGGCGTGTCGGGCACGGCATTTGCCATGTGATCCGCCGATGCAGCTGGCTGTATTTCCTGCAACATCATGGGGGGCACATAGATGCCACCGGAGAGCACCAGCCGCACTGCCGATAGCATCACGTCGGGGGAGTAGGCCTTGGGGATGAAGCCCTGCACACCCACTGCCAGCAGTTGTTTCATCAGTGACGGATCTTCTGAGCCAGATAGCACTACCACCGGTACCCCAGGGAGCTGCGCGATGATTTCCGCAAGGTGGTCGTGGCCGTGTGCGCCAGGCATGGCGAGATCGATCAGGGCCAGCGTGGGAGCGGGATCATCGCGAACCGCGCGGCGCAATTCGTCCACGGTCATGGCGACGGAAAATTCGATGCCGGCCCCCAATTCGGCGAGCTTGAGCATGACGCCCTCGACGATCAATCGGTGGTCGTCGGCGATCAGTATCCGCATGTCCGGTTCCCCGTGGCCACACCAGTCCGACCGCGCCCCCGCGCGGCTGCAACATAGCCCTCGCCCCTAGCGAGGGCAACCTGCACGTTACCGCCCAAATGGTCTAGGCCCGATGCTATAGGGCCTGAGATGTGCAGCCATGATGCACCATTCCGGTCGTAAGCAGACTTTGAACGGGCTCTCAGGCGGCATTCTGCGTCGTTGTCCGTGAAGCGACCATCGCCTCACGTAGCCGCTCGGGTGATACGGGCTTGTACAGCACCGGGATCTTGGCGGCCTGGACCTCGTGCAGGCGGTCGCGACGGGTTTCGCCGGTGATTAACAAGCGAGGGAAGGGCGGGGTGCCGTCACGCAGGTAGTAATCATCGAGCGCGGCGAGTATCTCGAGGCCGTTCTCACCCTCGCGCAGCCGCAGGTCCGAGATCACCAAGTCGGGCGGGTCAGCCCAGCCCTCCACGGCCTCCAGCGCCTGCGCGCGGTCTTCCGCGGTGACAACGTCACAGCCCCAGCTGCGTAACAAATAGCGGATGCCGGAGAGAATCGCCGGCTCGTCGTCGATCACCAAGACGCGCATGCCGGAGACATCCAAAGGGGTCTCTTCTAGGCGCGGCCGGCCAAGCGACGCGGCGGCAGCTACGGCGGGCAGGTAGAAGCTGAACACGCTGCCGCGCCCATGACGGGATTTCAGCAGTACCCGGGTATCGAGCAGCTCAGCCAGCCGCTGGACAGTGGCCAGGCCCAGTCCCAAGCCACGACGTTGGTCATCGTGATAGTTGCGCTCGGTATCACCGTGGCAGTCGACCCGGTAAAACTCATCGAAGACACGCGTCTGGTGTTCCACCGCGATACCGCTGCCGGTGTCCCATACGTCCACCTGCACCATCCCGTTCTTGCGGCGTCGCGCACCCACCAGCACACCGCCATAGCGGGTATAGCGCAATGCGTTACTGACGAGGTTGTTGAGGATGCGGGCCAGCATGATGCGGTCGCTGCGCACCCAGAGCGGGGTCGCGCGCATCACCAATCGCAGATCATGCTGTTCGGCAATCATGCGGAAATTGCGGCTGACTTCGTCGAAGACATGATCGAGCGGAAACTCGCCGATCTCGACTTGCATCGCACCGGTTTCCAACCGAGACAAGTCGAGCAGCTCACTGAATAGATGATCCAGCGCCTCCACGCATTCCTGGATATGCGCGATGCGATCCAGCCGCACCGCGTCACGTTCGTCCACCGCTAGCGCGGATGAAAACAGGGTGAGTGCGTACAACGGCTGGCGTAGAT
>JBARCX010000408.1:0-19008 GCA_049794535.1 Rhodanobacter sp.
CAGTCTTCATTGCCGTAACTGAAACTCTTGAAGAAGGAGGAGGAGGTGAGGCAAGCACTCACCCCCTCCCAGCCTCCCCCTGCAAGCAGGGGGAGGAGCTAGCTCGCGTTGCTGAAGCTCAATGCCCATCAGGTCACATCAACGCCTTGCCCCGGCCTGCGCCGAGGTAATACCGAAACTAATGCCTGCACATGACGATCAATGCACACCGATCGGCATACCAAACAATGGAGGCGGCGGAGCCGGCGGTGGACGCTGTGGATAAGCGGATTTTCCGAGGTTGTCGCCCATGCGATGGCTTAACGCGGAAAAGTTGAATTGTCCGAGCTGCTGATTGCTGGGCGCGCTCGTCACAGCATCAAGCTGCAGCTGTGGCCCTGGTGTCGTATTCACAACCGAGGCCAGGTGCTGATTCAGGCAGGCATAGGAAAGCGCGCGATGATCGTTAACGGTCACGTCAACGCAAGGCGCGCTTGTTGCCGCTGGTTTCGTCTGCGCCATGACCGGCGCAGACGTTAAGCAGAAAATACTTAATAACAGTATGGATGGCCGCATGACACGTACACCCTCGCAGGGATCCACTATGGCGTTGTGCTGGTGAGCGCACTAGAGGCGGGAAGCGTTTCCAAATTGAAGGAGATCGTGGTGACCTTCGCATCCAGGCCCTGCACGACGGCAGCAGTGATGTCATTGGCCATGTTGCCACCCAGAACCGCATTGCGCCCCAATAGTAGACCGCAGTTCTTGTTGCGATACGCGCTGACGATCACCGGCTGCGCGTACTGCGCAATCTGATCCATGGCCTTTACGCGAGTCGCTTCCAGCTCCTTGCCGCGCAGTGTCTCGTCAGACTGCACGACCTGCATGCGTTGTGCCAACGCTTGCTCGCGTGACTGACGTTGATCGGCTGGCAGCGAGGCGGCTTGTGAACGATACGCCTGCACGTCGGCGTCGATCGGTTTACGCTCCGCATCGATCTCGCCCTGGGCCTGTTGGGCCAATTGCTTCAAGCGCGAAGAAGCGGCCACGCCGACCTTGGCGTTGGCGAAGATGGCTTCGCGGGATAGCAAGCAAACGCCCTGCACAAGCGGACCATCCAGCGGCATGTTGTTGCTGGCTTGAGCATGCACGGCAACGCTCGGCACGCTCGCCAGAGACATAGCGACAAGAGTCATCAGGGTGCGATCGATACGCATGGTGGATCCTTACGTGGCATGGATAGGCGAATCGGAATGAGTGCTCTCTCGTTGTTCCGGTAAAAGTCGGGATAACGGAGTAATGAGCTTTGTGCTTTGCTCGTCGTCCCTGCGCAGGCACTAAGAACCTGTTTGGCAGCTCTGCAATCACGGTTTCTTGCTAACTACAGCACGTGGGTCATAGCGTTGTTGATACAGCTGGTCGCCATACGCTTGCGCCGCGTTCTCAAGCTTTACGCGTTCCGACGCCGCAAACGGTTCGCGACTGGCTAGCACTGTGCCAACCGTCACGTGGCTATACGCATCGAGAATCTCATTGCCGATCTTGTACAGCTGCTGGTTCTTCGCTGTGCAGGTTGCCACCTGCCCCTGCGATGCGCTCAGCTGCGTGGTCAGATCAGTGCCGCGACCTTCCTGCGCCCGCTCTTTGGTATGGGCATCGGCTACCTCTTTTTGCAGCTGCTGCACTTGCGTCTCAGCCTGCTCACGCGCGGCGCGCTCGGAAGCGAGTGCCGATGCGTCTTGCGACGATGCTGAGTGATTCTTGCTCAACTCGGCCTTGGTGCTATCCAGTGCTTTACGCGCAGCATCACGGTCCTGCTCCAGCTGAGTCTTTTGCGCCTGCCATTGCGCTTGCTGACTTTGCAGATCCTGCAGTTGACCGCGCGCGTCGGCCAGCTGCGAGCGCAACTGTTCTTCCAGCGTTTGTGCACTCGCGTGCGTAGCCATCAGTAACGCACACAGGATACTGACGCTCATCATTAGACGTTTCATCAGGTCATCCTCAGAACTTCGTGCTGATCTCGAGTTGCACTACGTCGATGGCGAATGGAGGGCCATAGACCTGTTTGGCATCGTAATAGCGTGCCGATACCCAGGTGCGATCCGCGATGCCGTAGTCGGCGGTGAAAATGAAGCCCTTGGCGTTGGTGCCGCCGAGGTGGAAGTTCTGATCGGTCAAGCCGTCGAGCATCGCATCAGGCTGTAGGTACTTGTAGCCCAGCGCGATATTCCATTCGTTGGCTGCCATCGGATGCGGATTGCCGATAATGCCGCGAAGCAGCCAGCCGACCGGGCCGCTCTTGTAGGGACCTTGAGTGGTTGGAGTGGGGCCACTTTGATAGTTGTTGACCGGAACGCCCAGTCCATCCGAATAGCGGTCGAACGCATCACGTGCGTGATAGGCCATGTTGCGCTCGTATTCCGCCTGGATTTCCATCGGCGTCTCGCCGATCTTGAAATCGATCTTATTGGTCAGATCGGCGATGTGATAGTTGTACGACAGGCCGACGAACTGCGGCTGCGAGTAGTTATCCGGCGACGATTGTGAAGGAAGGATGTCGCGCAGCAGGAACACCGTATTGCCCCACTGCATATAGTCGGGCGCGGTATCGTCGGTGCTGCAGTAATTGATGCCGCTGTAGATCTTGCATGGCGCGGAGAGTTGCCCACGCATTTGGTCGAAGTAGTAGTAGGCCAGCGCAGCCTTCCAGCTTGCGTCGTTGGCGAACTCCCACTTGAAGCCGATCTGCGCGGCACTCATCCATCGGCTGTCGGAGTATTTATTGTTGCTGTAAGCCTCGGCAGGGGATTCGTTGCCGGTGGTACCGCCGGTGTACTGAATCGGGAACGCACCCACGGTCGCGAAGGAAGTCAGTTCGTCGGTAAACGGCAGTTCGCCGTGGCCGGCGACACCGTCGAAATTCAGTTCGGTGGAATAGATCAGGTCGGTGGTCATGAACGGCGGTGGCATGCGGCCAGCGGTGAACGACAGATCCTTGTTCGGCTGCCAGCGTATCCACGCCTGATCCAACCAGATGTCTTTCTTGATCAAGCCACCGCCGAGCGTCTGCGTGGTCGACACGGGATTGTTGTCGCCGCCGGAACCGATGCGTACGCCTGCCGTAACGGTATCGCCGAGCTTCACGTCCATGCCGATATGCGCCTGCAGGCGCAGCATGTTCGGGCGATTCTGGGTCGAATTGAGAATCGGTGGATACACGCCCGCCGTCGACGGGTTGATATCGAATGGGCCGTTACGGTTGAGCGCGCCGTAGTCAATGAAGTCGTTCGCGTTATTGCGACTGTAGAGCCAGGATTCATCGCGCACGTGCACGTCGCCGTACCAGCTGATGCGATCGAGCCAACCCGGCAGCGCATTGGGTTCTGCCCAATGCTCCGTCTTGGCTTGGGCGATCACTTCCTGCTTTACCTGATCGCGAATTTCGTTGCGCACGCTCTGCGGCACATAGGTGACGCGCACATCGCCAGGCTGCGCACCGTCGGTTACGGGTACTGCCGCCGGCGCGGCCGCGGCGACGCTACGTGCCTGCGCGGCTTCATCGTTGGCTTGCTTGAGTAGGCCATTCGCGTCGGATTGACTGATCAAACCCTTTTTCACCATCAACCGAATCAGATTGACGGTGGCATTGGGGGACGGCGCCGCGTCCTGCGCGAACACCGAAACGGCGCTCCCACCCAGCAGCAAGCCGACTGCAATGCACAGCATCCTCATGCGAGGACGTTGCGCATTTCGTGAGGCAATTTGAGACTTCATTACATTCTCCGATACGGTTTTGCTGCTTGCTGGTTGCATGAATAATTCTGTGTACGGCTTCAGCCGGGGCGATAGCCGCGCATGGCGACACGCACCGGCATGCCCAAACTGGGTGGCGGCGGCGTATCGATATGCACGCCGCGCAAGACATCGATCAGCGCATGATCGGTTGCCTGTGCACCGCTGGAATTGATGAGTTCCGCGCGTGTCACCGCGCCTTCGGGCGACAACCAAAGATTGACGCGCACTTCAAACACGAGGCGACGCGTGCGATCGTCGTGCTGGATCGCCTCCTGCAGCGCGTAGCTCAGGTATTGCTCGTAAGAGCCGCCACCCGTGCCGGTGCCACCGCCACTACCCACCATGCCGCCGCCCTCGCCCGCGCCGATGTTGAACGAGTCGTTGCCTGCCTGCGCCGGCCCATTGATGGTGATCTGCTTGGCGACATCGGGCGCCTGCTTCGGCGCCTCAACGGGCTTCAACGGTTCAGCCGGTTTGGGAATGTCTTGCTTGGTTTCCTCGACCTTTTTCGGCTCCGGCGGCTTTTCCTTCGGCGGCGGAGGTGGTGGCAACGGCGTGATCGTGGCGATGCGTGGTGCAGATCGGCGCGTGCCGACCTGATCGCTCGCCAACATCCAGATCAGCCATGCCGCAGCCAACAACACCACGATGACGATGACGCGTCCGCGCCATCGCTGCCATCGGGTCTGTTCCGGGTAGTCGGGCTCAAACATCTCGGGGGCTCACGTCGGTTGCTTGCCGGTCACGAGACCGACTTGCGAGAGATCGAGACGACGCAGCAGATCGAGAATGTCGATCACCTTCTGGTACTGCACGTTGGAATCGCCTTTCACGATGACCGGGAAATCAGGCGTCAGCGCTTTCTGCTGGCGCAGTCGCTGTTCCAGCTCCGCGGTCGTGACCGGGAACGCATCCAGAAAAATCTGCCCGGTATCGGAAATGGTGATCGCCTTGGTCAGCGGTTTGGCCAAGCTGATCGACGCGCTGGCCTTGGGCAGATTGACCTTGACGCCCTGCACCGCCGCGGTGGTCATGATGATGAAGATCACCAGCAGCACGTACGCCAGATCCAGCATCGGCGTGATGTTGATGTCGTCGTAGGGCTTGTCGTCGTCTTGGACTTGCATGACTCAGCCCTCGACCGTGGATTGATCGATGGGCCGATGCAGCTCGGCCAGGCGGGTGACGAACTCATCCACGAACACCTGCATGTTCGCCGTCACTGACTTGTTGCGCGTCAGCAGATAGTTGTAGCCAAACAACGCCGGGATAGCGACAAACAGGCCGGCGACAGTCGCGAGCAAGGCGGCGGAAATACCCGGCGCAATCGCGTTGATGTTCACGTCGCCTGCCGCAGCGATGGCCGCGAAGGTAATCATCACGCCGACCACGGTGCCAAGCAGGCCAAGGAACGGGCCACCCGAGATGGCGATGGTCAGCATCACCATCGAGCGCGACAGCGCCTGGTTTTCGCGTACCAGGGTGGAGTCCATCACCGCGCGAATCGCGTTGATGGATTCCGAGGCGATCACCAGGTGGCCCTGTGTATCGCGACGACGCCACACTTCTTTGGCACCGGTTTCGTAGAGGCGGTACAGCGACGAACTCGACAAGTCTTTCTTTACGGCAGGCGATATCTCATTGCTCGCCAAACCAAGCAAATTGCCGCCGAGCTCGCGATAGCGATGCAGGAAACGTTCGTTGGCATTGATGACCAGTGAAACGTAACTACCGCGCTGCCACATCACCAGCCAGGAGACCAGCGCCATGATCATCAATACCCCGATGACGACCCATGCATCTATCGTCACCGACTTGACGATGATGCCGAAGTAGCCGAAACCGAAGCCGGATTTCTTTTCGTCTTCGCCGTAGGCAATGAGCTTCGATTCCGCGCCTTGCGACATCGCGTCGGCAGCGATCACGGTCGCCGGGCGTGCCACGCGCGAAAGGCGTAGTTCGTCCATCTGCCCCACGAAGGATGCATAGGGCACAGCTGCGGTGGCAATCGACGCGGCAGTCGACGGCACGTCGCCGCCCACGGTGGCGCTACCGCTCAGTGCGGGCAATGCTGCGGATAGGTTGGCATAGGCACGGCCATCGACATAAAGCACCACCTGACCGCCAGTAGCCGTTACCGCCAGGTGAGTCCACTGGCCTGGCTTCAACGGTTGACCCGCCACACTGCGTTGCGGCTGGGTGCCGCCATTCACTTCAACGAACGGTGCACCGCCATCCATACCGATCAGCAGCGCCTTGCCGTCCTGACGATGGCCGTAGATCAGGGTAGTCGTCGTCGGCAGTGCATCCAGCTTGATCCACGTACTGAAGGTAAAGCTGCCCCCGTCCTTGACGTCTAGCGATGAGCTGGCCGGAAGCGTGAGCACGGTCGAACCATCGAAACGCGCCGCGCCACCCGCGATGCCGCCATCCGTAACCCGTACCGCCCCGCTCAGCGCATTGTTGCCGTACGCGGTGGCATCGGTAGGCGGCATGCCGGTCTGCTCATCGAAGTGATAGACCAGCGTGTAATCGGCATCGAACGTGGCAGGGCCACTACTCATGCCCGGCGCCTTGGCGTTGCCGTAGTACATCCAGACGGTCTGCTGACCGTTGGCCGGCAGCTCCGGCACATCGAGCCAGATCTGCGCCACGCCCATCACGGGATCGAAGCTTTCGATCTGGTAGTTCAACGGCGTTTTGCCATCGCTACCGATAAAGCGCAGATCCGTGCCGGTCTTGGTCACGCCATCGAACTGGAAGTTACCGGGGTGCAGGCGGATCAACAGCGGCATGCGTCCTGCCGACTGCGTGATGTTGGCACCCTTGCTGGTGGTATCCAGCGTGATGGGCTTTCGGTACGACCAGTCGTCGTTCCACCACGAAGCCTCGCTGGCGGCGCTCAATCGCGGCAGCAGCATGAGGCACAGTGCGCATACATAGATGAAATACCGCATGATCGTTGAACCCCTATCCGGATAGTGCGAAGTAGTTATTGCATCGGCGCCGCGTCAGAGCCCGGCCTTGACGCTGAACAGCAGGTGTCCGTCATGCGCCTTGGTTTCCACGCCGTTTTTCAGCGGGTAGGCGTATTCCAGCGTGCCGTTCAAGTAATGGAAAATGGTGAACTGCGTACCGACGCCCGTACTCAGCAGCGTGAAGCGGCTGTGTTGTTCGGGTAGCGGATCGATCATCATCAGTCGTGCGCCGTCGACGAACACGTGGAAGCGCCAGTCGTCCGCGAACGAGCCCAGCCATGAATGAATCGATGGCGTGCGCATTTCGACTGATGCGATGGCGCCGTTGTCAGCCGTGTCTTCTGCCGACAGATAACCGCGCACGGTGCTCATGCCGCCCGCCGCGAACTGTTCGCTGGAAACCAGCGGAGAGTCCGTCGCCTGCGCGCTAGCACGTGTTGCTAGCGCGAAACCCTCGGGAAGATTGCGGACATAGTTAAAGTCCAGATGCAGGTCGGCGAAGTTGTCGCGCGCGTTGTAACGCTGGTTGTCGAACGCCGCATTGGCGCTGCCCATACCACGCCAGCCAAAGTTGCCGGTGAGCGTGAAGCTGGAGGTGGATGTATCGCGGATGCGCTGACCCGTGTAAGCAGCCGACAACGGGTAATACGTTAGCGGCGCTTCTGTGGTTACCCCAGCCAACGTAATGTTCTGGTCGAAATGTTTGCGACTGATGCCGATGGATACCATCTGCGTGTAGTCGCCGAGCACCGGCAAGGTCTTGGTCGCTTGCATGCTGACCGCATTGCCCTTGCCAAGTACGGTGGTGCCGCCCAGCGTGTTGGCATTGCTATTGGACTTGTAGGCCGAGCCGAGCAGGCTCCAATCCGAATTCAGCGGTGCCAGGTAAGACAGCGCATACACTTCCGTCGCGCGTGGATCTTGCGGCGCCACGATGTACGAGGCCGAGATCGTCTGGCCCATTTGCCACAAGTTGTCGTAGCGAACATTCGCGACAGTGCGCAGATCCGGCGTATCCGCACTATGGTCGTTATTGACCTCGACACTGCCATGCAAGGGATAGGTGTCATCCACCTTGAGCGTGACGTCCATGGTCTGCGGCATGCTGCCTGGGCTCAGCAGCGGAACCACCTGCCTGCCTGGCTGGCGATTGAGGTCCGCTAGCTGTTGTTGCACCTGTGTGAAGTTGGGTACGGTGCCTTCGGCAAGCGCCGGCACGGCATCGCGAATCGCTTGGGGCGAATGGTATTTCGCGCCCTGCACACGCATGCGGCCGATACTGTTCTCGACCACCTGCAGAACGATCACGCCGTCCTTCACTTGTTGCGGCGGCACTTCCACCACGACCGACTGAAAACCCTTGGATTGATACAGCTTCTGCAGTGCATCTTGCGCGGTATGCACATCCTTCATGCTGCGGCCGGGACCCAGGTACGGTTCAACCGAACTCTCGATATCGAGATTGCCGAGCAGCGTATTGCCGCGCACGAGGTATTCGTTGATCTGAAAATTGGCAGGTGCCGCCGCCGGTGCAGGCGCTGCCTGGTTCTGTGCTTGTACGGATAACGGAAGCGCGAGTGCCAGGCCTACCAGCACGGCCAACGGGCGCTTCCGGCGCGCCTGAGCGCCAAATCCATTTCGTATGCTCATTCGCCGCCCCGTTCATGAGTCGACGTATCGACGTGTTGCCTGGATCGATACGTTCCTGATCGACTCAACGAAGCTAGCTCGCCGCACATAACCGAATCACGACAGTGAGGTGTCGACTTCACAACACGCAGCAGACTCGTCTTCACGGAAACGCACGACACTGAAGCATGCGTTTTCTTCACATCGCTTGTGTCTTCATAACGTAGACCGCAGCGCGACATATTCCAATGCACTGCACGGTCCGTGACGCGTATCAGCCAAGGCCCTGCTCCACACTCCCCTCGGCCACATCCCTGTGGCAGAAGTGAACGCTTTCCGTGCGGCCCATTTCTCATTCGCTTGATCACGCAACACGTATCCTTATTGCGGCGGCTTTTGGCCGTCCGTTCGCACAAGTCAAAATGTCCCCGCACGCGAACGGCCAGCGCCACGCGTGATGCGAATACTTGATAAAGGGGGCGTCCATGCCCGTCCACGACTTCCTTGCCAAGATAGACAGACGTCTCTTCTCGCGACTGAACCATGTCACGAAAATTTAATTTTTCAGGGGAAAAGACGGGTTTTTAGGGTGTTATGACATCAAAGTGTCATGTGTCTGGACACAAGACAGTTCGCCTGGATTCATCCTGCATTTTTGTGCTGAGCAAAGGGGTTCGGGGAAAACGGCTACCTTGCTCGTCATCCCTGCGCAGGCAGGGATCCAGTGGCGTTGTCGCCCGGTTGTTGCGTTATCGCGATGTTGTTTATCCGCCGCACGCGACAACGCGGCCATCAAACGATGACGCCACGGGGTGATTCGCTGCGCTCCCCCCCTTTGGGGCCGTCCTCTGGACGTTCTGCGCGCTCCGCGCTTGTCCTTCCTGCGCAGGGACGACGAGCATGGAAAGACCTTCGAGAGGGCTGACACTTGCCCATTTCCTCTCGCAAGAAACGCAAAGAAGCTGCAACGAGGCAGCTTCTTTGCACCCACACATTCCGCGAAACTTACAGCTGCACGAACGAGTAGTTAAGAGACACTTGATCCGGGGTAACACCGCTCAGATCGTTCTGGCCGTAGACCTGATTGATCTTATAGGTATTACCGGCGCTGTCAGTCAGTGTGCCGGTGACATGGACTTCGATCAAACGCGTACCGGTCAGGTTGCCCCAGCTGTCCTTGATCGGGCGCAGCTCACCCAACACCATTTTGCCGGTGAACGTGTCGTTTTCGGTGGCGGAGCCTACTTTCACCGACACCGGTGCGGATACGGTGAACTTCGTGCCCGCCGTATACGTGCCCGCCGGAATGGTGACGCCGTTGCCTGACACAGTGGCCGAAACACTATCCGTCACCGCATAGTTCGCCCCGAGCTGCACGCTCAGCGCATCGTTATAGCTTGCCAGCGAAAGCAAGCCGTTCAAAAGGTAATAACCGTTTGCGTTCGAGCTGAGCTGCTCCAGCACGCTACCGGTCGAAGTGCTGGTAAGGGTGGTGGAAGCGGTGTCGGTCAGGTCCGCATAGGTAAGACCATAAGCATCGGCCGTATTGAAGCTACCGCTGAAAGAGTTGCTGTTACCCGTCGCGGCTTGCAACTGGCCGCCTTGCTGAAACGACAGGCTATCTTGCTGACCTGCACGGGTGGTCAGCGTGACCTTCAGATCCGTGGGGGTATAGCTGAATTGCGCGGCATAGGACGCTGATGCCACGAAAAACAGGCCGACGGACATGCTCAAAACAAGCTTCTTAAGACGTGATGCGGTATTCATGAGCGCTACTCCTTCAACTGACGCATGAGATGAAATGCGCCGTACCCCTATGTGCGGCGCAATGTATTACCTGAAACGTTTTTTGCCTGAAACGCCCCCTGAACCACGACCACAGAGCGTGCCAGGTTATTTACACGCATCTCTTTTCAAGCACATTGCCAATTAAACCTATTAAAAATGACACTTTTTATTAGTTTAAAAATAGCATCGAATTTCTTGCTATTAATGGCAATAAACATTTCATAATCCGTGTCACACACCTTCGCAATGTCTTTCATATAACTGATTAGCCACGAAACTCAGTTGCACGATATTCCAATCCCCTCTCCCCATCGGGGAAAGGGTTAGGGGATGCTCTTGCCAAGCGGGTTCATCGAAGCGTCGCTTTTATGAAGTTCATCGCAAGCCTTGGCCCCCTCACCCCAGCCCTCTCCCCTATGGGGAGAGGGAGCAAACATCTCTCACGACATGTACCATATCGCGATAGTTAATTTGGAGAGGGATCTTGGGGGCATGCAGCGTGTGCTGACACAGTGTGTGTCATTTGATTTGTCACGGTAAGAGCGACAAATTAGCAGCGAGGAGTGAGAAACGAGTAGCGCCAGCCCTACTCATTTCTCACTCCTCGCTTCTCGTTCCTGGCTTTTTCAGCTCAGCAGAACAATGCCACCCGGCAAAGTCGTCAGCCGTGCGCCGAAAGCATCACGAATCATCACAGCCACATCGGCAAGCTGGTTGAGCGAGAAGCGTGCATGCACTCGATGCGCTGCCAATGCATCGTTCATGAGAATCAGCTCGCCCGGGCGATAGCGATTAATTTCAGCGACGACATCTGCCAATGGCTGATTGTCGAAAATCAGCAGGCGTCGACGCCAGGCCATGGCGACGTCTGTATCTACGGCGGCGATAGTTCCGACACCCTGTGCCCCGTAGCTGATCTGTTCCGCAGGACGGATAGCCACGCTACGCCCATGGCATTCCAATTGAGTAAGGCCATTCAGGCAGGTGACCTGTACTTCCGGCCCGGTACAGCGCACATTGCATTGCGTCGCCCCCGTGGCAAGCACTCGACCGCTGGCGGCGAATACAGCGAAGGGCTCGGCCAGCTTGGCGGCCGTCACGATCTGCACCTCACCGGTGATCAGATCCATGCCTATCGGCTTGCCCAGCCTGGTACGTACGTTGATGGCAGTCTGCGTATTCATTTCGACGACCACACCCGACGCAAGCTCAACCTGTCGCTGCTCGCCTTTGCCGGTGCGGTAATCCGCTGTGAGATCCGACCAGGAGGGCCACAAATGGAGCGGTGGACGTAATAGCAGGCACGCGGCCGACGCGGCAACAGCACCACCCAGAAAGGCGCGGCGACTCATCCGCAGGGGCGATGACTGGGTCGCGCGGAGTTGCTCGCGCTTCTGCACGGCCTCCACGGCAGGCCCCAGGTTTTGCCAAAGCAAGCGTGCCTGCGCAAAGGCCTGGGCGTGCTCCTGGCTCAGGCCACACCAATGCCGGAAGGCTTCAGCGTCATGGGTATTTGCCTGCCCGGAGGTCAGGCGCAATAGCCATGTCTGCGCTTCGCGACGCAGCACCCCTTGTTGGCCGGTGATGGAATCGGCAGTACTCATATCTCTAAGACTCGTTTCCCGCCCCAGGACCGAACCGCTGAACGACACGTCGATCAAGTCGTTCACCACAATGCTCCAGGGCTTTCTTCAATTCCTTACCCACCATACGCACCGATATGCCGAAACGCTGGGCAATTTCCTGCTGTGGCACGTCTTCCACGCGCGCAGCCATCAGGATCTCTCGCTGACGACTGCTCAGCTCTTCCAGGGCACGTTCGAGCGAGGCAATTTCCAACCGCGCATGCACGATGCGGGCGGGATCAAGCGACTCGTCCGCGATGTGCAGCAAATCGTCTATCTCCACCCCGGTAAGAAAGCGCGCATCAGCCTGTCGCTGGTCGGCGGCGACATTGAGCGCCATGCGAAAGAGATAGCCCGCAGGATTCCGCGTCACGCTGCTAGCGCTGGCATCGCTCATCCGCTCGACCCGCAGATAGGTTTCCTGCAATACGTCGTTTACGAGGTCATCCGATCCCAGGCGGCGCCTCAGTCGCCGGCGAAGCTCCTGATGACGCTCGATGAACATGCCGAGCAACGAGATGGGCGACGTTTCCATTACGTCGGCCTCAACGCGGCGAGGCCGACGGCGTATGGCACTGGAATGCCTTGCCCGTGGCCTTTGGCAGCAACAGCAACGTGATGGGTTGCGGCATGGATGGCGGCGGTGCGCTTAGCATCAGGTGCTGCATCGACGCGACAATGTCATTGTCGCGCGCTTGCACGCCGGTGCTGCCTAGCAAATGGGTCCGCTCCACCGCACCAGCGGTATCGATCCACACTTGCATGGCAAGACGATACCCACCGGGTCGGGTCAGCTCGGATCGACACAACACCTCTTCGATCGCCGCCTGGATGCCGCTGGCGTAACGCTCTACCTCGGTAGCCATCGCATCGGCAGCCTTGTCCACATCGTCACGGAAAACCAGTTCGCTTCGAGGTAGCGAGCTCGCCTTATCCATGGAGATCAAGGTAAAGGCATTGACGGAGGCATAGCGCGCGGTCAAGCCGGTGCCTTTCAGCAGCAGGCGCAATGCCTCGGCAGGAGTGAAGCTCCCGCGCACTTCCGACGCATACAGCCCGGCGGCAAGCGCGTCATCAACCAGCACGGCTTGGCCAGTAGCTTCACTGTAGGCGCGCAAAGCTCCCATCAGTGGTTGTTGAGGAATATCAAAGCTAGCTCGCTCATCCGGAACACTACTCACCATGGCTAGTAGACGATGCTGCGAAAAAGCCTCGGCGACATCCGAATGCCGTGTGCCTGAAGTCCCCACCCCTGAATCCATCAGCCCTGAATCCGTCAGCGCTGAATCCGCCAGTCCTGAATACGCTGACTCTGCGTGTACTACGTTTGAGTACACCAGAAGCCCTGCATAAACAGCCAGCGCCAACACATCGCGCGCGACCACCATGTCCTTCCTGTCTGATCTGGAAAGAAGCTCGTATCGAACAGTCGTGCCGCCCTTAAGCGTCAGAGTTTATGATCGGAATGTGACAAAGAGACAACGAATAGTGACCTACTACTCGTTTATCGATCAGCATTTGGAGGGCTGTCCAAGAGCATGGCCACCCTGCTCGTCATTCCAGCGTAGGCTCACCAGTGTCCGGGGAAATTTGAGCCGTGCGGCAACTCCCTCTCCCTCCGGGGAGAGGGTTGGGGTGAGGGGCCAGCCTCGCGATAAGGCTGAAATCATGGTGCTTTTACACACCTGCTTTCCATGGCAACACATCTTCGCAAGATTGCCCCCTCACCCTTGCCCTCTCCCCGAATGGGAGAGGGGACTGTTTATCGCTCGATGGGAATATGAGGTAACGCTAACCGCTTGCAGTTCTTCAAAATTTTTCCCGAGCACTAGTGAGCCTACGCCGGAATGACGAGCGAGAGGCGACACTACTTCTTCATCGCAGCCCGTGCGGCATCGTCCGCTTCTTTTTTGGCATCTGCCGCCGCGGCCGCCGCATCTGCTTTCAGGTGTGCGGCGTATGCCTTCGCCTCATCGGCCTGGATGGTTAAGTGAATGCTTACTTCGTCGCTGACCTGTGGCACATACATACCCAAGCCGAAGTCGGATCGCTTAAGCGTAGTGCTTGCTTCGAAGCCAATCGACGGCAAATGGGTTCTGATGTTTGTACCGATCTTGTTGAGTGTGACATCGAGTGTGACGGGCTTGGTCACACCATGCAGACTGAGATCGCCCATGACCATGAGTTCACCAGGTGCAGCGCCCTTCTCGACCATCGTGCTCTTGAACGTTGCGACGGGGAATTTGGCGGTGTCGAAAAAGTCGGTCGATCGAAAATCGTCATCGAGATCGGGTACCCCGCTGCTCATATTGGCTAGCCGGATCGTGGCCATCACCGACGACTTGGTTGGATCGGCCGGATCGAATTCCAGCGTACCTTCGACCTGGCTGAACTGGGCCGTTGGGTTTGAGAAGCCCAAATGGTTCCAGCGAATGACGCCTTCCGTGTGGCGCGATTCCAGGGTGTAAGTGGTAGCAAGGAGCGGAGCGGACACGAGAGCAAGCGCGGCGGCAAGAACGGTACAACGCATCATGGGGCGAACTCCTGGGGCTGGCGCCGGCATCTGACCGGCTCGATGGACAAACGTGAGATGACTCTGCCCATGCGCCGCCAAGGAAGTCCTGAAACCTGCTCTGAAACACTCTGAAGAAGCCTGAATTACCCCATGAAACCCAATAAATACATGATCTTGAGAACGAGTTATGCGCCACTTAATCCATTACCTTTCTCGCCTTCACCACGTTGAAACGAGGTGTATGCTCATCATGGTTCCAGGCTTATGTTTCTGGGCTTTGTGTCTCTGACGATCATTCACACGGCAGCCTTCCCTACGTGAAGGCCTACCGAAGGTGGCCGAATCATGCAGGACCAGATCAGAGAAGGATTCATGGTCTTCCTCGCCGATGGCGATGAAGGGATTGGCTCGGTTCGCCAGATACGCCACGGCCTCCCCGAGCTAGTCATCTATATCGAGAACGCTGGCGACTTCGTGGTGCCGCTCTCAACCGTTGAAACGGTTCATTCCGACAAGGTCATATTGAATGTTCAGCGGCTGGGATTGCGTTTGCGCAACGCCATCCGCCACGCGCGTGATTCGGAAGATCCGAACTACGTTGCGCCTGATTCGGATCTGGACGAAGACGAATCAGAGGACGAATAAGCCCCTCCTGGTTCACGCCTTGGATGCCACATGTAGCGCTGATAGCCGACGCATGAGGGGTAGCAGGAGTATGGCGAGCACCATGCCGCCTATCGCAAGCAACCCAAGCTGATTGAAGAGCCTCGTGTAGATCGCGAGGCTGACGAGTGGATCAGCGTTATGCTCGGGAATGCTGGCGGAGCTCGCGATGACGCTGCCAAGAAACTCTGCAATGCCAGCCGCCACGAAGAAGGCCCCCATCATGAAGCCACTCATGCGCGCGGGCACGTAACGCGAGATCATGGCGAGACCAAGCGCCGCAATCAACAGCTCGCCGAGTGAGTAGACGCCATACCCGGCGATCATGAACCATGACGATACTTTTCCATTCACGGCTCCGTGCTTGCTCATGCCGAAAATGAAAAAGGCGACGGCCACCGCGGCGAAGCCGATCGCAAACTTGGCAGCCACCGACAGGTCTAGGCCTCGCTTACCAAGGTGGTGATATATCCAGGCAAGCGGCGGCGAAAGCAACAGGATCCATATCGCGTTCAGTGCCGGGTATTGCGCGGGTGACCAGGTGAAAAGATGCTGGCCGTATAACGTCTGATTCCAATCCACGTTGCGCAGCGCGAATAGCGTCAGCGATGTCGCCACCTGCTGGTAGAAGATGTAGAACAACAGGGCTTCCGCGACAAGGATAAGCGCAGCGATCAATCCAGCACGCTCCGATTTTGTGCCATTCGCGATCATGTATCCGAAGATACCGAGCGTCGCCATGCCGCCGGCATAGACACCGGAAATTGCGATATCACTGTGTTGCATGACAAACGCAACGACGAACAGCGACACAACACTTCCACCGAGCACCATGGCCAGACGGTCCCAATGCAACGGCTGTGCATCAGGTGGCGAACCCGCATCTGCGAGCGTGCGCATCATCGCAAAGTAGCCCATTAAGCCAAGCACCATGCCAACACAGCTGGTGGCGAATGCCACATGCCAGCCCCAGTGATCCTTGATCCATGGCATGAGCAGCACCGATACCATGCCCGCGATGTTGTTCGCCATGTAGTACAGCGTAAACGCGCTGTCGATCTTTGCGTCTTCGCTTTCGTAAATACGCCGCACGATGTTCGCTGCGTTGGCCTTGAACAATCCATTGCCGACGACAATCGTTCCCAGTGCGATGTACACACCATGCAAGCTATCGCCTGATGACGCGAGCAGCAGATAGCCGAGTGCGAGCGTGAATGCGCCAAATGTCATGGTTCGCTTTGCACCCAGCACCTTGTCCCCCACCCAGCCGCCGATGGCTGGCGTGGCAAATGCCAAGGCGGTGAAAGCGCCCCACATGAGGTTGACGCGGGCATCGTCGATGCCGAACTTCTGGACCATGAAAAGCACCAGCAGTCCGGCCATGCCGTAATAACCGAATCGCTCCCAGAGTTCGAGTAAGAGGATGGTGACGAATGAGCGCGTCTGCCCGGCACGAGGTGCTGCACTCATAGCGCTTGTATCGTCACCGGAAGAAGAAGGAAGGCGCATCACGACTCAGCGCACTCGCTTCAAAGGCGTGGCGCCATGAAGCTCAGCAATCCGGCTCGCCGTTTGAGCCAATTGCGTGCGCAAGGCTGGTGGGCCGACCACAATCACCTCATCACCCAGTCGCATCAATTCGCGAATGCCAAAGTCGAAGGATTCGATCGGAAGCCTACAGCGTACCCAGCCTTTTCGATCGGGCTTGCCTGCGGTTTTCGTAGCAGCGCGCGTGACATAGGGGCCAAGCAACGAGAGTCGCTGCATGCCTTGGGGCGAAATCCGCACATCAGCGTGCTCGTGATAAACAGCCTCTTCGTAATCACGCACGCTCTTTTCCCAATGCGCTGCGAGATCGAAATGCTTGGGCCGCGTGAATACCTCGTCACACAATTCGGCGTCCTGAATGTTTGCCGCGCGATAGGTGCAGATGGATTTTCCATTCTGCGCCACGACGTACCAGATACCACTCTTGAGTACGAGGCCCAGGGGGGCCAGCTTGCGAAGGCGCGTGTCCTTTTCGCCGGCGGGGCGATAGTGCAGCTTCAGCATGCGCTCGCCCCAAACCGCATGCGCAATGACGGGTAATGATGGCAGTTGATCGACGCTGTGAAACCAGGCGCCAGTATCCAAATGAAAACGTGCCGCGATACGTTCGGCCCCTGGCTGTATGTTGGCCGGAAGCGCGGCGAGTAACTTCAGCCGCGCGGTAGAAAGCACATCAGCCAGACCGAGCTGAGCGGCAGGCCCTGGAAGGCCGGCGAGAAAAAGTGTTTCCGCCTCGGACTGATTGAGGCCGGTAAGCATGGTGCGATAGCCGTCCTGCAAGCGGAAACCACCACCGCGCCCGCGATCGGCATAAACGGGAATGCCGGCTGCACTGAGTTGATCAATATCGCGATGGATCGTACGCACGCCCACTTCGAATTCTGCCGCCAATTCGCGCGCACTCATGCGTCCGCGCGTTTGCAGGAGCATCAAAATCGACAATAGGCGGCTCGCCAGCATTTTTGACCTATCCAAAAATACATGACATCAGGTGACATATTTAGCGCGTAATGATGTCGCCGGCAACTGGGCAAACTGCATAGGTGCACGACATGAACAGCTTCCACGTCTCGCTTGTTACCGTTTTAGCCGTCGCTGTCTTGGGCTACATCGCCCCTACGTACGCCTCCGAAGATACGCCCCGGCCCACGCAAGGGGCCCCGAACCTCACTGGCCTGCACGACTTCGATCTGCGTGTCGGCGAATGGCATGCCCACCACCGTAAATTGGCGGAGCGCCTGACCGGTAGCCATGACTGGATGGAGTTCGATGGCACATGCAGCTTCCACACATTGATGGATGGCTGGGCCAACGAAGACGACAACGTGTTCAACGTGCCGGGGGGCGTTTATCGCGGAGCCACACTGCGCTCATACGACCCGAAAACCGGGCAGTGGGCCATTTGGTGGCTCGACGGACGCGACCCATTCGGCAACCTCGACCCGCCCGTCAAAGGTCGCTTCGTGAACGGTGTAGGTACCTTCTATGCCGACGATACGCTCAGGGGAAAACCGGTCCGCGTGCGATTCATCTGGTCGCACATCACGCGCACATCAGCGCACTGGGAGCAGGCTTTTTCAGCGGATGGCGGAAAGACATGGGAGACGAATTGGATCACGGATTTCACACGGATCGATTAAGACGAATCGCCCTTCCCGCTACGCCTTTGTAACGACTTAAATGAATGAGGCCTTCGCATGAAACGTTTCAGTACCGCGCTCGTCGTTGCCGCCTTCGCTGTTGTCATGAGCTTTACGGTTCCCGCGTCGGCTTCCGAAGATACTCCCAAGCCCATGCAAGGCACCGCTAACCTCACCGGCCTACACGACTTCGATTTTCTTGTCGGTAATTGGCAAGTTCATCATCGAAAATTGAAAGATCGCCTGGTCAACAGCCATGACTGGGCAGAGTTCGACGGAACGCTAAGCGTGCACAAGCTGATGGATGGCTTTGGCAACGTGAGCGATAACTGGTTCAACATACCGGGTGGCGCCTATCGTGGCGTCGGGCTGCGCTCGTATAACCAGAAAACCGGGCAATGGGCTATCTGGTGGCTCGATGGACGCGACCCGTTCGGCACGCTCGACCCACCCGTCATAGGCCGTTTCATGACCGTCAACGGCGTCGGCGCTTTCTATTCCGATGAAATGCTCAGGGGAAAACCGATCAAAGTACGGCTTACCTGGTCGCACATCACGCCTACATCGGCACATTGGGAGCAGGCCTTTTCACCCGATGGTGGAAAGACATGGGAAACAAATTGGATTTCGGATTTCAAGCGGACTCAGTAAACACGACCTCATTGCTTCGACTCTCAGTTGCCTCCCTTGTCTGATCTCACCTTGAAAAGGATCCTGACATGAAACGTTTCCGCATCCTGCTCTCTGTGGCCATGCTGACCGCTGTCATGGGCTCCATGGCACTCGTACACGCTTCCGAAGACACCCCCAAGCCCTTGCAAGGAGCGGCCAATCTCACGGGCCTGCAC
>JBARCX010000409.1:0-10178 GCA_049794535.1 Rhodanobacter sp.
GCGTATGCGAACCCCAACGTGCGGATAGGTTGATGTTGGGGTTCGCATACGCTCACCGCCAACCTACCCAGGCTTTAGCGTTGCACCATATGTGCGAACCATTCCCAACCGCGCAAATGCTCCGTAATCAGCTTGGTGCTGGTCAGCATCGGCACCGCCAGCAGTGCACCTGGCACGCCCCATAGCCAACCCCACACCAGCAGCCAGATCAGGATCGCGATGGGGCTGATGCGCATACGCCGGCCGAGGATCATCGGCGTGATCAAGTTGCCCTCGAATGCCGTCAGGCCAGCGAAGCACAGCGCGGGCAGCAGCGCATGCGTGAATTCTTCGAAATGGACCAACCCCACCAACAACAACACGGTGGTGGTGACGATCGCGCCCACGTAGGGGATGAAGTTCGCGAACATCGCCACGGCACCCCACAGCAGTGGGTCAGGCACCTGCAGCGCCCACAGCATCGCCGCAGTGAACGTACCCAGCGTGAAGTTGATCAGGGCGGTGGTGAGGATGTAGCGCGACACCTCATGCTGGATGCTGCGCACCACCGATACTGCATGGCGCTTGTAACGAAAGTCCGGTGCGATCTCCACCAGCCGGCGCAGCAACAGGTCGCCGTAGATCAGAAAGAAGAACACCAGTAACACAACGGTAAGTACGGCGGCCAACACCTTCGGTGCATTCGACACGACGTCCCATGCACTGATCGCCACATCCGCCGGTTGCGGCAACGGCGCACGCGCCGCATGACCGTTGACCAGGGACTGCGTGGCGCGATTAGCCACATCGAGCGGCCGTGTGATTTGTTCCAACTTGGGGATAAAGCTACGGATTGCCGTCGGTGCGCTGTGAAGCCAGCCTACCGCCGGTTGCGCTAGCGCACCGATACCGACACCGATGCCCGTGCATAACGTGATCATCAATGCGCTCGCACCCAGCCAACGCGGCACCTTGTGACGGGCACCAAAAGCGACCACCGGATTCAGCGCCAGCCCTAGAAAGGCTGCAAGCACCAACGGAATCAGCAACTCGCGCGTGATCGTGGCGGTATAGAGCAGCGCCAGCAGCAGCATCGCGTTGAGCACTACGCGAATGCTGCGTAGATGCTTTCGAACACCGTCTGCTTTACGCAAACCGTGCATCACGTGGTGCGGCGCGTGCTTGCTATCAGGCGACATGTCGGGCACGGCATGCTCAGGCACGGAAACCGCACCGATCGCACTACCGATCGGTGACTCAGGCTGTTCGGATGTACTCATGATGCGTCGCTGTCGCCCGCATCGCCAACACCCACGCCCAGTTCGGCAATCAGCCGCGCACCTTGTGCCACGGCTTCAGCCAGACCGCCGCGAAGCAGGCCACCCAGGCCCGGTATCCGCAACGGATGCACATTGAGATTGCCCAGCACGAAGCCGGCACCGGCGGCCGCGCCCAGCGTGGTCAACGGATGACGATGACCACGCGCCAGCAATGCCGCGGCGGGTGTCGCCATTTCCGCACGATGCGACGCCACGCGTGCCTGTGCTACCCGCACCCGGTCCACTTGTTTGAAGATGCTCATGTCCGCCCCTCCCCTTCGTCGGCCTCGACCTGCTGCTCGGCCTTGTTCAGGGTATCGCGCATCATCGCACTCCATTCACCTCGCGTGGCGGGCAGGCTCATCCAGTGCATGCAGCGACGGAACAGCAGGATCGCGCCAAGCAGGAACAGCCCCTGCAGCAGCGCCAGCACCAGCAATGACCAGATCCACGAATGGAACCATGTCGCCAGCAGCACGCCGAGCAGGCCGAGCAGGGTAAGGGCGAACCCTACACCAGCCACGGTGGCGGCGAGGCCTGCCACCAACATCCATGACACCGCACTGCGTGCCAGCCCCAGCTCTGCTGCCACCAGCTGCAACTGGGCACCGAACAGCTTACGAACCGCATGGCCGAGCTGACCCAGCTCGGCGAGCAGGCCCGACGGAGCTGCTGGCGGTTCGCCGGATGACGGCGGCGGGCCGGCTTCATCGTCACGCACTGAGTCGTGCATTCCCGGCCCCCAAAGCCTGTTTTAACGTATTAACGACGCAGGATCCGGCCGAGCAGCCAGCCCGCACCTAGCGCAATGGCTACCGCCTGCACTGGCTTCTCACGTACGTAGTCGCGTACCTGTTCCATCCACTCATCGGCACGATCCATCGTCTCGTCATACGCTGCACGACCGCGCTCACTCACATCCGCCGCTTTCTCGGTGGCGCGACTGGCAGCACCAGCAGCTTTGTCGGTGGCGCGGTGCAAGCTTTCTTCCACCTGATCAGCCGCACGCCCTACCGCATCCTTGGTGCTGGCGACTGCGCTTGAGGTGGCTTGCTTAATGCGTTCGGCATTTTCCTCAATACGATGGCTGGCATCGGTATCGTGCGCTTCGACTTGCTTGTTCATGGCGTTCTCCATGTCGTGGGAGGTTCACTTTAGCGGGTTGTAGCTGAAGAGCCTGTTTAATGTCTCCACGTAGCCCGCGTTGCTCCTGATTGGCTGCCAGGTGGTAGTGCGTGGTGCAGCGCCCGACTGGCTGTCAGGTCAAGCCGCGCGCTACCGCATGGCGGCCAATCAGGAGCAACCCCATCCTAATTGAATGCGGGGCCGGATCTGTTTGCACCCAGGCCTGCGTCATCACTCGGTTGTGTACCGACGTTGACCCTCGTCAGTTCCTCAAACCTGCGCGCAAACAGATTCCGGCGCGGGCCACGTGGAGACATTGAACAGGCTCTAAGGCGCGCAACAACACGGCACGCCATTCAGCATGCATCTCAACCCGCATGATTGTCGATATAACAGTTGTCGACGTAGCAGCCGATGCAATCAACTGGTACGACGGACAAACGCGATCAACGCGAGTACGAGGAAGATAACGAACAGAATCTTCGCAAACAGGGCTGCTGTGCCGGCCATACCGGTAAAACCGAGCAGCGCCGCGATGATAGCGATGATCAGAAAGATCAAAGTGTAGTGAAGCATGAGCGGTTCCTGAGTCACGGGCACTCGCTGAACTTCACGAGCGCCTGGACTCATTCACGCATAACGCATGCGTCGTGGGCGTGAAGGCAAAAGCTCATGCCGTGCACGTGCCGCCGACATTTGTCATATGAGCCAACAAGCATCAGTCGAGCTGCTGTGCGAACCATGCGGCACAGCGGCTCAACGTGAACGACTCAGTTACGCGGACACCGCTGGATTGAGACTGTATGTGCCCATCAGCTCTGCTGTGGCCAGCACACGATCTGCCATGGCGGCGTTCAACTCCGTCACTGTGAAGCCCTTGCGCAATGCAAGGTGCGCCACATCCAGCGCATGAACGCGAAAGTGATAGTGATGCAACAAGGCATCGTTCCACGGCGGGCAGGGGCCGTCATAACCAAGATAATCGCCGCCCATGTCGGCATCACCAGCAAACCAGCCCGTAAAGTCGTTGATGCCCTGCACGCTGCCTGGCGGACCGGATGGCTCATGCTTACCGCGCGCAACGATGCCCTCACCGCAAGCACCTTCGCCCAATTCGCCACACTCGGCGGGGATGTTTGCCATCAGCCAGTGCACAAATTCCACGCGCGGCAGATCAGCCGGTACGACGCGGCCCGCTTGATTCACATCATCACCACGGCTGGGCACATCGGTGTCGATGCAGGTGAGCACGAAGGAGCGCGTGCCAGGAGGCGCATCTTTCCATGCCAGGTGCGGGCTCTTGTTGTCGGACAACGCAAACGGTTCAGCGCGTTTGCCGAATGCGATGGTGGTCGGCATCGGCTGGCCATCTTTGAAGTTGTCGCTGCGCAGTTGCATGGGCTCTCCTTAAGGTTCAAATATCCTGAACTTTACTACCTGAACTCCACTATCTGCCTGAGAAGGCATCGAATCGTGCCATTCCAAACACAGCGAGCGCGCGCTATGTCCCATACGTTACGCGATACACCACACCCGCCAGATCATCGCTCACCAATAGGCTGCCATCCGGCAACGGCTGCACATCGACCGGGCGGCCCCATGCGCTTTCGTTCTGTTCAAAACCCGTAATCAGCGGCTCGTAAGACACCACTTTGTCGCCCTTCAAGCGCACCGTCATCACCCGATAACCGGATTTTTTCGAGCGATTCCATGAACCATGCTCGGCAATGATGATGGCGCCCTTGTAACTGGCCGGAAACTGATTTCCGTCGTAGAAACGCATACCTAACGAAGCTACATGCGCGCCGAGCTTCAGCACCGGTGGTGTGTAGTCCTTGCAGGCGTGTCCCTTGCCGAACTCAGGATCGAGTGTGTCGCCCTGGTGGCAGTACGGAAAGCCAAAGTGTTCGCCAATGCGTGAAAGTTTGTTCAACTTATCACTGGGCATGTCATCGCCCATCATGTCGCGGCCGTTGTCGGTGAACCACAACGCGTGTGAGTCGGGTCGCCAATCGAAACCCACGGTGTTGCGGATGCCATACGCCACATCCTCGATACCGCTGCCATCCGCATTCATGCGGGTGATCTTGGCGTACGCCTTGCCCTCATCGCAGACATTACACGGCGCCCCAATCGGTACGTACAACTTGTTATCCGGGCCAAACGCGATGAAGCGCCACCCGTGATGCGTTGCTGTAGGTAGGTGATCGTCGATCACCTCAGGCTTCGGTGGATCATCCAGATGATTCTCGATATCGCGCAGCACCACGATACGACTCACCGCGGAGATGTAGAGATCACCGTCGTGGAATGCGACACCCACCGGCATCTCCAGTCCGCTGGCAATCACACGCACTCGATCCGCATGACCATCGCCCTTGGTATCGGTGAGCGCGTAGACCTTACCGGCATCCATCGAACCCACGAACACCGTTCCTTTCGCACCCAGCGCGATCTCGCGTGCATTTGGCACCTGGTCCGAATACACCGCGATATGGAAACCTTTCGGCAACGTGAGTTTGTCGAGCTGGGGTGCGGCGAAAGCCGGTGCGACCCAAAGAATCAACAGCAGTGACAGCAAGCGCATGGCAGGGCTCCTCAAAGCACACCCGCAAAGCGTATACCCGTGCGCGTAATGCATGAAGTGAAGGTAGTAACGCTAGCTTTACTGTCCCTCGGCGCCCTTCGCTATGGCCGATGCATCGACGGCTTGTTTCACAAGCTGGGTAAACCGGTCGAGCGGGCAGTCGTAACCTGCCGTAGCCTGGCTACAACCTGGAATGAAAATCGGCGCCACCTCCGGTGGATGCTCCAGACTCAGGGCTGCACTCTCGCGCATCTGCTCCATGCTCTGACTGACGTAGTAAGCACGCACACGGTAACGACCCGCGCCCTTGCTTTGACGCAGTTCGAAAACCAATGCGCCCCCCGTGGACGTGGGATCCACCGGTTGTTCCGAAAGCATCCAATGCAAGTTAAGCAACCCGGCCAACGTCTCGATGTTCGTGTCGTGCCCCACCAGGAAGACAATTTTCTCCTGCGATGGCCCGATAGCCCCCGCAGCGGCTGTCTGCCCGGCACCTTGTTGGAGCGTCGCAAGTATCCGCGTGGCGAGATGACCAGCGTAGGCCCGGGCAATCACCGGCGTGCGCAGGTTGATGTCGCTATAGGCCGCATGCAAAGCCAGCAATTGTCCGAGCTGCAGCGATGAAATACGCCCCCATGCCACATCCGACATCGGCATCCCTTCGACATATTCGAGGAAGAAGTTCTCCGCGAACGTGGATGCGTTATGCAACGGCGACTTGATGCTCACCAACCCATCGCCATGTCCTGCCGTGACCGATGAATCCTGATCCAGAAGCTTTTTCTTGTCAGCTGCCTGCGCCGGGGTGCATTCATTGGTTTGACAGCCGAACAGAACCGCCTGCATTTGCGTCAACAGCCCGGCATGGGCCAGGGCCAGCCGGTGCGGATCGCCACCGATGCGCCCCAACACGGCCGCTACGGCCTCGTTCCGATCGGCATCGCTGACATCAGTAAAGCCATGCGAGAACAGGGCATTCGGGCCTTGCTTGGGTGCAGAGCGAATCTCCATCGTGCAATGCGGATTGAATCCATCCATCAAGCCATGCGCTGATTCCAATGTCCGCTCCTCGTCATCGGCGGTGACATCGATGGAGGCTCGCTCCATGCATCCACTGGCCGGTACCAAGCCGGCATGTGCGTAATACGCCCGATACCAGCCACCCATCATCACCATGAGTTGCTTGCCGTGTGGCGTGAGGTAGCCCGGCTGCACCGTCCACGTCGGCCATGGCTTGCTCGAAAAAGCATCCAGCGCGCCAGGTTCGGCGGTTGGCGAGCGCACACCGTGACGACTCAACACGATCACCAGCCGCAGATCGCCTGCATCCTGCGCATCGGCAGCCACGGCTGTGCCTGACATTCCGATCAGCGAAAGAAGCAGAAAAAAGAATGTGCGGCCGGATATACGCCATGCGGTATTCATCATCACCAATCTCCAAGTCTTGCCAAGGTCAGTTGCCTGGCTCAGGTCAATGCTTGCCAACCACCAGCACGCCAAACGTCCCCTGTGCCGGCGTCTGTCCGGCAGCGGCAACATCTGGCGCGGCCAGGAAAACTCGATGTGTTTCCGTATCCACGGCCAACGTCCGCGCATCCTTGGCTGTGGCTACATTCGCAACCACCGCATAGTGATCGGCATCGGCTTGGTGGATCACGGTCAATGTGCCATCGGCATTGGAGCTGAATACGTCACCCGTGCCCGCGTCGTAGCCCGCCGCATCCGGATCGCTACCGATAGCCAGCGTGGCCACGTGATGACCATCACCCGCATCGAGCACCACCAGCTGTTGGTTCGCGCATGCAGAGAACAGACGTTGGTGCGGCACATCGATCGCCAGTCCCGTTGGGCCTTCGCACGGCGCGAGCGACCATGTAGCGATGACCTTGCCAGCGCGTGCGTCGATCTCGGCGATTTGCGATTTGTCCTCGAGGTTGACGTAGATATGCCCTGCGTCGTCAGTCACGGCGAACTCGGGTTTACCTGGCAACGCCACGGAACCCGTTTCTTTTTCCGATACCGGATCAATCATGCTTGCACTGTTGCTGTGACCATTGAATGCCCACAAGCGCGCTGTCGCTTTGTCGTACAGCATGCCGTCGGGGCCCTTGCCGCTCAGGGCAATCCCCGGCAGTGGCTTGAGCGTAGCCAGATCGAACGGCATCACGCTGTCTGCATGGCCACTCGTGACGTAGCCATGATGCTGACCCGGCACAATCACCACGCGATGTGCACCGTTGACGCCGGATACTTCACCGATCAGTTTTCCGGTTTGCATGTTCATCACCATCACGCGATTTGCGCGAGCGATGTAAAGCCGCTGCGTCGTGGCATCCATGGTCAGGTAATCCCATTTACCGGTACCGCCCAGTGCATACCGTTGCAGCACCGCATACCCCGTCGATGATGCAGCCGCTGCGCATGCGGCCGAAACAGCCAATGCACCCAGGGCCGTAAACACGATTCGTTTCATGTAGGCATTCCTTTCAACAATGTTCTGATGTGATGTACGCGCATGCAGGCCTGATGGCCTTGCCATGCGGTTATTTCGGGTCCACTGCGTGGATTCAGGCATCCACGCAATGACACAGTGAAGGAGTGCGCTCTATCCGTTATTCATCACAGATGAATGCGGATGCCAGCCGTAAAGGTCTGGTCGTAGAACTCGCGCTGGATCGGTCGATCATTGGCGGCGGTTTCGGTGAACCGTAACTTGGTATTGGTCAGGTTCTTTGCGCCGAAGTACAACGAAATCGTCTCGTTGATGGCATAGCTGGCACCGAAGTCGAGTGACGTGCGTGCCGATGAATACTGATCGGCATAGACACTCGATGGTGTTCCATCCGCATTGGTGTAAAGCGGACCGCCTACCGTGAACAGATTACGGCTCTCGTAATAAGCGCCCAGATCGAAACGCCAGCTCATGTAGTCGTAGGTCAGCGCAAGGTTGGCTGTGTCACGCGATGTCGATGGCAGCAACGCGTACACACCTGGATGGATCTGAATGCGCGAATCGACATAAGTGAAGTTGGTGTTCACACCCAGCCCGCTCAGCACGCCGGGAAGCCAACGGAAGCGATCCACATAGACCAGCTGTACACCACGCGCAAACGCGGAGGAAATATTTTCGAAGCTGCTGAACGTCACCTGGGTACCGCTTGAGAACACATCCAGATCGCCCACGGGATTGGTGATGGTCTGGATAGTGCCGGTCTGCACGATGTAGTTGGTCAGTTGTTTGTCGAACAGCCCCGCATAGGCCAGGCCACCTTCGGGCAGGTAATACTCCAGCGACAGGTCGAAGTTGTTGCTGTAGGTCGGCTTCAGCGTCGGGTTGCCCTCGGTGACGATGTCATTGGCATCATCGACCTGGGTCGATGGCGTGACCTGCTGAAAGCCGGGGCGCGCAATCGTCTTGGAGTAGACCGCACGGGCGATCAGGTCCGTATCGAAGGCATAGCGGGCCTGCACGGTCGGAAAGAAGTTGCCGTAATTCCGATTGATGATATTCGGCGAATAGCTCACCAGCGAGCCATTGTTGGTGGCGATGTTCAGGCCCTCGTACTCGGCTTTGGTCTTCTCGTAACGCACACCCGCCAGTACGCTCAACTTGTCGGCCGGCTGAAATTCATACTCGCCGTACCCTGCATAGATGTTCTCGCTGTCGTGGCCGTAGGCCTGCAGGTTGGCCAGGAAATCGTCAGGTACGTCTTCCACGAACTGGCCCGGGTTCGCGTTGAACTGATTGACGATGGACTGCGTGTTGATGCTGTAGCCGTTGTTGTAGTGATTGTCGTAATAGGTCACAGGCTGGCCCGTGGTCACCTGCGTCAACGGTATGGCCGGCGGGGCGTAATCGAAATTGTCCTGGCTGTTGTTACGTGCGCGAAGGCGCGCATTGATGCCGAACTTGATGTACTCGCCATCGTTTTGCGTGAAGAATTCCGTCGGAATGGTGACGTTGTCGCCCGCGCTGTATTCCTGATCGTGATCATGCTCGGTCCCGTTGCTGAAATCACTCAGCTTGTATCCCGCCGGATTGGCCGGATCTTGGCCTTGCAGGATCGAATACGTCGGGTAGTTCGGGTTGCTGATGTTGTCGTAGGCAACGATCGACTGATTGGACCCATCGGGGTTCGCCGGGTCCGGTGATTTGTCTTTGAACGTTGTGCCGTAATCGAATGGCTTGTTGTACGAACCGATCGATAGCGCAACGTTGTAATCCATGCGCCAGCTGCCGAAGTTGTTCTTACCACCCAGCATGGCCACGCGCGAATCGATCATTTCCTTTTCTAACGTCGATTCCTTTTTATAGTTGGCGTCGTCGACAAAGCCGTTCGGATTCCCCGGATCGGCCACGGGCGCACCGGCAAATTCGAGATACAGCTTCTGCACGTTCTTCGACTCGGTGTAACCGGCGTCGTAATAGCGCGCATACCATTTGTTGTCGTCATCGGGCTGGTAGTCGAATTCGGCACCGTAGCCGTGACGCGTGCGCTGATAGTCGTAGTAACGCTGATTCAGATCACCGAGCGCCTTGTCGGGCACGCCAGAACCCTGCTGATCGACATACCCCAACTCCAGGTCGTCGATGCCGCGACGATCCTGGTAATAGTTGACGGTGCCGATAATGCTGAAAGGCTTGTAACCATCGCTGGGACCAAAGCGTAGGCCGCTGGTCAGCTGGTAATCCTTGATCGGCGTATCGCGCAGGTTTTCGTAACCCGTACCGATTTGTGCATCCAGAAATTCGTCGCGACCCTTCGGCATCGTTTTCGAGGTGATCTCGATGGTGCCACCAAGCGCCTCGGCATCCTGCTCCGGCAGGTTGGTGTTGGTCACGGTCATGGAGCCGACCAACCCGGCTGGAATCGAATCGAAGGCGACGGCGCGGCCACCGCCGGTAGGCGTCGAGACATTGCTCGGCATCAGCCGCACACCATCGAATGTCGTGCTGTTGAGATCCGCGTCGAGGCCACGGATATTCACGAAGCGGCCTTCGCCAGTGTCGGTTTCCAGCGATACGCCGGGCAGACGGCGCGCCGCTTCGCCCGCATTGACGTCAGGCAGGCGCTGGATAGCATCCGCAGGCTGTACGAAGATCATGTTCGGTGCTTGCTGCTGCTCTTCGCGTGCCTGTGCCTCGGTGGTCAGGGTAGCGGTGACAT
>JBARCX010000410.1:0-1893 GCA_049794535.1 Rhodanobacter sp.
ACGACTACCGGCTGTATCTCGCCCAAGCGTTTGAAGGCGGGGATCCGGTTGAGATTCAGGCAGCACTTGGTGACGTTGCCAAGGCACGTGGTATGACGGCACTCGCACGCGAGTCGGGTATCGCGCGTGAAGCGTTGTACCGCGCGCTCTCCAACAAAGGAAATGCCGAGTTCGCGACGATCATGAAGGTGATCGTCGCGATGGGGTTGCACCTCACGCTGGCAAAGACCAAAGCAGTGCCAAAGGCGGCCGCAAAAGCCAAAACCGCGACGAAGGCCGTAGTGGCAAAGAAAGCACGGCCGGTCGCGAAACGCGCTGGCAGCGCGAGTTCAAAAGGCCGTACTCGTCCTGGCAGTGCGGTACACGCCTGACACCGAATCCGTCAGCGGCTCACGATCCGCCGAATGGGCCTCACGGGCCTGTTTTGCTGCGGGTAGACCGTGTAGAACCTATGTTCCTCGCACCCGCCACAAGCGCCAAAGCCTCGACGTCGTGGAACGTCCCGACGCGATCAATCGTACAACGCTGAGAGTGAGGCCCGCGACCCGGCTCCTGGCCATCATCCCCCGCAAGCGAGCCAGCGGCCGGATTCGCCGAGAGTGTTTCCCCACAGCCTGCCGATGCCGCGTCCGTTCCACAGTCGAAAACCTAGCCGCACGGCACACTCGTGCAATCAGCTGCTTCTCCGCGCCAAGCTAACAAGGACCCTGTAGCCGTAGCGGGCGATCGCCATCTCCGCTCACCGCCCGTTGATTGCGATAATCATGAAGAAAGGGAATGGGGCCGGGGATATATCGTGACATGAAACTCCGTCACGGCCGACAACCTTGTACTGCGTTGTTTCGAGCTTGAAGTTCGAAGTGCAAGCTTCGTGCACAACCTATCGAATTCCCGTGGTTAGGACGATCATGCACCGTCACCAACCACGAGATCTCCAGATGCCCAAGATCCGCTCGCAAGATAGCGTCCCAGGCTGAAAAACAACGTCGCACGAAAATCGTATTGCCGGTGCAGTATCGAGCCCCGGCGGATAAGCGGACGACGCCCCCCCGTTTAACCAACCTTTCGTGGCGCAAACTTCGATGGCGCAATTCAAATGGCTAAATGCCTCATTTGAATTAAGCCTTACAAATCACGGCATATCGGGCAATATCCGAGCGAAATGTAAGTAGCTGGTTGGGAGTCTTTACTTCCTCACTCCCACTCAATCGTCGCCGGCGGCTTCCCCGAGATGTCATAAACCACCCGGTTAATCCCGCGCACTTCATTAATGATCCGGTTCGACACATGCCCCAGCAACTCGTGCGGCAGATGTGCCCAATGCGCGGTCATGAAGTCCAGCGTCTGCACAGCGCGCAGCGCAACGACGTACTCATAAGTCCGGCCATCACCCATCACGCCGACGCTCTTCACCGGCAGGAACACCGCAAACGCCTGGCTCGTCAAGTCATACCAGGACTTGCCGCTCTCCTTGTCGATAAAGGTGCGCAGCGTCTCGATGAAAATCGCGTCCGCGCGACGCAGCAGGTCGGCGAAATCGCGGCGCACTTCGCCAAGAATCCGCACGCCCAGACCCGGGCCCGGGAACGGGTGGCGATACACCATCGCCGGCGGCAAACCGAGCTTCACGCCGAGTTCGCGCACTTCATCCTTGAACAGTTCGCGCAGCGGCTCGAGCAGCTTCAGATTCAGCGTCTCAGGCAGGCCGCCCACGTTGTGATGGCTCTTGATGGTCTGCGTGGCCTTCTTACCCTTGCCGGCCGATTCGATCACGTCCGGATAGATCGTGCCTTGCGCAAGCCACTTCGCATCGGTCAGCTTGTTGGCTTCGGTCTGGAACACTTCGACGAATTCCGCGCCGATGATCTTGCGCTTCGCTTCCGGATCGGTCAC
>JBARCX010000411.1:0-4621 GCA_049794535.1 Rhodanobacter sp.
TCTTGTGCCGGCGCAAAGTAGAGAGAATCGGTCGGATATTCATCTCAGTTGCTCTTCAGTTGCAGGCCGGGGGCGATACGACAGGCACGCCAGGCCGGCAGCGCACCGGCCAACAGGCTGGCACCCACCGCCAACACGAGCGTCATCAACAACATCGGGCCATCCAGATGCGCCAGCGAGGCGTAATCCGCCGGCTGTCGACGCACCAGCCACAGGCCGAGATACGCCAGCAGCAGGCCGCCAAACCCACCTGCAAGACCGATCACACCCGACTCCACCAGCAACTGCATAAACAGCGCATGCCGCGATGCGCCCAACGCACGGCGCACACCCAGTTCGGCGGAGCGGCGCAGAAACTTGGCCAGCATCAGGCCTACCGTATTGACCAGACACACCAGCAGAAAACCCAGCGCCAGCCAGGTCTGCAGCTGCACATCGCCGGGCACGACCCGCTCGTAGTCCAGCCACTGCATCAGGTTGCGCAGACGCACGTTGGGCGGACGCAGAAAGCGGCCCAGCGACTTTTGCTCCTGCGAGTAATGGATCAGAAACTGCAGGTACGCGGCGGCCTGGGTCGGCGTGTCCAGTTGCACCCAGAACTGCAGCCACACGCAAGGCGCTGCAGGAGTGGCGTCGGCACCGCCACTACCCCAGCAGTCGGCACTGCCGAGATGCGCCAGATGCAGGTCCTGCGAGGTGGACAACGGCAGGTAGACGCCTTCACCCCCGCCGTAGTTCTTCACGTTGAGGTCATAGAAATGAGGACTCGGCCGCCAGTCGCCCAGCACGCCGATGATGCGCAGGGCATGACCCTCCACGCGCAGCATGCGCCCGGTGCTGTCGTGACCACCGAACAGCTTGTCATTGAGCTTGCTGCTGATCACCACCACCGCCGCGCTGGCTGCATCCTCGGACGCTCCCCAGGCATGGCCATACTGGAACGGCACGCCGAACATGGGAAAGAAATCGGCCGTGGTGTAGCGCGCAGCCTCGTAAAATGCATCGAGCGCGGACTGCGCTGACTGGATAGCCACCGAGCCACCTGTCATCAGCGCCTGGCGATCCGCTCGCTTCGCCTGCAACAGGTTCATACCGTCAACCCAGCTGACCTGATCCGGCGGCTCGCCCTGGGATTGGTAGTCACCCATATCGCGTGGATCGAGCTGCGGCGCGTACAACGTGCTGCTGCGCCCTGGCAACGGATCACCCGACAACACATGCAGCACGGTCAGCGTGGTCATGCTGGCGCCGATGCCCAGCGCAATAGCCAGCACCATCAGCGCGGTGAGCGCCTTGTTGCGCCGGAGGCTACGCAAGGCAAGGTCAACGTAGTAGCCGAACATTCCTTTCCCCTTAATTCACTTCCGCTTCTGCAAGTAAGAGTTCGGATAACTCACACGCTTCACATCACCGCACGCAGGTACAGCAAGGCGCGCACCGCCGGACGCTGGCAATAGCCATCAAGTTTCACTTTGCCCGCAAATGCATTCGTCGATAGGAGGCTTGATTCAAGTCTCCTAATCCCGGCGATAAGCACTCGGCGACAAGCAGGAGCTTGGTCCATCGGCAGCCAGCTGACAGTAGATTTGGGGTGAATGGAGACGTCGGCGTGGCGAGGCGGACGTTACTGGCCCATCCGGGCGAATAACGCGTCGCGATACCGTCGGCTGAGCCGGAGAATGCGGCCGTTGTGCAGGTGGATTTCGTAGTCGCCCTTGAACAGGGGCGTGAGTGATCCGATGCAACTGAGGTTCACCGCTGTCGACCGGTGTATCCGCATGAAGCGCTGCTCGCCCAGCTGGGACAGCAGGTCCTGGAGTGTCCTGCGCAGCAGGTAGGTGCGTGTCGCCGTGTGCACGTGGACGTAGTTGTCGTCGGCTTCGAGCCATTCGACGGATGCCACATCGATCAGCTGTAGCCGTTCGCCATCCGGTACGAGCAAGCGCTCGCAGGAAGGCGTCCGTGCGCGTCCAATCGCTACCGCTGCAGCACCGGACTGATGGGTGTGCAGCCGCTCCCTGACACGCTGCACGGTGTGCGCTAAACGATCCTGGTCGTAAGGCTTGAGCAGATAGTCGACCGCATTGAGGTCGAACGCCTTCACGGCATGTTCGTCAAATGCGGTCACGAACACGATCAGCGGAGCGCTCGATGGCTCAAGTTGTGCCGCGACCTGGAGTCCCGACAAGGTCGGCATCTGGACATCCAGAAAGGCCACCTCCGGGCGGAATCGTTCGATGCACTGCGACGCGGATAGTCCATCCTCGGCCGATCCGACGACCGCCATGTCCGGTTGCTCCGACAGCCAGCGCTCGAGTTTCTCGCGAGCCGGCGCCTCGTCGTCGGCGATCACGACGCGGATCATTGAATGGCATCCGTCAGTGGTATCAAGACGCGTGCGGCAACGCCACTGCCCTCGTTGCGAACCAACAGGGAGGCCGCATTACCGTAGATGATACCCAGCCGCTCACGGCAGTTACGGAATCCGACGCCGTCGCGATGCTCCGGCGTCAGCATGGAGCCCGAGTTGCTGACGCTGATTTCCAGCGAGCTGCTTTCTCGCTGGGCACTGATATGGATGTGTACGGGCATCACCGTGCGCTCGACGCCGTGTTTGAACGCATTCTCAAGTAAGGGTTGCAGCAATAACGCTGGGACGGGGATGTCGAGAAGCGCTTGATCGGTCTGCCAGCTCAACGTTACGCGATCCCTAAACCGCTCGTGCATGATGTCCGCATATAGCTCAAGCGTGCGGAGTTCTTCAGCGAGCGGCGTCATCTCATCCTCAATGGTCCGAAGACTGATACGCAGCAGATCTCCGAGCGCCGCAACCAAGCGGTCGGCTCGTGCCACGTCCGTATGCATCAGGGCTGAGACGGTATTGAGTGCATTGAACAGGAAATGCGGCCGCAGCTGCCCCTGCAGCTGTGCAAGTTGTGCTTCGGCCAGCGCTTTCTGCGTTTGCAACAAACGGCGCCATTGGAGTTGCCACTGCCCATAAGAATCGATGCCAAACAGCACCCCGAGCCATAGTCCCGTAAAAATCGTTAGTTTGACGCCCTCGTACACCAAGGCGAAGCCCCAACTCCGATGCTCGTAGGTACGGCCCACGGCGGCGTAGACGCCCTCTCGTATCGGGTAAACCACCGTAATCCACGTGATGATGATCAGTGGCAACCATCGCAGGTAGCCACCAAACCAGATCAAGGGTTTGTCCAGATACGGCGCATAACGCCCGTGAACCCGAACGGCAAGCCACATCCATCCAGTCGCGATCAGTGCCGAACTCCCCTCCCACAGGACTGGCTCCCACCATCGGATAAGCGGATTAAGGAGCTCATCCTCGATGGAGACGCAGATCATGAGCAGCCAGAACACCGCCCATAACGTCCACAACGTGGCCAACGTCTTTGGAGGAAACGTCGCGTCGTAGTCGGTGTGGACGCCTGTCGCAGGTAGGCGGGATGGCATGTTCATCATGCCCGAGTGTAGCCGCGCCCTCAGCCACGGGCGCTTTATATGTGGCAAGCGGGACTTGCGAGGGGTGAAGCGGACATCTGTGTCGCCCCACCCGTGATAACCATCTCAAATCACCTTGCCACTCAAAATCGGGGAAACGTCGAACGGTCGATAACTGGATCAGGGCCCATATCGAGTTGATATGCGACGCGCGCACTCCAATGGAGCGAAAGCTGAAATTACTGCAGGCTGTTAGCAATGGCGAATCGCGACCACTAATCGCTCACCAATGATTTCAGATAGAAAATCAGACAACCGCTCGAGAAATCGCCGATCGCTCTAGCCGTAGCCAGCGCGGACCGTCGATGCCCTCCCACATCTGAGTCAGCACCCCGCACCGGCTGTGCCCTTGGGCCTTTTTCGCGCATGTTGCGCTACGGCTTGACACCGGTGTCAATTACGTTACACGCTGATAACAGTTCCACAGCGAGGGGTGCGCTGGACGTGGCAATTGACCATTCGGACCGAGTAACGGGGATAGCGGCGATGCCGTTTTTGGCAGCCGATATTGGCGGCACGCATGCGCGTGTTGCGCTGATGCGCGCCTCGCACGATGGAACCCGCGGGATCGAAACGCTCGCCTACCGTGTATTCGCTTGCGCGGAGTTCTCGATGCTGTCGGAACTATTGCAAGCCTTTGTCGATGCCGATGTGCGAGTCCCGGTGAAGCACTGCGTGCTCGCTTGCGCGGGTCAAGTCATGGGCAACGAGGTCGTGAACGACAACCTTGCCTGGCCCATCCACCTGACGCAGTTGCGCCACGCGTTGGGCTTGGACGAGGTTGCCCTACTCAACGACTTCGAGGCGCTGGCATACGCGCTCGATAGCTCTCTGGCCGAAGACGCCCACCATCTTTGCGGGCCGGATACGCATTCCCGTGGCACGACTTTAGTGATCGGACCGGGCACTGGCCTTGGCGCGGCGGCGTACGTTCCTGGTCCTGCCGGCGGCTTCGTGTTGACGTCGGAAGCTGGCCAGATGGATTTCGCACCGAATTCGGTTCGCGAGCGTGAGATTCTCGCGTACCTGGCGCCGAATGGTGGCTACGTGGCGTTTGAACAGATCGTGTCGGGTCCCGGCTTGCTGACCGTCTACGCAACCC
>JBARCX010000412.1:0-4319 GCA_049794535.1 Rhodanobacter sp.
GCTTCGGCGAGCAACTCATCTTCGTCGCTCATGCCGTTTTGCGCAGGTGCCTGGCCGCTGTCGAACGCATGTTGACCGAGCATCCGTTGGCACCAGCCGTGGATGGTGTGCACGGCGGCCTCGTCCATCCATTGCGCGGCGAGCTCAAGCTGCCGTGCCGCACGGGCACGCGCATCGGCATCGGGATAGTCGTCGATCAGCGTGCGTAGAAAATCATCGGGCACGCCATGTCCACGAAAGGCACCGGCGGCTTCCGCCAACCGTTCGCGAATACGTTCGCGCAATTCGGCAGTGGCAGCACGGGTGAAGGTCATCACTAGAATTTGCGCGGGCAAGCGCGATGCATCACCACCGTGGCCAAGCACCAGTCGCAGGTACAGCGCTGCGATAGTCCAGGTCTTACCGGTGCCTGCGCTGGCTTCGATCAACTGAATGCTTGTTAGCGGCAGGCGTAATGGATTGAGCGGCGCGCTGGTACTCATGCGTCGCCCTCCGTCATCGACACGGCTTCTAGCAGCGGGCGATACAGGTGCAGCCAGTCTTCAAAGCCGGCCGCGTGCAGTTGGGCGAAATCCGGCCAGGTACGCGCGAGGCAGGCATCCTCGGCGACTTCACCCAGGGCACCCCAGTCCCCCTCGCTGCCGTCGTAGCAGCGACTGGCGAGGGTGTAGGTACTGATCTTTTTAGTAGCCACCTTTTCGTCAGCGTCGCCGAGCAACCATGCGAAAGCTGTCTTGCGCGCCATCGGCAATGGCATCTGCATGCCGCGGCAAAGTGCAGCGAGTATGTCGTCAAGCCGCGCCACGGCTGTCGTTTGATCGATGGCGGGCAGGGCAAGTGCGGTGTCGGTAGCAAAAACGTGTGTGGTCAATGCAAGCCCATTGGCGTTGGCCAGCAGATGCACCGCCCAGGCAGATAAGAGTTTGTCGTAGCGCAGGGTAGCGTTCTTGCGTAGGCGAGAGGCCATGGGGAGCAGTCGCACATACCCATCGAGTTCGTCGTGACGCAGATCGCCCAGCCAGTCTTCGATGGTGAGGCCATGCGCCTCGTGGCGTACCTCGCGGATATCCGCGGGTCGCGTCCAGTGCGCACATGCGGCCTGCCATGCCACGATGACTTGTTGCACATCGGCGGTGACCGTTTCCAATGCCAGTGTGCCGAAACCACCCGGTGGCATCGCACCTTGTTCGCGTAGCCGCTGCGCGGCTTGCGTGAGCAAGGTGGGTTGTGTGTTTGCACTGTCCGCGAGTGCCGTTTGCAGCAGCGCATGTGTTGCGCTGTAGTTCTGCAAACCATCGAGTGCAAACGGCTCATCGTCTTCGTTGGCTTCATCGCTGGTCGGGAAATGCACTTTCAGCCTTTCGCTGAAAAACATTTCCACCGGACGATTTAAAAACCGTTGCAGCTGACCCAGGCTGAGTGCGGCTTCCGGTTGCCACGGCAGCAGTGGTGTCGTATCGATTGCTGAGGTCATGCGATGCGCGCGCTGCCATTCATCGGCATAGGTAAATACGCGCGAGTCGCCTTGCGCGTCGAAGTAGCGACGGCTGAAGGGTTGCAGCGGGTATTCCGTCGTCAACGCAGCAAGCAGATGTTCACCCGCATCGCTATCGCCGACATCGTGATCATTACGCTGCCAACCCGCGGCGAGGTAATCGCGTAGTTGGCCGACCAATACCGACGGCGGCAGCTCGCTGTTATCACGAGCATTACGGCCGACCCAGCTGACATGCAGCGCATCGCGTGCAGATAGCAGGGCTTCGAGAAACAGGTAGCGATCATCATCGCGACGCGAGCGGTCACCGGGGCGATGTTGGCCGGGTTGCGCCATCAGGTCGAAGTCCGGTGGCGTCTGTCGGCGCGGATAGTCGCCATCGTTCATGCCCAGCAGGCAGACCACGCGAAACGGAATGGCGCGCATCGGCATCAAGGTGCCGAAGCTCACCGCGCCGCCCATGAAACGCTGCGAGAGATGACTCTCATCAACCGCCTGTAGCCAATGTTCGCGCACGATGTCGAGCGGGATAGGCTGCGCAAAGCCCGCTTCATCGCACGCTTGTTGCCAGGCTTCCAGTGCATGGTCGAGGCGGTCGAGACGATTGGCGTCGGCGTCATCGTCGGTGGCATCGAAGCAATCGGTGAGCAGGGCGCGTAAACGCTCATTCCATTCCAACGGTGTGGCCGATGTAGCGAACAACGACCAGTAATGCTCCAGCTTTTCCAGCAGCGAGCTGAGTGGGCCAAGTAGCGCGGCATCGAGGCCACCTACTTCGGCATACGGCGCGATGCCATCGAGTGATGCGCCATCGCCCAGGGCGTAGCCAAGCAGCATGCGGCGCAGACCGAAGCGCCAGCTGTTTTGCTCCAGTGGCGGTAAGTCGAGGCTTTCTTTCTGCGCACCGTTCAAGCCCCAGCGAATGCCGGCACCTTCGATCCAGCGGCGCAGCACGGGCAATCCGTCTTCATCAAAGCCGAAGCGTTTGCGCAAAGCGGGTACGTCGAGCAGGTCGAGAATCTCGCTGACGGCGAAGCGTGATTCGGGCAGGTGCAGCAAATGCTCCAGCGCCACCAGCAACGGCGCGGCACCGCGGCCCGGTTGATCTGCGACGCTATACGGTAGGAAGCGCGGATCGTCCTGCGGCAATCGACCGAATACGGCTTGTACATGCGGCGCGTAGGTCTGGATGTCCGGCACCATCACCATGACATCGCGTGGCGCTAAGGGTTTTCCATCGCGCTCGGCCTGCTCGAACATCGCCAGAAGCTGGTCGTGCAGAACTTCCACTTCACGCTGCGGGTTGTGCGTTACGTGGAAGCGCAATGAAGTGTCGCTGAGCGCGAGCGACCGATGTTGCGCTTCGTTGTCGGGCAGCGGCTCGAGATCGAGAATGGCTTGCTGCACTTGATGCAACAGCGTGTCCTCACCGACATCCTCGAACAGATCGATACTGCGATCCCACGCGGCGAATTGCGTGCGATAACCATCAGGCCGATCAAATACATCGAGCAGGCGAATGTAGTCACGCCCCTGTTTGCCCCAGGCAGCCAGCAGTGGATTTGCATGCATATGCAGATCTTCGTAGCGTGGCTCAGCCGGCAAGCCCGGTTTGCCCACGTGACGACGTTGCGCTGCCTTGAGCAGTTCACGATCTTCAACGATATCGGCCCAGTAGTGCCGACAAGGATTGGCTACCAACAACAGCACCTGGCAGAAGCGACCGACCGCAGCGAGTGCTTCCAGCGTTTGTTGTGGCAGCGAAGAGATGCCGAACACGACAATGCGCCGAGGTAGTGCGGCAGGCCGATCCGTCATGCTCTGCAAACGTTCGACGAACGCGTGATGCACGGCGGCGCGATGGTTGTGCCGTTGCTCGATGCCGATGTCTTCCAACAGCAACCGCCACAACTTCGCCTGCCAGCGCTGCGGTGTAGCCAGTGGCGACGTAAGTCCACGCAAATCATCACGCAGCACGTCGCGGCCATGCTCCCAGTCATCCAGCCAATCGGCGCGATACACCTGGTATTGATCGAACAGGTCGGCGATCTGTGCCGACAACTGGAACTGTCGGATGGGATCGGGGGCGTATGAATCCGCAGGATGGGTTGCGCCCGCACCCAGAAAGCTCCGTAGTGGTGCGAAATCCACATCGTCCAGATGTGAAGGCAGTAGTCGCATCAATCGCCAGGTCAGTCGCGACTTGTCGAACGGCGACGTTGGCGGCACGGCTTCGCGCCCCAATACCGCGCGATACGCGGCCCATAGAAAACGGCCCGGCAGCTGCATATCGATCGCGGCACTGATACCCAACCCACCGGCGTCAGCAGGACGAGCCAACGCCATTTTCAACCACTGCGCGATGCCGTTACTTTGCACCAGCATCAACTCGTCTTCCAACGGACGCAGTGGCGCGCGCGCGAGCCAGGCGGCAAGCAGGTCACGCAGATCTTCCAGGCGATTGCCGTGGATGACCATCAGACCAGGGTTGATCGGGTCTGGGGGCGTTGATGTCTTGGTGGGCGGATCGTGAGGGGTTGTCACCGGTGTTGGGGCTCGCGTTCGCTCAAACTCAGGATTGTCCACGAGTCGGTGATGGATGTCGCTTGTCAGCGGGTGTTTTCGGTGTCGTTCTCTTTCTCAAGTGAAGATGGGGCGAGGAGTTAGCAATCGCGATATCGCTTTGCTCGTCGCCCTTGCGTAGGCAGGGCCCCCGTGGCGTGGTCGCGACCTTTGAGCGATATCGCTAGTGGGTCGCTTACGCAGCGGGCGTTTCGACCACCTGCCGGTGGCCGAGTCACCTTTCTTTGTTGGCCCAAAGAAA
>JBARCX010000413.1:0-10610 GCA_049794535.1 Rhodanobacter sp.
TGGAGGACGCTTCGCCCGCGCAGCGGCAAGACGCACGTCAGCGACGGGCCTTACACCGAGTCGAAGGAAGTGGTGGGCGGCCTGTTCATCATCGAGGCGGACAGCCGTGACGAGGCGCTGCGCATCGCATCCATGCACCCGGCCGCCACGTTGGGCGAAGAAGGCGGATGGGCCGTTGAGCTTATCCCCATGGATTTCTACCTGGCCCGATGAGGGCTTGGACGCCCACTTCAAGAATGCTTTGGCGCCCCTTTTCCACAAACACCTTCACTGCTTCGTGAGTCATCGCGGCGGTGTCCGCTTCTGGCTGGGACTCCACTTCTCGGCCCACCGAGCCATCATCATCAGCTCTGCTGGTGATGATGGCTCGGCGTCGTAGATGGGTAACGAGCTGGCAATGATGGGCAGCGCGGTCGCCAGCCGTAGTCAGTCTCGCTGCCACTGCCGATCAGTTGCTGTGACTAAGGTGGTAGGTGGCTGGCGTTTTGCACTGAATAGGTGTCTCGACCGTTTCTTAATTCGCGATGTGGATAGTGCTCAGTCGAGCATTATTTCCCCGTCACACATTCGGCCCAACACACAGCCGGTTTGCCACCGCTGCCCTCGCATTCTGCGATGCACTGCGCCATTTGCGGCGTGATGCTTGGCGTGATGCTTGTCGCGGTGCTTGGCGCGCCGCCCGGCATACTCGCCATCGCGGAAGCGCCTGTTCCCAGGCCAAACACCAGCAGGGAAACCATCAACATTTTCTTGTTCATTCTGGACCCCTTCTTTGCACAGTAAGCCCGGTTAGGGCTAATGGCCGCCGGCGGCGGCTCCAGGCTAAGAACGTAAACCGCGCCGTGTCAGCGCCGTGTCAACGTGTCTGGATCAGTTGACTGCGCCACCCGAAACGGACGCTTCCAGCTTGCGTAAGTTTTATCTTGCTCGATGAAGATGGAAGCAGAGCGTGGCAGGTTGGCTGCAATGAGCGCCCTTGGCGATTGAGTCAAGTGAAATCACGCACCCGAGCAGTGCGGATGCTGTCCATGTGAATCCATAAAGCTTGGGGGCATTTATGGGGGCGTGATTGAGTACGTGTTCTAAACTAATAACGTAAATACATTAACTTAGATAATTGATGCGAATCCCTCCGGGTCGTCGCACATCCTTTAGCTGCTAGCAGCGCCTTCGATATACGCCGTCAGGCCCTCAGCCAAGCCATCGAACACGGTACGGCAGGCGCGGTTGCTGCGCATGTCTTCGTGCATCACCACCCAGGTCTCGAGCTCCAGCTTCATCGCGGGTAGTACGCGTGTGAGCCGTGGTTCGCGAACGGCAAGGCCTCGGTGGCAGAAGCCAATGCCGAAGCCTGCGCGAAGCGCCGCAAGCTGCGCAATGCTGCTATCCGTGCGTAGTGCAAACATGGATCGTCGGATCGGTAGGCCGGTGCTGAGCACACGGCGGATATAGGCGTTTTCGCGATCGAATCCAATCAAATCGTGATCGCCAAGCGTGGCGATGTCGGTGGGCGCGGAATGCGTACGCAGATAATCCGGATGTGCATACAGGCCCAGTTCGATCGCCCCGATCTTGCGTGCCACCAGAGCATCTTGAGTGGGTTGCACCATGCGCACAGCGATATCGGCATCGCGTTGCAATAAATCTTGGGTGCGATCGGATAGGGGTTAAACGGATTCGCCGCCGGAGGCCGGTGCCGGTTTCGTATCCTCGCGCGTAGCGAGAACTTGGCTCTTAAGCTCATCCAGGGCCTTAGCGACTTGGTGAACTGCACTCACCCAGTCGCTCGGCATAGTGGATAGATCAGTCACGAGCAGATAGGGGCCATCGATAAGCGTCCGCATAACGACACGCAGCGCTTGTTGCCCCTTCGGTTGCAGCATGAATTTCAGGCCGTCGGCTTGGTCACCAATGCGGCGCATGGGCGTGCGCTTCCATGCACCAATGCCCGTGTTCCTCAGTCGACGAAGCCGAGAGTGCGCGTTGCGCCGCTTCGAGAAAGTCGTTAACGGTGGCGATAAAAGTCTCCACCAACCTTAGGATTTGCTCACTCGGCTCTGCGGATTCGGCTACTAAAGCATCAAGCTCGTAGGCAATGGTCTCCAGCTCAGCCTTGGCTGCGGCAAGGAACGTTGGTGGATCTTCAATGTACGCGCCATCGAACAAATGTACGGGGAAGTCGCCGGCCTGCGCATTGGGCAACGCGATGGTCTTTAGAGTGAATAGTCGAGCCAGCAACTCCAGAAGCCGTGTGCCTAGACCATCTGCCCGCCGATAAATACCTGGGTGGAAATGGCGCTGAGCGATTTTCTCCAGCACATAAGCGCGTTGGGCGATTTGCACTAACACGATCCGCGTCAGTTCGGCCTGCGTGTTCTCGCGTAGGTCAGGCAGGCTGGTGAGGGTTACATTAGTGTTTTGCGACGCCAAGACAGTGCCCGATTGGAAGCCGGATTCAGAGAGGAGAAAGCCCCGATCGGCGCCGATATCCGCAGCGATTTGGCCGAGCACCAGGACCTTTTCCTTGGGTACCGCCTTGTTCCAGTACTTGCACTCCACGATCCAAGTAATGGGAAAACCGTAAGCAGTCTGCGTGGCATGCACATCGATCTTGTGCACGCCCCGGGCACCGCTCAGCTTAGCCTCCACGGTCGCAGTGAAGCCCAGCGATCGGAGGAGCTCGGCAACGTCTTCCTGATACTGCTTCCACTTCACTGTGCGCCCCCCCTACCTTCTCAAGCCACCGCGTTCAATCGCAGCTTGACGGCCAGATTACGCAGTCGTTCGAGCGATTCCGCAAACCGCTCTCTCACCTCAGTCGGAACCGAACCCTCTCCTAGCGCTATCTGCACGAGGTAAATCTCTTCAACGTACGCGCCGGGCGCGGCATGAGCGATCTCGATGCAGCGCTCGATCTCCGCTTGAGTCCGCATATCGCGACTGGCGTAGCCGTTCGAGCCGAGGATCGTGCACCAGCGGTTCCAGACAGTTCGGCTACGAAATTGGACTGCCCCCTGGATCGTAAGCACTTCCCGCCTATGATCAATTTGGACGCCGACGACTAAATCGGGCTCATCGAGTGACGCTAGTCACCGGGCTGCGGCGGTGACTCGGCACTTTCACCAAAGATGAATTGATCCGTGAGGTTTTCACGTCGCTTGAGGCGCTCGACAAAGGAGTCCAGTCCTCTGTCGGAGGCAACTACGGCCGATTGCTTTACATGAATATGCTTGAGCGTGCATTCGAGCCTGCCATCGAGCGACTTGTAGCTGATGTCGGCGGTCGCGCCGCATACCAAAATGTGATCCCCCATGGGGACATGGCAAATAAATGCCGCAGGACGTGAGTCGGACGAGGTCGGCTTTACATTGGACTTCACCGAATAAACCCGAGAAGTCAGCTTACCCGAGACGAGTTTATCGATGAGATCGAACCAACGCGCGTAAGCTTGGATGTGTTGCCACGACAACTCGGCCGTAGTTGGCCAGGCCGCGCGTTGTGCAATTCGGTCGAGCATTGCGCTCGTGGCACATGCCCGCTCCACTGCGGCGGTGTCGAAGCCCTCTGCCAAGCCCACGGGCCTCAGCTCATCGTTAATGGGCTTCGTTCGGCCTACCACCTCAATCAGCGTTTCGCGTTGCGTAAAGGCTTTGATGGCCGACCAAAATGTCAGCCATTCGTTTGGCCAAGCCCGCTTGTTGGATAAATCGAAGAAAAGATTCAGTTGATGGGGGTTTGCGGCTGTCCTCACGAGGTCGAAGAGCTTCAACTGAACCCGCATCTTTTGCTCAAAGCCAGGCGGCATGAGGTAGAAGTCACCACTAAAGACCAGTGGCGGTCCGGCCTGCGGTCGAACGGTGACTGTGCAAGCATCGAAGGGATGCGCTTTCAGGGAGATCACGGCAGGTTGCGCGGCCGACGTCACTTTGCTCAACCCGAACCGGGTTTCGGTGACCTCCATGCCACTAACCGCCACGTGACCCTCGTGCCCCAGAAACATCTTTTCAAAGTCTGCCTGGAGCTCCGGGGCAAGCGTGAATGTGCTACCGATCGGGCGCTCCTCGAACCCCAATGTTTTCAGCTGCGCTTGCTTGCGCTGAATGTAGGTGTGGAGGTCGGGGCCAACATGTTCCAGGAACTTCGACTTCATGGCGCATCCGGATATGTCGATCTGGGTTGCCGGTGTCAGCGGGAGCGTGATTTTTTTCTTCGAGAGCGGACCGCCGTCCTTAAGGCTCGCTTCCCTCAACCGCTTTAAGATCGCTGCAAGCCGATCGTCCAACATTGGCAGGACGTGCAGGGCGACCACCTGATGGGTTTCATCCATTCGAAGGCCTACAACAAACGAGGGCCCTGGATCCTTGGCGAGACGCTCAGCCATGTCCAAGCGCAGACGCACTGCCTTCTTGTTATGGCCAACCGTTTTGACCTGGATCCGACATGCATGCGCACCCGGACGCTGGTCCAGCGTCATCCCCTGCGCAGGGGTCATGTCAAAATCCAAGATGAAGTCCCAGCCGGCGCGATCCCATTCGGATTTGTTGAACGTAAGGTCTGCCTCCGCGCACCAGCTTCCGAATTTCTGCTCTCCCAGCTTTCCCAATGCGTCGGACTTGATCATGATCGAAGTTGCCCGTGTGGTTGATGATTGCCTCGTAGGATGCTGTCACGACCTTCCAGTGGACGCAGGTCGGTGATCGCCTCGTTGTGGATCGGAAGCGGGTTACGGAGTGCCTACATAGTATTTGATCCAGTCGGCGACGCCTGGACACTGATACTTAGTGGTGCAAGAGATATAAATCGGGTGGCTCAACGCCACGAGGAACAAATACACGTAGCCCATCACCGCTGGGGTCGTTTTAAGCCAGAACTTCACGTTACTCCAAAGCCTGAGCCAGAATTTGCCTTTTGACGCTTCTCGGAAGTGCTTCGGCATGAGGCGCCGATTGTTGAACCATATGCCGAGGACAAAAACGAAACACAACGCGCCGTTGATGGAAGGTGTCTTCGTTGACAGACAGGCCAAACCCAATGGAAAGCCAATGACGCCTAGCGTGGCATTGAGAAAGTCGGCCCAACGCTTCTCCGATTGTTGACGCGCTTCCTCTTCCCGATGCTCTGCATTATTGGCGTGATCGTGACGACTGGAGTGATGGGTCATTGCTTTTCCTCCTTAAGTTCGGGAGTTATCGGCACTTGGTACCGAGACTCAAGGGCCTAAGAGTGACCTCGGTGACGATGGCGGAGTGATGGCCCCCTTGATGCCGGGCGAAGACTGATCTGGGGGCCGGCTTTGCTATGTTAAAAAGAAGGCCGCGGGAAAATTTTGTCGAGAAAGCACTCAATTTTCGGACAGAAAATGCTGTTTTCCGTCCTTGTAAAGAAATGAGCCCGCGGCATCTGCCGTCGGCATTTCTTTCTTTACATAAGGATCCATCGATGAAAGACAAAACTGCTATTCGCGTCTACATCCGCTGCCCCAATACGCAGAAAGGTTTACGCATTTTGAACATGTTGAGGGGATTGGCAAACCACTGCGGCGGTCACGGTGCACTCGCCGGTCGAGACTAACGCTCGATACCTTGGTGGTCATCCGTTGCGCTTTGTTTTTTTCAGTGACCGTCGTCGCCGAGAATTTTACCGGTGTGCCGTTCTTTATTTCGGACGGTGTGTGGATGTTCGTCTCTTGATTAAAACGCGCCGTAAGCGCGGTTGAGATCGTGACGCGGGCTCGGCATGGCCGAGCCCGCGTTATCTTGAGCCGAACCAACGACGAGGTGACTGGATGCATATCAAGCCATCGCCCTGCTTGTTCTCGGACAAAGACGGTATATGTAAGCATGCCAACACGATAAGGAGCTTCCGATGACGTCAAGCCAATGGGTCAATCTAGTCTCTGCACAGCTGGCAGGCATGAAGGCCGAGTCCGACCGCCTCATTAACGTATTTACCCACAATGGATCGCGTGGATACGTTCGCGAAGTTCTTATCAAGCGATTTCTAAGGCCCTTTCTTCCGCCCAACGTTGGCATCGGATCTGGCGAAATCATCAATCACCTTGGCATGCGCTCGAACCAGGTCGACGTGGTCCTCTACAACGTAGGGAAGCTTCCTCCTGCGCTCGCCAGTGGTAGCGACGTTGGCGTTTTCCCGTGGGAGTGTGTCATTGCCGTCATTGAAGTGAAGAGTGAACTGACGGCCAAAGAGCTGCGCTCGTCTGTACTAAATGCGTATAGCGTTTGCAAGCTGCCCCATGCCATCCCTTTCTACGACGCTAAGTCCGACGACAAGTATTTGATTGAATACCGTCAATGGTGTTTTCCGATACCTGCGTATGTGTTCGCTTTTAATTCCAACCTAGAACCTATGACTAGGACCAACAATTCCATTGGGCCGGAGGGTGAGCGACTTCAAGCCCAGCTGGAGCACATCGAAAATAAGCGAGCGCGCTTGGGACAAGTGCTTTGTAATGCATTAGAAAAAACAGATGAAAAGGAGGTAAAGAATGCTCGTAAAGCGCTGATCGCCTACAGAAGCTTAAACGATGATGATAGCGGAGACTTAATCACCACGAGTGTTTCGCGGTCGGATCTTCATGGCATTTGCGTACTAAATCGCGAGTTTTACAGCATTGGCATTTCCTTCGGTGACGAAAACATGCAGCGATACACCGGTCCTCAGGCAAGGACCATAACGAACTTCGGTTATCACAAGCACTCCATCTACAGTAATGGCGACTTGAGAGAGACCACTTACTTTCTGAAACAGCTCCTGACACTGGCGCATGAAATGCCCAAATGTTTCGAGCCCTATACGCTCGATCGCTATCTTGGCTAGCCGTGCATAACACCAATCGCCTCAACTTGGGCAGCAGCGATCACTCCCGCAGGATCGTCGGCCAACATATCTTGCGGACGTGCGCCACCAAGCCACGTATTGGGGGAGGCAAACCAATAGGCCATGCCCCAGCCATCCCTTTTTTCTGACAGCATGCGTATGACGATGGCCAACGCTGGTTGCGGCCGAAAGCGGCCTTTAAGATCAAAAGCGTAGTCCAGGCGACGTCCCCCCGCCTTGAGTAGCGGGATGCTTTGGAGCCCATTGTCAGTTCCATGACACACCTGTCCGTCGGCTATGGTGGAATCATATCCATGATGGGCGTGTCTGCACGCGCCGAATGACAATAGTGTGGCGCTGCGATTCGTCAACTGATGGATATGCGGCCCATATTCGATCCAAAACGAACCTTGAAAGGTATGCGTAAGGTTGCCCGCGCCGCTCTTTAATGAACCGATTAACCCGTGCCTGAATCAATCCGCGTCGCTTTGGAACTTCAGTCAACGCGGTCTGTAGCATGCCGTTCTTATCGTTACGCTAGTTTGGTAGCGAGCACGGGAGGGTGCGAGCAGGGGCTACTGTCGGGTACGAGCGATAGATAAGCACCATGAGCTGTTGCGCTGTGAGGGAAGATGCTCCGCTTCGGCGAGAGCAAGTGCATCGTTTATTTTCAATTTAATTAACTTAGACAAAGGATATTAGCGATGAAATCCAAAACAGCGTTGCGTTTCAGTGTGATCGGTTTTGTCGTGTCTGCTGCACTGGCTTCAGGTGCCGTGATGGCACAGGCCACGCCGCAAGCTACCGATCCTGGCCACCCGCGTGTCAACGAAGTGAATCAGCGTTTGGATAACCAGCAGAACCGCATCCAGAAGGGTGTGGCGGACGGTCAGATCAATGCCAAGCAGGAGGCGCGCGACGATAAGCATGACGCCAATATCGCGCAGCGCGAAAGTGCGGATCAGGCCAAAGACGGTGGCCACCTCACCAAGCAACAACAGCGCAACTTGAATAAGTCTGAAAACCAGAACAGCAAGCGGATTCATAAGCAGCGGACCAATTAATCGCTTCGCAGTCAAGTCACTTGAGCTAGCACTAAGCGTGCTGGAACAGTCAGCGAAGACGCTCTTGCGCACACCTTTGAGCCGGGCATAGTTGCCCGGCTCTTTTATTGTGTAGATGGGTAGTTAGAGCGAGTGGAAGGCGCCAGAGCTATCCACGGCTATTCGCGTTACTCGAATCTCGGATTCTCAGTGCTGCAATGATAGCCAAGCCCATCATGGTTACGGACCTATATGCGTGGACCGCGCCGGAACCCGCCAAAGAGCAACGACAGTACAAACAGGATGATGAAGATGACGAACAGGATTTTCGCGATGCTTACGGCACCCGCGGCGATACCTGTGAACCCGAAGATTCCGGCAACAATGGCGATGACAAAAAACACGACGGCCCAATACAGCATGGTAGCTCTCCGTGGGTGCATCGCCCATGATGGGCGATGCCGGTGAGTTCACTGACGAGCAGCGTTAGTGCAAATTCTTCTGGAAGTTTTTGACCTGACGTTCGGCTTCATCGAGGGCAACGCCGTAGCGTTCTTGAACCTTGCCAGCCAGGTATTGCGCATTGCCTTCGGCGACTTTCAGATCATCGTCAGTGAGTTTTCCCCACTGCTTTTTGATGCTTCCACCGAGCTGCTTCCACTGCCCTTTGATGGTGTCTTCGTTCATGGCTGATACCTCACTTGTCGATGAGTGATGCGCAGCACGATCGCGCTGAGCGTCATCGATTCGACACGGTCATCCGTAAACAAAGTGTTCTAGCTTGCCGCTGCGGTTCATCTTGATGCAGAGCACGTTCACATGATTGATCATCTTTTGTACGAAGATCGACGCAAGTTCGCGATGATGTCTAACGTGCATGGCAGAGCCACGTATACAGAATGAATTAATGCGGCAACGGTTCAGCGCTGTTTGCGGTCGTCGCAGGCAACTCATTGATCATGCGCGTGACGAGGCCAGGATAGTTGTAATCGAAATGATGATCGCCGGGCATCTCATGAATCTTCAGCCATGTCGGCAAGCCGGACATGGAGCACAGGCTGTCGTCCGAGTCATCGCGACCGTAGTAGCAGATGACCGGCGGCTGATTATTGAGTGCTTCGATACGCGGTAGTGCTGGGTAATGCGGTACCGGATTGAGCCACTCCATGATGGCCTTGGTGTGTGTTTTCAGCCAGTTTTCGCGCATGTACTCTTCCAGCTCCACCTCGAAGTTCACGTCGCGGCTGGGTGACAGCAGTACCACTTGCGAGATGAGTGCGCGGTTGGCTGGACTGAGTCGCTCGACGATCGAGGGCAGCACGTCGGCGCCGAACGAGAAGCCGATCAACCACACGCGCTTCTTGTGCCAGGTGGTGAGGTACTGCGTGATCAGCGAATCCATTTCCTTGGCTGATTCTTCGGGTGTGCGGTTCTGCCAGTTGTAGCTCAGTGCGCTAATGCCGAGTACCGGCAAGCCGCGCCCAACGATCAGCTTGCCGAGTTGTTGGTCGAGATCGCGCCAGCCGCCATCGCCAGAATAAATGATGGTGAGTACGTCGTCGTAACCTGGCGGTGCTGTGACTTGAGTTACCGCTGGCAGCGCGACCGTAGCGCTTGTCATGCTCGGCCGCGAGTACGAATGCCAAATCAATGCGGCGATCACAATCAGGATGGCGATAACGCCTAGCACACGCAGTTTCATCGACGTACCACTCCGGTGAGGCCGCCGGAAATCAGGCTGGCCACATTGGTCAGCGCCACCGGCAGCGCGATACCGCCGGGTACCGCCATGTAGCGCGGCTCCCACTCGGGATCGAACTTGTCTTTGTAGCGATGCAGACCGCGAAAATTGTAGAAACGTTCGCCGCGACCGAAGATCAGCGCACCGAAGCGATTCCATAGCGGCGCCTGACGTCGATTCTGTAGGCCTGAGAGCGGAGCCATGCCGAGGTTGAACCAGCGATAGCCTTGCGCCTTGGACCACAGCATCAGTTCGACGAACAGGTAATCCATGATACCGGCTGGACCATCAGGAAGCTGGCGCATCAGATCCACCGAAGCTTCTTCCATGCTCTCGCTGAGGAACAGGTTCGCGAACGCTACGGGCTCATCATTCAGCCACACCACCGCCATTGGCGTGCGTGCGAGATAGGCTTCATCGAATGCGCCGAGCGAGAACCCTTTTTCGCGCACGCGTTTGTCGCGCATCCACGCATCGGATACTGGCTTGAGTCGAGGCAGCAACGCAGGCACGTGCTCGATAGGCACGATTTCCAATCGCAAACCATCGCGAGCCAGTTTGTTCACGGTGCCGCGCAACGTTTTCTTCGACTTGCCATCGAGATTAAATTGATCCAGTCGTACGCGAGCTTCTTCGCCGATCTTCAGCAGGCTCATGCCTACTTCAAGATACAGGTCGAGATCTTCGGGAGTGACCTGATAGAACACCGGCCAGCCACCGGCGCGCTCGCACTGATCGTGGAAGGTCCACACCAGTTCTTGCCGAACCTTCTGGTCGACCCCGACGGGATCGCCCATGGCGACCCAGCTGCGACCCGCGATCGCATACATGATGAAAGCCTGGTCGTCCGGGTCAAACAGCAACGTCTTGTCACCCATCAGTGCCAGATGCGCTTGCGCGGATGGGAACCGCTTAACCAGTGGTAGTGCGCGAGCCAATGCGGCTTCATCGGGCGGCGTGGAGCGCGGCCGCGCGGAGCGAATCAGATG
>JBARCX010000414.1:0-1983 GCA_049794535.1 Rhodanobacter sp.
CCTTCGGCCGTCTGCAACATGGAGGTGGCGTTCTGCGTGTTCTGCGAGGCCACGGCCATACCGCGGGTCTGCGCGGCCAAACGCGTGGCGATCTGAAGGCCGGCGGCATCGTCTTTCGCCGAGTTGATACGGAAACCCGTGCCCAGACGGGTCATCGAGGTGTTCAGCTGTTCACGCGTCTTACCCAGATTCTTCTGGATGGTCAGCGCGGAGGAGTTGGTGTGCAGGCTTAACATGGGGGAGATTCCTTAGGTCAATGGCTTCGAATGGAGCGTTGCCAGTCGGAGTGAGTGGCCACACCCTGACAAGACGGCAAGAAATCGAGAAGCATTAAATCTGATCGAGAAATTTTTTGTAGGTTGGGATGAGCGCAAGCGAATCCCAACACGGATAAGCGCGACAACGTCCCACATTGATGTGCGCCAACGTTGAGGCTCACAAGCAAATTCCAGCCTGCTACTCGCAATATATCTAACTGGTACGTGCTTACTTGAGCACCATATAAAGCTTATGCAAGCTGTTCCAGCCACAGCGTTCAAGCAAGCCTTCTACGTTCTCGGTGAACTGCCGGTTGTGCTGATACAGACGGCTAAATACCTGAATCACCTGCACGGCTTCTTCGGCGGTCGGTGACCGATCATACGCGGCAGCAACACTGGCCAGCATCCATCGAATAATGCCAAAGCAAACCACAAGTCGCTGATAATGCTGGTACGGCGATGAGTAGCCCCACGGGAAGAGTCCGCCGAACGCTTCATTGAGCAAATAGCGCTCCAGTATCTCATCGATCTCTGGTTTTGCTTGGGTCAGTTCGTGGCCTCGACAATACTGTTTAACCATCGTCTCCTGATCCAGTGGCCCGACCTTGCCCGCACTCATACCGCGCGCGATGGTCGCAAACATCTCCAACTGACGCGGAAATCTGGCTGATGGCGCGTTGCCGAGGAACAGCGATGCAAATAGTTGCACCTGGAGCATCGCGTTATGCGGAAGCCCGGCAACACCCTCCAGCACGGCACCGCTTTCGACCAACTGCGTTAGCTGCTCCAGCAGCATGTGCAGGTCGGCATGACGTCGTTCACGTATCAGCATGTCGATCTGGTCGCATAGAAGCCCGAGCACCGCGAGCCGATCCGTCACACTGAGTTCACGAGTGTGTATTAGTTGCATGGCCCAGGTACGCGTGGCGTATACAGACATGTCATCGAAGCCTGGCATATGGCTCGCTTTTAATACGGCGCTGGTGCGCCCTATAAGCGGCTCGGCTACGAACTCAAACCCATCCGGCGAAAGCAGGGCAAGCCGCGCTGCTTCGGGACAAGACAAGGTCAAAGCCTGTTCGTACTGACCATCAATGAGTCGGGTCGTGCGTGGATAGCTGTGGCAAGTGTCGGACAGCGCATCTTCACCTAGGCGCGTCTGTACCTGACAAAGGCCATCACTGGCTTGCAGGCCACAGTGCCCACTTTGCGGATTGAGCTTGAGCGATCCAAATTGGCCATCGGATGTCGCTAAACGATTACGCTTCAGGTGTTCGTGTAGAAGCGGCTTCAACACGGTATCCGAACTGGTTTTGTAGCTCGCAAAAGTTTGCTTGTCGACCGAAATATTCCAGCCCGCGCAACAGGTCTCCGGGCACTCGCCGCCAATACAGCGGAACTGGGCCACATAGCGCGGCACAATCATCGTTTTTTTGATCAAAGGTTTCATACGCGTTCCGGAGAATGATGTGCGTGCGCACCCTGCCCATTCTTCTCTTTAGAAGTTTCGACAGAGGCTGCTTTCTGGTGCCTTGATAAGGCAGCCATTCTCTTGTTCGGATGACCGGCGCACGAAGAAGCTCAACCAAATCTAAAAAGAAAGAGCCAGCCCGCTATCGCGGCCTGGCCCATTTCCCTTTCACGATACTTCCTTAAAAACTTACTGCAGGAGCGAGAGCACCATCTGGCCCATGCTGCTGCTCTGCTTCAGCATCGAGGAGCT
>JBARCX010000415.1:0-15908 GCA_049794535.1 Rhodanobacter sp.
TCTTACGTCGATCAAACCAATCAGGATGGCCGGGATGATGGTGTAGCCGATCAAATCGACTTGATCGGCAGAGGAATAACCGAACTGGTATGACGGCTCGATCACCCACTTATGTTTTGGCGTCAGCACACCGGGCTGGTCGGTAATAGGGGCCACCGCGGGGGGGCGCGTATCCGTCGGCGGCGCCTGTCCGACCTGCGGTGTTTGTGCCGCAGTAACCGGCGTAGCTTGAGCGCCGGCTTCCATCGGCAGCGTCGAGGCACTGGTGCCCGCCGTATTCAGGCTACCACCGCGTTGCTGGTCGAGTTCGCCCATTCCCACGGCATGGCGCAACGATTTGTAGTCAGCCTCTTGCTGAGCCAACTCCTTTCGCATCGTGTCGAGTTGCACGGCCTGTGCATCGATCTGATTGCGCATGGCATCGATACGCTCGTTCTGCTCCTGCAATCGCTTGCGGATTGCTGCAGAAGAGGTAGCCGAAGGTGACGACGTGCCGTCACTCGCGGGTGACGGCGGCGCTTCTTGCGCACCAGCCCAGCCGCCGAACATGATCAGCCCGGCACACCCGGCCGTAGATACCCATCGCCACCGTTTACGTTCCATCACTTCATCCTTAGCGTAAGCGTTGTAGAGGAAACCTTTGGCATCACACGATCGGCACTAGCGCAGCGCCGGCACGCATCAACGTCCTGGTGACAGGAATTGCGCTGATTGCAAAGTGCTTTGCAGGTTCATGCTGCGGAGTGCATCCAGCGTGTTCACCGAGATATTGAGCGTGGTGAGACTTCGGATGGCCTGGTTGTTCAAGGTGTTCTGGATCACCGTTGCAGCAGCAATGTTTTGCCCCATCGAGGCAGCTACGATCTGCGCGGCAGCTGTGCTCTGCTCCGTCGAAGCAGCATTGCTTTGTGCTGTCGTAGCAGCGCTGCTCTGCCCTGTCACCGCAGCCATGTTCTGTCCCGATGAAGACGTATCGAAGGTATTGCCCGGTCCGTTCTGAACCACATTGACGGTGTTCAGTACGGTCGCCAGTGCCGTTGCCTGCTGACTGGTGATATTCGCGACGTTCGGGATAGTGATGTTGTTGGAAATCACCAGATTTCCGTTGATATAGGTCACCTGCTGAATACCCAGCGACGCCATCAAACCATTGCCGAGATCGAAGCCGCCACGCACGCCATCAAGCTTGGCGTTGCTTACCGGCGCCCAATCCAGATCATCGCTATCTTTCTGTGTGATGGCGGCGGGAGCTATTTCGTTGTTGGTCGCCGTACTGGCTGGAATGGGTGCGGGCGATGGTGAAAGCACATCGCCATCGACAGCGTCATCTCCTCCGGACGCGGCATGTGCGACACCGGCAAAACTAATCAGGCAAAGCGGCAAGACGTAACGGAAGCCATAAGGTAAATGTGGGGATGAATTTGGCATCTCGGTGACCTCAATACTGTCCGGGGCCGAACTTGGGCATGGTGAGGACATCCAGCCCGCGTCGATCAATCCCGGCACTCAACGGCGCAAAAGGCGCGGCACGCCAATCATTGGCCGTATTGAATTGCGCGAGATCACGCCGGTTGTGGATCACAAACAGCAACTTGTTCTTCCACAACTTCTCGAAGCGATCACGCGGAATCGAACGCGTACCCAATGCAGGATCGCCAATCAAAACGCGGCCGTAGCGAATCCCCTTGATCACCACAAAATGGTGATAGCCCTTGTCCTCGATCAATACGATCGCAGGCAGATGCTCTTGCTCGAGCTTGTCCAATGGCACATGAAAACCGTCAGCATCAAAGCCGACAGACTGCAAATACTGCTTGATATCGAGCAGCGAGAAACCTTCTTTGTTGATCTTGGCGCGATTGCCGTGCGCATACATCTGCACAAACGCAGCGTGTTCGCTGACTGGATAACCGTATTGGTAAGTCAGCAACGTAGCCACCGCCGCAGAGCCGCAACTGAAGTCGTATCTCTGCCGAATCGTGTTCTTGAATTTGGCTTCTTTCAGGGTGGTCAGATGTAACGCATAGCTCTGTCCCAGGTTGTTGTTGATCTGCACCGACGCAGCCCGAAGGCCGGCCGGGCAAGCCATCGACAACAGTATCGCCAGCGATGGCAGCCACCTGTTCATTGCTTGAACTGCACGTTGACGATCACACCATTCTGAATCAGCACGTTATTGCCGGTGTTCTGAATCACCGTTGGCAATCCGGATGCCCCGCTGAAGGAATTCGTGCTGATCGAATTAGTCCCAGTCACCACCTGCGTTGCGCTGTTGCCGGTCACCGCACCGGTGATCGCTTGGTTGTTCTGGACATTCGTACCACCGCTGTAATGCCCCAAGGTGTCAACGCTCACGGGCTGTCCCAAGCCATCGATATTCACCGGACTTGTGGCTGGCACTTGCTGATTAGTTGCAGGCAGCGGCGCAGCGGCGCTGCCAGGAGCGCCTGAAGCGAACACTCCTGCGGGCAATCCCACAAGGCACAACAACACCCCACCCAGCATTGGCCTCAAAAAAGACATGGCACGTCTCCGATCGTGTTCAGCGCATCGAAAACGACTGAGAACCGACCGATCGCATCGTCCGACCGGTCGGCACACATGGCACAGTGGAGCGATGCGCGCCCCACTGTGCTCATCAGTCATCGCTCAATGGCCGCCCACGCTCAGATTGGCTTGAACAGTCACGCCCTGCTGGATCAACGCGGCCGCGCCGCTGTTCTGTGCAATGGTCGTGATGCCCGCTGCCGCTGCCGCGGAGCTGTCCATGGTGTTAGACATATCGAACGAACCGGCATCGGAAACGGCCTCTCCGCCATTACCGCCGCTACCGCCAGAAGCGCCGCTACCCGCGCCGCCCATGCCATCGCCACCGGCTCCACCTGCGGCACCGGCGCCAGCCAGGCTTTCAGCCGTGCCGCCAGTACCACCGGTACTGGAGGAACTACCACTCGTCGAGGTTGCCGCCCCCGCTGAACCCGCACCGCCGGTACTGGCGCTGGCTCCACCAGCCGCCGCACCCGAATTGCCTGAACCACGCGCGGTGGCACCGCCGCCATCGCCGCTTGCGTCGCCACCGGCCGCACCACTGAAGGCACCGGAATCGCCACTTGAACTACTGGAGCCACCCGCACGACCCGCATGTGCGAGCGAATCGCCACCGTCACCGCCGGATCCGCCGCTGGCACCTTTGCCCGAGCCGCCTGAGCCTGATCCGCCATTACCGCCTTTACCACCATTGGCGCTGCCGTTATTCACAGGATTGTTGCCGATGCCCCAGACCTGGACATTGCTGACCGAACCATTGAGGTCACCGTTGGCAACCGCCGTGCTGGTATTGAACGCGTCACTAGCGTTGGAGGTTGCGGTTGCGCCGTTGTTTGCTGACGCACTACCTAGGCCAGTGGCATAGGCGTCACCCCAGGTATTGCGGTCATTGCCTGAACTCGAGTTGGTTTTCGAGTGCGTGCTCGAGTTGTTCTGCGAGTCGGAGTTGTACGAACTGGTTTGGGCCATGGCTGACATGCTCAAACCAAGGCCAAGACAAATTGCCGAAACAAGTACTGTCTTACTCATCACGTTCTCCCAACAGAATAGATACCCCCTGTTTGTCGAACGCCTTGCGGCACAGAAACGGAGCAACATTCGTGCCCGATGCAAGTGCATGAATTTCCATCACAAGCAATGCACAAAAAATCATGCAGTTGAGCCATTCATCCGGCATCGAAGGGCCGATGCATTCACGCGGACTGAAGCTTGCAGGTGTATCACCTGCGTAACAGTTGATCGGCGCATATCGCATGGCCACCCACACGCTCGAAAAATTTCCCTGTTTATTCAGCGTATTGAACAAGCCTAGATATTAAGAAACGCAGCGTCGGCGGCTGTATCACTTTTGAAACACCTCTACACCATGTTTCCGCGAACGTTGGACACACGTCTTTCACCGAAACATCACAAATGAGTGGTGCATACAAGTGGCACAAAAAAACCGGCCGACATTGATGTCGGCCGGCTTCGTAACTAAAAGGACAGCCTCTAAACGCTTAGCGCTTTTCGATCGGCACGTAAGTCTGGTCTTCCGGCCCGATGTAGTTCGCGCTGGGGCGGATGATCTTGCCGTCTTCGCGTTGCTCAATCACATGCGCACTCCAGCCAGAGGTGCGTGCAATCACGAACAGCGGCGTGAACATCGCGGTGGGTACGCCCATCATGTGATACGCGCTAGCCGAGAACCAATCCAGGTTCGGGAACATCTTCTTCAGATCCCACATCAGCTTCTCGATGCGTTCGGACACCTCGAACAGTGTCGGGTTGCCACCCTCGGTGCACAGCTTGCGTGAAACTTCCTTGATGATTTCGTTACGCGGATCGGAGACGGTGTATACCGGATGACCGAAGCCGATGATGATCTCCTTGCGCTCAACACGGGCGCGGATATCCGCTTCGGCATCGGCTCCATTGCGATAGCGCGCGATGATCTCCATCGCCACTTCGTTCGCACCACCATGCTTCGGACCGCGCAGCGCACCGATCGCGCCGGTGATCGCCGAATACATATCCGAACCAGTACCGGCAATCACGCGTGCCGCGAAGGTGGACGCGTTGAATTCGTGCTCGGCATAGAGCACCAGCGATTTGTCCAGTGCGTGCGAATGCAACTCGCTCGGCTTCTTGCCATGCAGCACATGCAGGAAGTGCCCGGCAATCGACTCATCGTCGGTCTCGGTCTCGACACGCTTGCCGTTATGGCTGAAGTGGTACCAGTACAACAGGATCGAACCAAAGCAGGCCATCAGGCGATCGGCGATATCGCGCGCGCCAGTGACATTGTGATCATCCTTCTCCGGCAGCACGGTGCCGAGCACTGAGCAACCTGTACGCATCACATCCATCGGGTGGGTCGCCGCTGGCAGCAGTTCCAGCGCGCTCTTTACCGGCGCCGGCAGGCCACGCAACCGCTTCAGCTTGGCACGATAGGCATTGAGCTCGGCCCAGTTCGGCAACACGCCGTGCACCAGCAAGTAAGCCACTTCCTCGAAGCAGCCCTTGGCGGCCAGATCGTGGATGTCATAGCCGCGGTAATGCAGATCATTGCCACTGCGACCGACCGTGCACAGCGCGGTATTGCCCGCAGCCACACCGGATAGCGCAACGGATTTCTTCGGCTTAGGTAGGGTTTGCTCACTCATCGGGGACTCTCCAGAGACTTACGGATGCACGGCGGGATTTACGGCACGCTCGTGCGAGTAACGACATGCGGATAAGGGAATCAGGCTTTCTTGTCGGCAAACAAGGTGTCGAGCTTGTCTTCATAGGCGTAGTAGCCCAGGTAGTCATACAACTCGGCACGCGTCTGCAAGGTATCGATAATGTTCTTCTGTGTGCCTTCGCGGCGCACGGTTTCATAGAAGTTGAGCGCGGCCTTGTTCATCGCGCGATACGCACCGCAGCAGTACAGCGCGATGTCCACATTGGCGTCGCGCAATTCATCGGTGGTGAAAAACGGCGTGGAGCCAAACTCGGTGAGGTTGGCAAGAATCGGCACCTTCACCGCCGCCTTGAAACGGCGATAGTCGTCCAGGGTCTTCATTGCCTCGGGGAAGATCATGTCAGCACCCGCTTCGACGTAAGCGCAGGCGCGATCGATCGCCGAATCGATGCCCTCGACGGCTGCCGCATCCGTACGCGCCATCACCACAAAGCTCGGATCGGTACGTGCATCCATCGCGGCCTTGATGCGATCGACCATTTCATCCTTGGTAACCACTTCTTTACCTGGACGATGGCCACAACGCTTCTGGCCGACCTGATCCTCCATATGCACCGCAGCCACGCCCACGTTGATGAAGGAGCGGATCGTGCGCCCAATGTTGAACGCACCACCCCAGCCGGTATCGATGTCGACCAGCAACGGCAGCTGCGTCGCGTCAACGATGCGGCGGGCGTCCGTGAGCACGTCTTCCATCGTGCTGATGCCCAGATCCGGCACACCCAGCGAATTGGCGGCCACGCCACCACCGGACAGATACAGCGCCTTGTAGCCAACACGCTTGGCCATCAAGCCGGCGTAGGCGGTGATCGCACCCATCACCTGCAAAGGCTGTTCGGCGGCAATAGCGGCGCGGAAACGGGCGCCAGCGGAGTCGAGCAAGGTCATGGTGATTCTCCGAAACGTTACATTGTAGGCGATGCGCCCATCGCACTATGTCGCGGCGCAAAAGAGCCTGTTTGATATCTCTGAATCGAGGGTTCGCAGGACTATGGGCTGGATTGCGGGCACTGCTCGTCTGCATGCACCAGGGGGAGGCGCCACTGTGTCACCCGGCAATACATTGATCAATCTTGATCTAAAGGATCAATATATCCGTCATGCATCTGGACTACCTCTCCGCCCATGACGCCGCCGAACGGCTCGGCGTCAACCTAGCCACGTTGTACGCCTACGTCAGCCGCGGCAAGATCGATTCGCGCCCCGGACCAGATGGACGCAGTCGCGAATATCGCACTGATGACATCGAGCATCTGATCGAGCGTCGGCAAGCTGGCCGCGGTGCGGCGCAAGGCGCTGCGCACAGTCTCACTTGGGGGCTACCGGTACTCGAGACGAGGATCTCGCTGATCCGCCCACACGGTCACTACTACCGCGGACAATCCGCCATTGCGCTCGCGCAATCCGGCGCCAGCCTGGAAGACACCGCACGACTGCTATGGGACTGCAACGGCAACGATCCCTTCGCCACGCCACCGCCACGCACATGGCCGAAAACCGTTGCGCCCTTGCTTCGTCAACCGAGCGTGCCGCCACTGGAACGCACCACTGCCGCGCTGCCACTGCTATCGCTTACAGCGCCGCATTTGCACAGCACCGATGCACTGCAACGCCGCGAAAGTGCCGCACGACTACTGCGCGAAACAGCCGCATTGCTCTGCAACACACGCCCCGATCAGCGCCCGATCCACCAACTCATGGCGCAAACCTGGCATCGAGGCGACACGCATTTACCCGAGCTGGTCCGCAGCGCGCTCGTGTTATGTGCCGACCACGAACTCAATGCCTCAGCCTTTGCGACCCGCGTAGCTGCGTCGACCGGCGCCAGCCTGCATGCTGCCGTGTGCGCCGGGTTAGCTGCGTTATCCGGTCCACAGCATGGCGGTGCAACGGCACGCGCCTATGCACTCATCCAACAAGCCTCACACGAACGTCGCCCCGCTGAGCATATCCGTGAGCGCCAGCGACATGGCGGCGGACTACCTGGCTTCGGTCACCCGCTCTACCCCGAAGGCGACCCACGCGCCACCTTGTTATTGCAGATGCTGCGCGAAACACATCCGCGCCCTGCCGGCTTTGCGCGCATCCAACGACTAAGCGACGCGGTGACTGATAGCAGTGGTCGCCAACCCAGTCTGGATTTCGCACTCGCCGCCATCGCATCGCTGTACGAGCTTGGCGCAGATGCCGCCTTATCGCTGTTCGCCGCCGGCCGCATGTCCGGCTGGTTGGCACATGCATTGGAACAGCAGGACAGCGGCAGCCTGATCCGCCCCCGTGCGAACTATGCCGGTGCCCTGCCCGCGCGCCGCGACTAAAAGCCTGTTCAATATCTCGGCAATTCAGCATCAAGGTGCGCACGACATAGATGGCACACTTCGCGCTCGTCATTCCGGCGCAGGCCGGAATGACGAGCAAAACAATCGTGCCCCACGAATGCCCCATGGCTCGATGCGGAGACGTTGAACAGGCTCTAAGAGATCTCTCAGCAGATCGCGTCGTCATCACGGCGAAATATGGTATCAATCCCATGACGTGATCCGACCCAATCGTGATCCGACCCGATAAGGACATACGCCGGATGAGTACCTCCAAGCCACTCGCTACACGCATCCTCTGGGGCCTTGTCGTTGGCGTCGTCGCCGCGGTGATCACACTGGGCATTGGCGAGTGGCATCCCGCCACACTGAAAACCATGCAGGCCGTCTCGACAGCGGTGTTCGATCCGCTAGGGCAGATATTCCTGCGCATGCTGTTCTTCGTGGTGATCCCGCTGGTGTTCGCTTCGCTGGCTTCGGGCATCACGCAATTGGGTCGACTCGATCGACTGGGCCCACTAGCTGCACGTACGTTTGTGATGTTCTTCGCGAACATGCTCATCGCGGTGATCATCGGCCTGATCATGATGAATCTGCTGCAACCCGGTCATCACCTCGCTACCGGCTCGCAAGAGCTATTGATGCAGCAATACGGCAGCAGCGCGCAGCAAACGGTAGAACGACAGCAAGCGCAACCGACGATGAGCTTCGCCACGGTGGTGGACATGTTCATGCCACGCAACCTGTTTGGCGCCTTCGTCGGGCAGAGTCGTGGTGCGCTGGGCGATGTGCTGCCATTGATCGTATTTGCCATTTTGGTGGGTGCCGCTGCCACCCAGCTGCCCGAAGACAAGCGCCTGAAATTCCAGGCTGGGCTGGACATGATCAGCGAGGTCATGACCGGCATCGTCGGCTTCGCGCTCAAGCTCGCACCGTACGCCGTGCCTGCGATGATCTACAGCGTGATCGTGAAGGTCGGCGCCGATATCTTGCTTACCTTGTCGGTCTTCGTGATCGGTTGCGCGCTCGCACTCGCCTTGCATCTGTTCGGCACCATGTCGCTCTGGCTGCGCCTTTTCACCAAGCGCAAACCCGTCGCGTATTTTCGGCAGATTCGCCCACTACTGATTACCGCCTTCTCAACCAGCTCGAGCAGTGCATCCCTTCCCGCCTCGCTGGCGGTAGCACACGATGAACTGAAACTCGCGCCAAGTACCGCAGGCTTTGTACTTCCGCTGGGTGCCACCATGAACATGAGCGGCACGGCGTTGTTCGAAGGTTGCGTCGTGCTGTTTATCGCGCAGGTGTTCGGTATCGAGCTATCACTCGGTCAGCAATGCGTGCTGATGCTGTTGTCCGTCTTGAGTGCAGTGGCTGTCGCAGGCATACCCGGTGGCTCGCTGCCACTGATCGCCGGACTCCTGGCGACCTTTGGCGTACCACCCGAGGGCATCGGCATCGTGCTCGGCGTGGATCGCATTCTGGATATGTTGCGCACCACGGTAAATGTCGGCAGCGACATCGTGACTGCCACGGTGGTCGATGCGCAGATCGACGCAAAGACAAAGCACGAAGCAACAGCCTAAGAGCCTGTTCAACACCTCCGTGCAGCCCGCGTTGCTCTTGGTGTAACGCAAGGGCCAAATGATGCTGCGCGTCGTGCTGGCCGATGCGCATGGGCCAGCCATGTCCCATGTCGACCGCATGACATGCGTTGATAATGCACCCCTAATAAAGAATATCGATTCGGCACAAAGAAAAAAATACTGTCGCAACACATCAAATAATAAATCAATCACCACTTGCCGAAAATGCATATTAGCTTTGCCGAAAACGTGCATTAGATATATTTTGCCGAAAAAGCATATTAAGCATTGCCGAAAAAGCATACGGAATTTTCGCGGCCAAAAATGGATAGTGACTTGCTAAGCATTGTTTTTAAACACAAAAACTACACACCACAATCTAAAACTAGATTATCAAAAGCACTATTTATTCACAAACAAAAGAGGATCATTAACTCACCTGGCAATGACATGACGGACTCTTCAACGCTTGCCTCAATCAGTCATTGATTCACATGTTGCTGGGAGGGGGATGTCTATTTCCTTGATCGCTAAAACCCGTAGGACGCACAGCGTTCGTGGAGTAATGGTCATGCGCAGCAATCATTCTGGCAATTTTTTCAAACAGACTCTTCTCGTCGCAGGCATTCTGGCAGCAGGTCTATCGATCAGCGCCTGTAGTGGCTCTAGTGGCCTGCGCTCGTTGACTGGTCATGGTGTGGCAGTGAGCCCAAGCAGCACAGGCGGAGGTACTAGCACGGGTGGCGGCAGTGGCACGGGTACCGGTGGTGGCACTGGCTCCGGCGGCGGTACTGGCACTGGTGGTGGCGGCTCCGGTGGTGGTGGCTCCGGCGGTGGTGGCTCCGGTGGTGGTGGCTCCGGCGGTGGCGGCTCCGGCGGCGGTGGTGGCTCAACTCCTCCTCCGGCACCTTCTGGCTTGGTTGGTAGCGTCGTAACCGGTGCCGGTAACGTCGTCTCCGGCTTAGGCGGCGCGGTAACTGGCGTTGGCGCTCAACTCACCAATCAAGGTCTGCTCGGTGGCAATACGCCCACGACACAAGGCCTGAGTGGCGTGGTGGAGAATGTTGGCGGCGCCGTCAGCACGCTGGGCAATGGTGTCAGCAGTGGCCTTGGCCAAGTGGGCAACATATCCAACCCGGTGGGCACAACCGCAGATAGTCTGGGTGGCGTCGTCGATGACACCGGCATGGCGGTCAACGATCTGGGCAAGACAGTCACCAGCTTAGGTGACTTCGAAGGCTTGCCGATCAACCCGATTACCTCGTTAGTCGGCAGTACCGTATCCGATGCAGGCATAGACATTTCCAATGGCAGCGGCAGCCTGGAAGGCTTGCTGAAAAGCGGCCCATTGACATCGCTGACGCAAACGCTGAGCAATGTAGTGACTCCGATTGCTGGGCTGGGTCAGGACAGCAGCTCCGGCAGCGGCCCGGATAACCTGGTCGCCGAGGCGTCACGCGCAGGCGGTGGCCTCACCAGTGGCGTTGGCACCGGTATCTCCGGCCTTGGGACACAACTGGAAAGCTCATCACTGCCAGGCGGTGCTTCTCCGGTCAGCGGTCTCTTGGGCAATGCGCTCGTCGGCGTAGGCGGATCGGTAACGACGCTGGGCAATGGTGTAACCAGCGGCCTGGGTCAAGCCGGCAGCATCAGCAATCCCGTCGGTGTCACGGCCGTCGGCGCAACCAACACGGTCACCGGCTTAGGGCAAACCGTCAATGGCGTCGGCCAGGCGCTGGCAGGCACGGGCACCGGACAACTCGGTGCACTCAGCCCTCTCACCAGCACCTTAGGTAATGTGGTGAGTACGGTCGGCACAACGGTTGCCAGCGTCGGTACGGGTACCACCAGTGCGGTCAATGGCCCGCTTCAACCGGTCACCCAGGCATTGAGCAATGTGGTTAATGGCGTAGCGAGTGCCACCAACCTCAGCGGTGCAGGCTTGAGTGGCACCGGCTTGACGGGTGGCTTAGGGCTAAGCGGCTCAGCGGGTGGCAACACGGGTGGCCTGCTCGGCACGGTGGGCTCCACCTTGTCTGGCGTGACATCAACAAGTAAGAGCGGCGCCAGTAAAGACAGCAGTGGCTTATTGGGTGGCCTCAGCGGTTTGCTCGGCGGTCACGGCCTCTAAAAAAACACAAGCTGACGGATGAGGAACCGGAGGCGGCCTAGGGATGATGGCCGCCTCCGCCTATCAGGACCATGCCTAACGGCGCTTGGTCCAATGCGCGTTAGGACTCCTCTACCGACAAGCTCTCATCTTGGCAGTGCACAGGGGGCACGACCATGAAGGCGAGAATCCGCTGGACACTTGGCATCGCTATCGCGATGGCCGCACAGGCGCAGGCACAGGTTCGCCCACCATCGACGGTCAACCCGCTGGAGAATCTGCCACGCGTGCAGGCGCCATCGAACGCGCCCAGCGTGAACACCAACGTACAAACCGCACCACCGAATCCACGATTGCTCGCCCTGCTCGCGCATACGCTCACGCCGCAACGCTTTGACGTCGTAGGCGTGCATGCCGTGCCCTTTGCTGACATCGCCGCATTGTTCAGTCCAATGAACGGCAAACAAGTACGCGTAGCCGATCTGGTCGCCGCGTCTGGACGCATCGCGGAGATTTACAAAGCGCATGGCTATGCGCTGTCCTTCGGCTACATCCCCGCACAGGATTTCGCCAACGGCCTCGTACAAGTGAGGGTGATCGAAGGCTATGTCGCCAAGGTCGATGTGAGTGGCGACGCAGGCAATATGGAACCGCGGATTCGCGCGATCGCTCAGCACATCGCTGAAGATCGACCACTGCGCCAAGCCACTTTCGAGCGTTATCTGCAGGTGCTCGGCATGCTGCCTGGCGTACGCGTCAATGCCAGCGTGCCTGCGCCGGCGACGACCGATGGCGCCACCCGGCTGGTACTTGACGTACAACGCACTCGCTACAACGCCACTGCCGGCATCGATTTCAATCATCCCGGCACACAGGGATTACTCACGGCTATCGAGAACGGCATGACGCCGCTCAACGAACAACTTAGCGTCTCCACACTCTACCCAACCGGCCGCGGCGATCAGGAATTGTTCGCCGCGAATTACCTGCAGCCGATCGGCTCACGCGGATGGATGGGCACCATGAGCGGCTCTTACTACAGCGGCAACCCCGATACCGACGGTCAGCTTCCGTCTTACTTGCTACACAACCTGACGCAGAATCGACTGGCCCTGGGAGTGAGCTATCCACTATGGCTGAACTCGCAAAGCAACCTGTCGGTTAACGCCGGTATCTATGGGTCGAACCAGAACGACCACTATCTCAACACCATTACAAACGCCACGCTTGAACAGAAAAACGATCTGCGCGTTGTGCACACTGGGCTCGACTACAGCTACGCCAGCCCCACGATGGTGCGCAAGGCGACTTTCGAGGTTGCGCAAGGGATCAATGCCTGGGGTGCAGAGGGCAGCTCCACGACGCAAATAGGCGGCCAAACGATTGCCGTCCCCTCGGATGTCAGCTTCACCCGATACGACGCGAGCTTTGTGCAAAGCAACGCGTGGTCGCATAACTTCGGCACGGTCTTCAGCATCTCGGGGCAATACAGCAGCGATAACTTACCTTCGACCGAACAGATCAATTTCGGTGGCCCGCGTTATGGGCTTGCCTACGATCCCGGTGATGCCGCTGGCGATAGCGGCTGGGGTGCGTCGTTCGAAGTAAATCACTACTACAACGTGTCCACCATCTGGCTCAAGCGATGGACACCGTATGCGGTGATACAAGTGGCTCGCGTCCATCTCAATGCAGGCACGCCACTGCTAAGTCAGATCGGTACGGCGGCAGTCGGCGTACGGCTAACCGACAACAAGCATTACACCATCGACATTTCGGTTGCACAGCCCACCGGCCAAAAGCCTACGGAAGAAGAGCGCCGCGAGGCGCGCTGGAATCTCACCTTCAGTTATCAGTTGAAGTAGTCGCGCAAAAGCAGCGGCCACAAACGCAACGGCCACCCCTCAATGAGGGATGGCCGTTGGTACATACATGAAGGCCGAGCTCAGCGCCCGGTTGCTGGCTTACTTCTTGGCGAACAAGTGCTCGACGCCGGCGCGCTCTTCGCGCAGCTCCTTGTCGGTGGCGTCCATGCGGGCGCGCGAGAACGCGTTGACCTCCAGGCCCTGCACGATCTCGTACTTGCCGTTCTTCACGGTGACCGGATAGCCGTAGATCACGCCCGGCGCAATGCCGTAGGAGCCATCGGACGGAATACCCATCGACACCCAGTCACCCTCGGTCGTGCCCAGCGCCCAGGAATGCATGTGATCGATGGCAGCCGAAGCGGCTGACGCAGCCGAAGAAGCGCCGCGAGCCTTGATGATCGCCGCGCCACGCTGCTGTACGGTCGGGATGAAATCGCTCTCGTACCATGCCTGGTCGATCAGCGAGAGTGCAGCCTTACCGTCCACCGTGGCGTGATGCAGATCCGGGTACTGGGTGGAGCTGTGGTTGCCCCAGATCGTCATCTTCTTGATGTCGGTGTTGTGCTTGCCGGTCTTCTCGGCCAACTGCGACAGTGCGCGGTTGTGGTCGAGGCGAACCATCGCGGTGAAGCACTTCGGATCCAGGTCCGGTGCATTCTGCTGGGCGATCAGCGAATTGGTGTTGGCCGGGTTACCGACCACCAGCACGCGCACGTCACGCTTGGCGTGATCGTTCAGTGCCTTACCCTGCGGGCCAAAGATGGCGCCGTTGGCTTCCAGCAGATCTTTACGCTCCATGCCCGGGCCGCGCGGACGTGCGCCAACCAGCAATGCGTAATCGACGTCCTTGAATGCAACGTTGAGATCATCGGTTGCGACGATGCCGGCCAGGGTCGGGAACGCGCAATCGTTGAGCTCCATCACCACACCCTGCAGCGCAGGCAGTGCCGGGGTGATTTCCAGCAAGTGCAGGATCACCGGCTGATCTTTACCCAGCATGTCGCCAGCGGCGATGCGGAACAACAGCGCGTAGCCAATCTGGCCAGCGGCTCCGGTAACGGCAACTCGAACGGGGGCTTTCATCGTGGCAACTCCTTGGGGATACGTAGACTTGAGGTGCATAAAACAAAGCCCGCATCTTTGACGATGCGGGCCAGAATAATCGATCAACTTAGCTCAGCAAAAAACTCCGCGATGCGTGCGAGGCCCGGGGCCAGCTGTGCCGTTGGACAGGTGTACGAAATACGCATGGCGCGCGGCTCACCGAATGCCGAACCCGGCACGCAGGCCACGCCCTTGGCTTCCAGCAGCGCGGCGCAGAACTCGACGTCGCTGGTGATCTTCTTGCCGTTGTGACTTTTGCCGAACGCTACCGAGATATCCGGGAATGCGTAGAACGCGCCTTGTGGACGCGGGCAGATCACGCCAGGAATCGCACTGAGTGCAGCAAATACGATATCGCGCTTGCCGGCAAATTCTGCGCACTTCGCCTGAGGAATATCCTGCGGGCCAGAGAACGCGGCTACTGCTGCTGCCGTGATCACTTCCGGCAAGCTGGTGATGTGATTGGAGTTGAGCGTGGTCAGTGCCTTGGCCACCGATTCCGGCCCGGCGATCAAGCCAACGCGCCAGCCCGGCATGCCATAGGTCTTGGATACCGAGTCGACGAAGATCACGCGCTCGCGCAACTCGGGCTGCGCAAATACGAAGTTGTGGTAGCCCAGGCCGTCGAACACCATCGAGTTATAGATGTCGTCGGTGACGATCCACGTATCCGGATAACGCACCAACACCTCGGCCAGCGCGGCAATCTCTTCGCGCGTGTAGACCATGCCGGTGGGATTGGACGGGTTGTTGAACAGGAACACTTTCGGCTTGCGCGCGAGTGCCGCCTCAAGCTGCGTCGGGGTGAGCTTGTAGTTCTGCTCCGATCCGCAAGGCATCACATTGACTGCCGCACCTACGATATCGGCGATGTCGTGATAGGTGGTCCAGTACGGTGCCGCAAAACAGATCTCGTCGCCGTCGTCGAGCAGCGCCTCGGCCAAGTTGTACAGCACCTGCTTGGCGCCGATACCGATGGAGAGATTCATACGGCCATAGCCGGTGAAGCCCAGGGCTTCGATGTGCTTCAGGAAGGCATCGAGCAGCGCATCGGCACCACGGTTGCTGCCGTATTGACCGGAATCGTGCGACAGCGCTTCGCGCGCGGCGGCGTAGACATGCTCGCCGGGTAGAAAGTTGGGTACACCAATGGAGAAACTGATGATGTCGCGGCCTGCAGCTTTGAGCTGCTTTGCCTTTTCGGCAATGACCATGATCGCGCTGGGTTTGGCGCGACTGACACGCTGGGCGAGCTGGGGCATGGCTTCCTCTGGATCGTGGGGACTGGATCGGGGGACGAAAGCAGCTATCCCGTCGATTTTAGCATGCGGCGATGCATCAACTGGGAGTAGCGTAAAACCTTGCGTCACTTGAGATCAGAGGTGCATTCCATAGCCTGCCGATGCATGATGCAGCTGTCGCCCGCCGTGTCGCTTGCCATGGGTACGACGCGTGACAACGAGCCTGCAGGACGCCCGGCTCAGGCAATGCCTAGGGGATCTCATACCACTCAAGCATGAGGACACACGGATATGCATTGGCTCTGGGTAATCATCATTGGTCTGATCGTTGGCGTCATCGCCAAATTCATCCGCGGTGGCGGCGATTCGATGGGATTCATCATCACCATCATCCTCGGCATCCTCGGTT
>JBARCX010000416.1:0-19006 GCA_049794535.1 Rhodanobacter sp.
GAGTCGTTGGCGCGCGACAACATGTACATCTATACCTCCTTTGCTGATCGCGAGGGCAACATCTGGCTTGGCGAAGTCGGCGGTCTTGAACGTCTCAGGCCGAACAAGCTGCGCGCACTTGCTCCAGCAGGAAAAATTATCGACCCAGAAATGAGCCTCGGTATGAATGGTGACGTTTGGGTTGGCTCCAGCCAGGAACGCGGTATTTATCAGATCAAAGGGGACTCCATGATCGCATGGCCTTCGCTAGGGACGGGCTTAGCCGCGATAAGCATAGACAAGGTAGGGAATATCTGGTTTCTCAAAAATACGATGGATGCTAACGAGGACGACATTCGCATTCTAAGTAACGGGAGCATAAAACGTCTCCCGTATCCAGCGGGCTCCAATGGCATTTATGCGTTAGGGGTCGCCAATGATTCGCAGGGGGGGTATTTGCTAGCGACCTCAGCGGGCCTCTTTCGCCTAAATAACAACGTGTGGACTGCCGGCTCTGGGCGAAGCGGACTCCCGAGCGATTCGCCCAATCATATATACAGCGATGCAAAAGGGCGTATCTGGTTGATGTATACCAACAACCGCGTGGCTGTCATCGATGGTGGTCATGCCAAGACGTATACAGCGGCTGATGGCATTGCGGTGGGAAACGTCGCTTCCGTGGATGTCAAACAAGGTGATATTTGGGTGGCTGGCGATGACGGCATCGCAAGGCTGGAAGGCACGCGCTTTGTACCCCTCATGCTAGCGGGCAACACGTCCTTACGAAACGCTACAGGTGTGACGGAGACTTTCCAGGGCGATCTCTGGATAAACACTACCGGCGGCCTATATAAAATTTCCAAAGAAGAACTCGGACGCGCGGAGTTGGACAACAATTATCGTGTCAAAGCAACGTTGCTTGACCAGAATGATGGTTTACAGGGGGGGTTGCAAAATTTGCTGCGCGGGCCATCGCTTTTACAAAGTGACAATGGGCGTTTGTGGATTGCACGCTCCGAAGGTGTGACATGGATCAATCCATCGCATGTGTTAAGCAACATGGTGCCGCCATACACTGCAGTTCTCTCTGTTAGCGCAGACGGACAGGAACAAGGCAAGTCGGCTTTCCCTGCATTACCCGCACTCACTCACGTTGTCCGAATTGGCTATACGGCGCCTCTGTTATCGATGCCGGAGAAAGTCACTTTCAAGTATCGACTGGACGGTGTAGATGAAGATTGGCAAGACGCAGGAACGAGGCGTGAGGCTACCTATACGAACCTTCGGCCGGGTAATTACCGTTTTCACGTGATTGCATCCAATGAAGACGGCCTGCGCGGCGAGCAAGACACAATGGAACTGTTTAGCATTTCTCCTGCGTTCTATCAGACATGGTGGTTCAATACACTTTGCGTGCTCGTTACCGTGCTACTGACATGGGTTTTGATCGCGATCCGCATTCATCAATTGCAAACCCGACTTCGCTTACTGTTGACCACTAGGCAGAAAGAGCGTGAGCGTATTGCGCGCGAACTGCACGACACGCTCATGCAAAGCATGCACGCAGTTTTGCTTCGGGTACAAACTTGGGCGGACAATAGCCTTATCGATCTCAAAATTCGTGAAGATATGTCGTATTTTGCCAATTTGACGAGAACGGTGTTGCAAGACGGTCGAGATCGAATCTTGGCCCTTCGTAACTCACCCGAACTAGAGCCTGACCTAGTATTTGGGTTGCGAGATACTGGTGAAGAATACGCTAGAACTTACTCGTGTCTTTTTTCAATGGAACAGTACGGCGTACCTTTGTTGTTGCAACCGGATGTCCTAAGTGACCTATTTGAAATTGGCCGGGAAAGCATTCGCAATGCGTTCCTTCATGCCGAGGCAAGCATGGTCACCGTAATCCTAGATTTTAGTAGGCGTAATTTGATGCTTAGTGTGCGCGATGACGGTATCGGCATTCCAAATGACATTCTTGCCCGCGGCGGAAAGGTGGGCCACTGGGGGCTCGCGGGTATGCACGAGCGTGCGCTTCGAATTGGTGGCAAATTGACGATCACCCGCTGTGATGGTCGCGGCACAGAAGTAGTGTTGGTTATTTCTTCAGGTCATGCGTACAGAAGGCTATTTGCGAGGTTACGGATGTGGCTGCAGCGTAAATCGTCGACCTTAGATAAGTCATTATAAGACTTTGAGTTAGCCGCCTAAAACATCATTGGCGCAGCGCCATCTAGATGTCCATGCCGGCGTTGCCGGCTGGAGAATACCTCGATGTAATCGAACACGTTGCTGCGCGCTTCTTCGCGACAGCCGTAGACGCCGACACGAATATGTTCTTCTTTAAGATTGCCGAAAATGACTCAGACACCGAGTGTGTCATAACAGTTGTCTACGAAATCTGGCGCGTATCAATCAGAACATCATTTTTAGTCAAAAACGATGACGAAAGAGAAGAGTGCGCGCGTCGGAGCGATCTACTCTCACGCCCAAGAAAGATCAGATGTGTGGTCAAGGTATCGATGGATACCTCAAATTTCCTTAAGGTCACGACCCTATGCTCGTCGCTTCACCCTTACCGAAGGAGGCGTTATGAGTGAAAAAGAAAAAGTCGACGTCATCAATAAATCGCGTCGCAAAGTGTTGGCCGGAGCCGGCGCGGTAGTTGCTGCCTCAGTGGCGATGCCCCTGCTCTCTTCGAAAGACGGGGTGCGCGCCGCCACCCCCGGAAAGCAAACGCATTCATCTACTGGAGGCCAACAGTTGAGCAACACGGCTGTTACAAAAGATGGTGTTGAGATTTTCTATAAGGACTGGGGTCCGAAGGACGCCCAGCCTATTGTTTTTCACCACGGCTGGCCTCTGTCGTCGGATGACTGGGACGCGCAAATGCTGTTCTTCGTTGCCAATGGTTATCGCGTCGTCGCGCATGACAGGCGCGGTCACGGTCGCTCCTCGCAAGTGAGTACCGGCCATGATATGGACCATTACGCGGCAGATGCCTCGGCAGTGGTCGAGTATCTCGATCTGAAGAATGCAATTCACATCGGCCATTCGACGGGCGGCGGCGAGGTGGCTCGCTATGTTGCGAAGTACGGCCAGCCTCAGGGGCGCGTAGCAAAAGCGGTGCTTCTCGCCGCTATTCCTCCGTTGATGGTCAAAACCTCGAGCAACCCAGGCGGCACGTCAATCGAAGTGTTCGACGGCTTCCGCAAGGCGCTGGCTGCCAACCGGGCACAGTTTTTCCTCGATGTTCCTTCGGGTCCGTTTTATGGCTTCAACAGACCTGGAGCAAAGGTCTCACAGGGAATTATCCAGAATTGGTGGCGTCAGGGGATGATGGGCAGTGCGGACGCTCATTACGAAGGCATCAAGGCTTTCTCTGAGACAAACCAAACGGATGATCTCAAAGCGATAACGGTGCCAACTCTCGTGATGCAGGGTGACGATGACCAGGTCGTGCCTTACAAAGACGCTTCATTACTGCAAGCCAAACTTCTCAAGAATGGCACACTCAAGATTTATTCCGGCTTTCCACACGGGCTGATGACGACACATGCGGATGTCGTCAATGCCGACATTCTGGACTTCATCAAGCGTTAGTGACGAGGGAGCCTCTCCGATAAGGAAAGGTCGCATCTCCCGTGCTTGGATGCGCGGGCTTTCTATGCATTGCCATCTTAATGGCGTTGCGTACTCCACAGACGTTTTCGGATGAACACGGATGTTCTCCTTGACGTTGTCCGCCAATGATCGCTGCAGCGAAGAGGGCACTTTGTGTCGTGCGCTCGTGCTAATCCGATGCCATCGTAATGACCGAAGCGAAACGTTCTGAGGAGAAAGTCTATGTCGGCTGAACTAAAGTGCCCATTCAAGAGGATCCCTAGTGAAGGAACATCGAACCGGGATTGGTGGCCGAACCAGCTGGATATGCAGATTCTGCATCGGCATTCCTCTTTGTCGAATCCGATGGACAATGACTTCCATTACGCCGAAGCGTTCAAAGGCCTCGATCTTCCAGCAGTGAAGAAGGATCTTCATGCGTTGATGACCGACTCGCAGAATTGGTGGCCGGCGGATTTCGGTCACTATGGTCCCTTTTTCATTCGCTTGGCATGGCACAGTGCCGGTACCTATCGCATAGGGGACGGTGGCGGCGGTGCGGGTGCCGGCCAGCAGCGCTTCGCCCCCCTCAACAGCTGGCCCGACAACGGCAACCTGGACAAGGCGCGCCGGTTGCTTTGGCCGATCAAGCAAAAGTACGGCCGAAATATTTCATGGGCCGATCTGATCATTCTTACTGGCAACGTGGCTCTGGAATCCATGGGGTTCAAGACCTTCGGTTTTGGCGGCGGGCGTGAGGATGCGTGGGAGCCAGAAGAAGATGTCTATTGGGGTTCCGAAACCACCTGGCTGGGGGGCGACAAGCGCTACTCTGGCGAACGTGATCTAGAAAATCCACTCGCCGCTGTGCAGATGGGACTGATCTACGTGAACCCGGAAGGTCCGGAAGGCAACCCAGACCCACTTGCAGCAGTTAAAGATATTCGCGACACGTTCGAGCGCATGGCGATGAATGATGAAGAGACGGTCGCCTTGATCGCGGGCGGTCACACCTTCGGTAAAACTCATGGTGCTGGCCTGGCGTCCCATGTCGGCGCCGAACCAGAAGCGGCCGGTATCGAAGAAATGGGCCTTGGCTGGAGGAGCAGCTACGGTGCTGGTAAAGGTCGCGACGCGATCACCAGCGGCCTGGAAGTCACCTGGACCACTACGCCGACGAGATGGGGCAACGGCTTCTTCGAGAGCTTGTTCGGCTACGAATGGGAACTGACCAAGAGTCCGGCCGGCGCTCACCAATGGAAACCGAAAGGTGATGTCGGTGCAGGCACGATTCCGGATCCACAGGACCCGTCGAAGCGCCGCGCTCCGTCGATGTTGACCACGGATCTCTCTTTGCGCGTCGACCCGATCTACGAAAAGATTTCGAGGCACTTCCACGAACATCCGGATCAGTTTGCCGATGCCTTCGCCCGTGCATGGTTCAAGCTGACCCATCGCGACATGGGGCCGCGCACACGCTATCTCGGCCCGGATGTTCCGGCCGAAGCGTTGATTTGGCAGGACCCCATTCCTGCCGTTGATCACGAACTGATCGACGAACAAGACATTGCCTTACTCAAACGCAAAATACTGACTTCAGGCTTGTCCGTTTCGGAACTGGTTTCGACCGCCTGGGCATCGGCATCCACCTTCCGTGGCTCCGACAAGCGCGGCGGCGCCAACGGTGCGCGTATCCGCCTAGCGCCGCAGAAGGATTGGGAAGTCAATCAGCCTGAGCAGTTGTCGAAGGTGCTGAATATCCTCGAGAGCATCCAAGGCCACTTCAACAGGGCGATGCCTGGAGGCAAGCAGGTGTCGCTTGCAGACTTAATCGTGCTAGGTGGTTGCGCAGGCGTCGAGCAAGCTGCGAAGCATGCCGGTGTCGATGTGACAGTGCCCTTTACGCCGGGACGAATGGATGCTTCGCAGGAACAAACAGATCTGCATTCTTTCGCGGTGCTTGAACCTGTTGCTGATGGCTTCCGCAACTACCACAGGGGCAAATGCATGGTGCCCGCCGAGAAGCTTCTGGTCTATAAGGCCAAGCAGCTGAAGCTGACCGCACCCGAGTTGGTAGTGCTTGTCGGTGGGATGCGCGTTTTGGATGCTAATTTCGAGCATGCATCCTTCGGCGTCTTCACCGATCAACCACAGACATTGACCAATGACTTTTTTATCAATCTGCTCGATATGACAACGGAATGGAAACCAGTCGCACACACCGACAACTTGTTCGAAGGACATCATCGCGTCACAGGTGAACTCATGTGGATCGGTAGGCGTGTCGATCTTATTTTCGGTTCGAACGCTCAACTCCGGGCTTTGGCCGAGGTTTATGGCAGCTCAGACGCACATGAGAAGTTCGTCCACGATTTCATCGCCGCCTGGAACAAGGTGATGAACCTCGACCGATTCGATCTTAAGTGATTCCTTAAACCTGGTACGCCCCCGCTTTCGTAGACGGTTAGGGTCTCGATTTTGAGTTAGCCACCTCGGACATCATTGGCGCAAGGCCACTAAGATGTCCATGGCGGTGTTGCCGATTGTAGAAACCCCAGATGTAATCGAACACAGCGCTGCGTGCTTCCTCTCGACCGCTGTAGACCCGACCACGAACACGCTCCTTCTTTAAGAGCAAGCACTGCGAGCACAACCGAGAGCCAATGCCCTATCGCACTTGTTTCTGCATCCGCTTCTTTGTTGCCGAGCAGGCGAGTAGGGCGTCTATGGCTGCCGGTGTTGCTTGTCATCTATCGTGGTCCACACGCCTGGAGGCGGCCGCTGCAAGCTTGACCCAAATGGCCATGCTCTCCGGATCATCAAAGGCATCCACCGGGACAGTCCAATAGGGCATCAAAACGGTCTTTCCGCGCTTGTCGACATGCGACCATCGCGTCCCGCCCGCGGCTTCAAACCTTGGTGCGGTCTCGGCATCGGCCTTCAGCAGCAGCTCGCCATTGCGCCGGACAATGCCGACGATGAGGCCGTCGAAATAGATCGCCTTGCCACCAAACAACCGCTTGATCGTCACGGCGCCAAGGCCGGCGAATAGATCCTCAATCTCGATGTTATCCATCGCTGCCTCTCGCGCTGCTGGCGTCGTGACTTACACTGTTGATCAAATTTGCGCTCTGCCGCCATCGACAAAGAGTTCGATACCTGTGACGAAACTGGAGTCATCAGAGGCGAGAAACAGCGCCGCCTTAGCAACTTCGTCGGCCTCGCCCATGCGTCCCATTGGGATGGTGGACACCATCCGCGCGATGATGTCAGCGGGCTGGCCGTCCGTGATAGGCGTGTCGATCGGTCCGGGGCTGAGAACATTCGAGCGGATGCGTCGGTCCTTCAGTTCCACGGTCCATGCACGGACGAAGTTCCGTATGGCGGCTTTGCTCGCGCCGTACACGCCGAAGGCAGGAGTGCCCTTCATGCTCGCGACCGAGCCAGTAAGAATGATGGAACCGCCATCATTCAGCAGCGGCAGGGCCTTCTGCACCGTGAACAGCGTTCCTTTGACATTGATGTCGAATATTTTGTCGAAATGCTCCTCCGTGATTTGTCCCAGCGGCGCAAAGTCGCCAACACCGGCATTGGCGAAGACGATATCGATTCGGCCTTTCGTTTTGACGGCTTCGTAAAGGCGATCAAGGTCGGACATTTTCGAAATGTCTCCTTGAATACCGGTGACGTTGTTGCCGATTTCCGCCACGGCCTCGTCGAGCTCCTTCTGGCGGCGGCCTGTGATGAAGACATAGGCGCCTTCGTTTACAAAGAGCTTCGCAGCAGCCAAGCCTATGCCCGTAGTACCGCCCGTGATAACTGCGATTTTTCCAGCTAATTTGTTCATTGGTACAACTCCACTCATTAGATTTGATGAGAGCAGCTCAGAGCTTCGAGCCGCCGTCGACGTTGACGGTGTCACCGGTGATCCAGCGCGCGTCGTCGGAAGCCAGGAAGGCGACCACCGGTGCGATGTCCTCCGGCTGAGCCAGGCGCTTCAGAGCCTGCATACCGAGCGTGACCTCGCGACCGATCTCGGTCTTGGCAAAACTGGACATGTCTGTCTCGACTACGCCGGGGGCGATGGCGTTGACGCGAATGCCACGCGGCCCCAAGGCCGTGGCGAAATGCTTCACCAGGGTGTCAACGGCACCCTTTGTTGCGGCATAGGCGGACAGCAACTCGACCGAAGCATGGGCGGCAAGCGAAGACGTGAAAATGATGCTGCTGCCCTTGCATAAAACCGGCATCAACTGCTGCACCAGGAAGAACGGCGCGCGGACGTTTACCGCAAAGAGGTCGTCGAAGTCCTCGATCGTGGTGTCCTCGATACTCGCCGCTTTGGATATGCCTGCGTTGGCAACCAGGATGTCGAGACGGCTGCCGACCGTTGCACGTACCCGGCTGGCCAGAACGTGTGGACCCTCCGTCTGCCGCAAGTCGGCGCCGACCTTCTCGGCACGGCCGCCGGCCTTGCGGATTTCGGCAACAACAGCCTTGGCTTCCTTCTCGCTGTTGCAGTAGTGAACCAGCACCTGGGCGCCGGCCTTGGCCAAGGCTAGGGCACTCGCGCGGCCCATGCCGCGCGAGGCTCCCGTGACGAGAGCGGTCTTTCCCGAAAGACTGTTCATGATCGCAACTCTTGCTTGATGGATGAATTCAGACTGCGGTGCACTCAAGCATTCATGCCGCCATCAACGGTCAGATTCGCGCCGGTGATGTAGGAAGATTCCGGACCGGCGAGAAACGACACGGCCGCGGCGATCTCGTCCGCACGGCCGTAGCGATCGAGGGCGGTGGCGGCCTTCTGCGGTACGGCCCAATCGCCCGAAGCGGGATTCAGATCCGTATCGATCGGGCCCGGCTGAACGTTGTTGACCGTGATGCCCCGGCTTCCCACTTCTCGGGACAGCGCCTGAGTGAACATCTTCACGGCGGCCTTGCTCGCCGCGTAAGGCACCAGCCCAGGCGCAGCGGCACGCTCACCCACTGCCGAGCCGATCATGATGACGCGGCCGCCGCTCTTCATGTGCTTCAGCGCAGCCTGGGTGGTGGCGAACACACCGCGGACGTTGATGTCGATAACACGGTCCATCTCTTCGAGCGTAGTTTCCTCGAACGGCTTCGGAATGGCCGTGCCGGCATTGTTCACCAGCACATCCAGTCGGCCGAACGTCGCAACCGCTTTTTCAACCGCACTCTTGACGGCTTCGACGTTGGCCGCGTCGGCCTGAATCGCCAAAGCCTTGCCGCCATCGAGTTCAATCGCCTTGACCACGGCGGCAGCCGCAACGGCGTCTTTGGCGTAGGTGATGGCGACGCTTGCTCCATCCGCAGCCAGCCGCTTGGCGATAGCCGCACCTATGCCACGTGAGCCGCCAGTCACTAATGCCACTTTGTTCGTTAACGTGTTCATTGCGCTACTCCTGATGATTTATCGATTTAAAACCATTTAGGATCAGCAGCTTGTCGATCGACACGCCTGCTTCCATGGCGGCCAATGTAGACCTGTGTATCGACCCTGAAAAATACCTTGTAGGCTGAGGGGCATACCTACAACGCATGGATAGACCATGGAGCTCAGGCATCTGCGTTACTTCATAGGCGTTGCCGAAGAAGGCAGCCTGACGACCGCTGCCGAGCATCGCCTGCACGTCTCCCAGCCCGCGCTGAGCCGGCAGATTCGCGACCTGGAGTACCAAGTCGGAGTCGAACTCCTGACTCGTAGCATTCATGGCGTCGAGCTGACGGCGGCAGGAAAGATTTTCCTCGACCATGCCCGCCTGGCTCTGGCACAGGTTGCTGCCGGCGTGGAGGGGGCGCGCCGTGCCGCGCAGCCAGCAAAAAAGACCTTCGCCATCGGCTTTCAGACCGGACACGAGATGAACTGGTTGCCACGGGCGATGCATGTACTGCGCGACGAGCTGAAGAACATCCAGGTCACCGTCTCGAGCGACTACTCACCGGATCTGGCCGAGGCACTCGTTCGTGGCCGGCTCGACGTGGCCTTCATGCGCGTCGAGCCTAGCTTCGATTTGGGCTACGAGGTTGTCGATCACGAGCCGCTGATCGTCCTGATGCCGAGCGACCATCGCCTCATCGCCAAGGAGGCCATTCATCCGCGTGAGTTGGTCGGCGAGATCTTCATCGGTGGCTCCAATAAAGCCGGTGTGTTACACGACGTCACCGTGGAATACCTGCGTCGCTCAGGAATCGACATCCAACTCGACCACGGTGTGGACAACATGGCGATGGCCATGTCCCTCGTTGCCTCCACCCGCGGGCTGGCGCTGATGCCTGCCTATGCCAGAAACCTGTTGCCCTGGTCCGTTGTCAGCCGTCCATTGGAAGGTGAGGCGCCGACGATCGATGTCGCCGTCGGCTACAGCAGGGCGAACCGTTCGCCGATTCTCAAGCTGTTCCTGTCGCGCCTAGACGAACTGGGGGAGTTGAACGAGAAGCACGCTGGCTGACCGAACTCGTTGCGTCCTCAACGTCCTACGTTTGGGTGCGTTAAGTTCGAGCAATTCGTGCGGGTATCGTTAAAGACGGGTATCCCACATGGGATGACGATGGGTATGCCCGGGCGCAAGACGACCTTGAGTGGTTATGTGCGCCGCTCATACATGCGGAAGCGAGACCGGGTCTCTCATTCAACGGGTGTCGCGGAGGCTCGATATGGCTCGTCACGTACTTCTTACCTTGGTTGTCGGGGCGCTCGCTCTTCATGTCGGGCTGACACATGCATCCGACCACATCGAGTCCGCGACCAAGCTCACCTTCGGCAGCCCAAGCACGCTATTTGTCGGAGACTGGAAAGGGGCCCACATCTACGCTCTGACCGTACCCGTGGCCAAGTCTGCAGCGACTCTGCCGTTTAACGTTAAAGATGTTCAGGGCCCGATAGCGAATGCACTGCACGTCCAGACCACGGCTTTACGGTTTGAGGATCTGGCTGTGCAACCAGGCACAGGCCTGGCGTTCGTTGCACTGACCGTGAAAGAGGGTGCGTCGGCATCAAGGCCCGCACTGGTGACGATTAATGCCGATGGCAAAGTCATGGTTGAGGATCTGCAAAAGATCCCGCATAGCTCCGTGGCGATCACCGATGAACCCGCAGCAGACGAGAAATTCTGGAGAAACCTGCCGGCACAAAGCCTTACCGTCACCGACATGAGGTTCTACAACAACAAGCTTTACGTCGCGGGTCTATCTAATCGCAGTTTCGCATCGACGCTGCGCATCTATGACTATCCTTTCAATGGCAAATCGACTGCGTCCACGATTGAGATGTATCACCCGGTTCATAACGAAATCGAGACCCGGGCACCGATCCGCGAGATGTCCATCATGTCAGTTGGCGGTCAGCCCACGCTAATTGCGGCTTACACCTGTACGCCGCTTGTAGCCATTCCTTTGTCGGACCTCAAGGATGGTGCGCATATCACGGCAAAAACCATCGGCGAGCTGGGTTGGGGTAGTGCGCCAAGAGGCATGGTGACTTTCAAGTTTCATGACGTTGATTATGCCCTCTTGGTCAATTCCAGCCGTGCGGCTGACCTCCTGTCATTGCCAGCAATCAGCGACGCCGCAGCGCAACCCGGTATCAAAACACCGATCAATTGGCCTGCCGATCCCTACAAGGGTGTTAAGGCGATCATGACGCCAATGTCGGCGGCGATGCGGATCGACAACTTTAATGACGACCTTCTGCTGGCACTGCGCCGAGACGACGCAACGGGTGATATGCAGCTAGTGACTATTCCCAAGGGCGTTTACTTACGCTTGTCTGATTTCGTCAACGAATACGACTTTACCGACTACGTCTATCCACCAGACGACCCATTCCACGCGTTTCACAAGGTCGCGCGAAAGCTTGAAGGCTACCCGGAGCTGGTTCGCTGAGCGGTGAGACCCCAGCCATGCGATGTGCTCTCGTTTTACTGACCTATCTGGCGGTATCCGTCACTAGTGCAGCGCCCATGATCTTCCCGTCGGCGGGAACCGTCCCGGAGAATTTGCTGCGGATTGAGGTGCAACTTGACCATCCTCTGGATACACCGCTGGATATGCGTCATGTTGCTTTGATCGATGCAACGGGCAAGCCCATTGTTGATGCGCTATTGGATATTCCGTTGCCGAGCCGTGATGGTCGAGAGGTCAGCATCCTGCTGCATCCGGGACGAATCAAAACGGGTGTTGGCGCAAACGAACGGCTCGGTATGGCCTTGCACCGGGGTGAAATAGTTACCCTGGTGATAGACGACCCCCAGTTTGGCTCCCCGATACGGAAGTCATGGCTCGTGACTCCGGCGATACGCAAGCCCATCGAGCCGGCATCGTGGAAGGTTACGACACCAGCGGTAGGAACGCGTGAGGCGCTACGGATAGCGTTCCCTGTAATGCTGGACTCAGCGGCCAAAAATCTTATCGCGGTGGCCGGCTCTAACGGTGAGCGCCTGCCTGGGCAGGCGACTTTATCGAATGGAGAGGCACGTTGGAGCTTCGTACCCGACAAGCCGTGGGCGGACGGACAGTATGATATCCGCGTGCATCCTAGCCTCGAAGACCCCGCCGGTAATCGGGCGTGCTCAGCATTCGAGCAGATCGCACAGAGTGCGCTGGATTGTCACGAAGGCGCAGGCATTATCTTTCGGGTCGGAAGGGCCGCTGCGCTTTAATGGTGCGCAGGCCATGCATTTGCAACGACACCCGCAGGGATCGGCATTTCACTTCGTGGCCTGATATTCCATTCTTGGCAGAATGACATTCCGCCAAGAACGGAGTAAATGATGAGCGCACGATTGCAGTCAACTGGCTACGCGCCATGAACCTTCGTCCGGAAAAAACCGAAGATTCCCCTGAGACGATCGAGTCATTGCGACTTGAGCTGGAGCGGTGCCGTCGTGAACTTGGGGATTGCCAAAAACGTCTTGCGCAAATGGACGGTCTTTTTGCTACACAGCCAGTTCAAGCTCAGCTCGCTGAAGAGGGTCGTGTTCTTGAAACGATTGCTAAAGGGGGTCCACTGCCGTCGTTGCTTGATGCCTTGCATCGATTGAGTGAAGAAAATAACCAACTTCGCGAGGATTTTCGCGACCTGTTTGAAGAAGCCCCCATCCCTTACGTATACGAGGGCGTCGATACCTGCTTTATTCGGGCAAATCATGCTGCTCAAGCGGTATTGGGTATCAAGCCTGAAGAAGTTCAAGGAACCTTTGGCAATTCATTTTTGGCCGATACGCCAGAAAATAAACGCCGGGTGCGCGAGGCATTCGAGTCCGTTGGGCGTGGAAAGGAGATGGGTGGGATCGAACTCGAGTTACGTCGCAAGGACAACGGCAACCCAGTCTGGGTCCAGTGGTGGTCAAAGCCTGATCCGAGTGGCGAATACACGCGCACGATGATGGTAGACATCACAGATCGTGTGCTCATGGAACAAACCAAAGCTGCGCTCGAATTTACACTGAAATCTGGACAGGTCGGTGACTGGGATCTGGATCTGATCAATGACACATCGCATCGCTCGCTCCGTCATGATCAGTGCTTCGGCTACAACACTCCCATTCCCGACGCGGATTGGGGAGTCGAGCGGTTTCTCGAACATGTCTATCCAGACGACCGAGAGCGTGTTCAATCGAGTCTGCGTCGCGCTGCCGATAAGCTACAAGACTGGGATTCCGAGTTTCGGGTTGTATGGCCGGATGGAAGCCTGCATTGGATCGCCGGTCGCGGCAGCGTTTACCGCACAAAGGAAGGTAAGGCTGCACGGATGCTTGGCCTTGTCATGGACATCACGGAACGCAAAAAAACCGAAGAGACTTTGCGCGAGACGAAGGCAGCGTTGGAGTTCAGCCTAAACGCGACACGTATCGGTGATTGGGACTTGGATTTGACCAATGACACGTCGCGACGGTCACTGCGTCACGACCAATGCTTCGGCTACGGCACCCCCATTCCAGAGTCGGATTGGGGCATTGAGGTTTTCAGCCGGCATGTGCACCCTGAGGATCGTGCACGTGTCGTGGATAGTTTGCGCTTGGCTGCTCAGGAGCTACGCGACTGGAGTTCCGAATTCCGGGTCATATGGTCGGATGAAAGTGTGCACTGGCTCGCGGCCAGCGGAAGCATCTACCGGACACAAGAAGGCAAGGCGACACGGATGCTTGGCATCGTTATGGATGTCTCCGATCGTAGATGGGCGGAGGAGGCCCTTGCTGCCTCCGAGCAACAGGCGCGCGGTCAGGTCGACGCACTTACCAAGACATTGGATGCTTTGGCTACGGAATCTTCTCCTGATCGACTCATGGAGAACATCTCACGCACGATCACTGAGCAATTTGGCGCGCACAGCCTCAGTGTATGGCGACGTGATGTGGACAGCGGCATGGTTGGCTTTGAATTCGCCTTCGAGGATGGGAGAGTTGTAACAAAGGACGACCCCCGGTTTGCCGGAATGGATCTTTGGCTCCCGATGGAAGATCAATGGCCATGGCCTGAAGTTTTTCGTACAGGCAAACCCGATTTGATTCGCGACATTCGAAGAGTGCCGCCCTTTGCGCTACTTGATCGATTGCTGAATCTGGGTATCGTGACCGTTCTGTTAGTGCCCATGTGGATTGCGGGGAAACTCGAGGGTGCGATCGGCATTCGCTTCACCCAGGAGCGCTTGATGCGTGCAGAAGAAATGGAGCTGGCACAAACACTGGCCAATCACGCGATGCTCGCACTCCAACTGACTCGTCTTACGGCAGTAAGCCGAGAGTCCGCCGTAGTCGATGAGCGCAATCGACTGGCGCGCGACATTCACGACACCCTTGCTCAGGGGTTCACCGGGATCATCGTGCAGCTTGAGGCAGCAGAGGACGCAAAACTTCAAGGATTCCCCAATGAGGCCGCTGTTCATTGTGATCGTGCCCGTGCGCTTGCCCGGGAAAGTTTGAGCGAGGCGCGTCGCTCCGTGCAGGCGCTTCGACCACAGGCGCTGGAGAAGGAGGAGTTGTTTCAGGCGCTGCGTACGCTTTTCAGCAAAATGACTACCGGAACAAGCACGCAATCTCAGTTCAACATGCAGGGCAAACCAAGGCAGCTTCCCCGTGGATGGGATGAGCACATCCTGCGCATTGCACAGGAAGCACTGACCAACGTACTCCGGCACGCGCTAGCCAGTCACTTCATGGGCATGATCGCCTATGGTTCAGATGAGGTTCGCCTTGAGCTGCGGGATACCGGGCGAGGGTTCAATGTTGAAGACAAGCATGGCGGATACGGCTTGTTGGGAATCAGAGAACGGGTCGACCGGATGAATGGTCAACTTGAGATTCAAAGTGCGAGCGGAAGCGGTACGGCTCTATTGATTCGACTTCCATTGCCGCCTTCGCGGAGAGAAGCATCGTCATGAACGGCAAAACTAAAACACAACAAGGGAGTGCTGTGGCGGACAAGATTCATGTGCTTCTCGCTGACGATCATGTGACCGTTCGTGAAGGCTTGGCCGCAATCATCGGTCGACAGCCGGACATGACCGTTGTGGGGGAGGCTGCAACCGGCCGGGAGGCGGTCGATCTATGGCGCAAGCGCCGTCCCGACGTTGTGCTGCTCGACTTGAGGATGCCCGTACTGGATGGCGTCAAAGCCATGGAGGAGATCCGTCAAATCGATGCGTCCGCGCGGATCATTGTGCTTACGACATTTGATACCGATAGTGATATCTCTCGCGCAATCACGGCCGGTGCAAAAGGCTACCTGCTGAAAGATGCACAGCGGGAAGAGCTACTCGAGTGCATCCGCAAGGTGCATGCCGGTGAAATCTGCATACCGCCGGTGCTCGTGGCAAAACTGGCTGCCGGCATGAGCAGCGAGACACTTACAAGTCGCGAACTGGACGTACTGAAGCTATTGGTGCGCGGCAAGAGCAACAAGGAAATTGGCACAGGGCTTTTTATCAGCGAAACGACAGTGAAATCACATCTGCGTAGCGTCTTCGCCAAGCTCCATGTCCTCAGTCGTACAGAAGCCATCACGGTGGCTTGTCGGCGTGGCTTGGTGCAGCTTTAGACTCGGCGCCCTGTCATGAACCTTCGCCCAGAAGAAATTGACCGTGTCCCTGAGACCGTTGAGTCACTGCGACTCGAGTTGGAACGGTGTCAGCGTGAACTCGGCGAATGCCACAGACGCCTCGAACAACAGCATGGCCTCCTATGCAGCACGCCAGACTCGATGACTGGCGGGGGAGCCTCTACAGCCTCGGAGCAACTCGCGCGCGGGCAGATCGAAACACTCACCCGCACACTGGATGCATTGGCAAAGGAGTCCGTTCCTGACCGCCTTGTGGAACACGTCGTGCGGGCCATTGCCGAGCAATTAGATGCGCACAGTTGCAGCGTATGGTGGAGATATGAGGCTATCGGTATGGCGGGCTTCGAATGCGCCTATGAGAGAGACCACGAGAAATTCGTGACCCGGTCCGACGTGGCGCTCACTGGATTCAACCTTTGGATAAACTTCGCGGACTTTTGGCCAGTCGAGGTTTTTCGCACAGGTAAGTATCTGGTGATCGCTGATATCCGAGAGATGCCACTTTCCCCTTGGAAGGCCAGACTGGTATCTCAAGGCGTTATCACAATGCTGGTCATGCCAATGATTGCGGCCGGTCAGGTCGAGGCAGTCATCGGCATACGCTTTACTGACTCGCGAACGTTTAGCGATGAGGAGATAGCGCTGGCTCAAGCGCTAGCCAATCAAGCAATGCTGGCCATGCAGTTGACCCGTCTTTCAGCACAAAGCTGCGGGTCTGCGGTGCTTGACGAGCGCAATCGTATAGCGCGTGAAATACACGACACGGTTGCACATGGGCTCACCGGGGTGATTGTGCAACTTGAGGCAGCCGAAGATGCAACGCTTCTTGGATTGCCGCATGAGGCCAGTGAGCATCTAGGTCGCGCACGTAGCCTTGCCCGGGAAAGTTTGAACGAAGCACGCCGATCCGTGCAGGCGCTTCGCCCGCAAGCTTTGGAAGAAGGCGATCTATGCGGGGCGCTAAGCACATTGCTCAGCAAATTGACCACCGGCACGAACATGAAATCGGTGTTCGAATTACAGGGCATACCCAGGCCACTCCCCCCGGGATGGGATGAGCATATCCTCCGCATCGGGCAGGAGGCTCTGACGAACGCACTCCGGCATGCACAGGCCGATCATTTTACGGCAGGGCTTGTCTATGGCTCTGACGGCATTCGTCTTAAACTTAACGATACCGGGCGAGGCTTCGATACCGAAGACGAGCATGGCGGGTTCGGTTTGCTGGGGATGAAGGAGCGAGTCAGCCGGATGGGCGGACAGCTCGATATTCAGAGCCGAAGCGATCGAGGCACGGCCATATCCATCATGCTGCCATTGCCGATAAGCCCGTAGCACGCACGCAGTCGTGATCAGCGGGTCTGGCTTGACGCGACTCGTATCCTCCAAAGGGATTAGGTAAAGGCCATTCTTTGGCTATGCCTGGAATTCAACCGTCCGGGCAATAGCAAGCGTATTCACGCGACGCCATGCTTGCATCTCGATGCGAGATTCGATTGCCCACGTGTTCGGCATAACTGACAACAATGCACAGCGTCTCAACGCGCTGCTAGCCGTTGGCTGTGCGCAACGATATCAAGCGACTCCAACACTCGTTATTGGAGAAAGTCATGGATCTGAATCTTAAAGGTAAGTTGGTTCTCGTCAGTGGGAGCACTGCAGGGATTGGCTTGGCCATTGCGACGACGTTTGCCCACGAAGGCGCGCGCGTCATTGTCAACGGCCGTACACGCTCATCGGTAGATGAGGCAGTCCGCGCCATCATGTCGGAAACCGGCGCTGAAGTGCATGGCTTCGCAGGCGACCTTAGCGAGCCAGATGCAGCAAAGGCATTGGCCGACAAGCATCCCGATGTTGAGATCCTTGTGAACAACCTTGGCATCTTTGAGCCGAAGGCATTCGAAGATATTCCTGACGCAGACTGGCTTCATTTCTTCGACGTCAACGTTCTGAGCGGCATCCGACTCGCTCAACTATTTCTCCCGGCGATGCGACGGGCGAACTGGGGCCGCATCATCTTCATATCCAGTGAAAGTGCGGTGCAAATTCCACCCGAGATGATCCACTACGGGATGACGAAGACCGCGCAGCTGGCGGTATCGCGTGGTCTGGCCGAGTTGGTTGCAGGCACCGGCATTACGGTAAACAGCATTCTCCCCGGGCCGACAAAATCGCGCGGTGTAGTTGATTTCGTAAATGCGCTTCCCGGCGCAGAGGGAAAATCGTTTGATGAATTTGAGAAGGACTTCTTCGAGCACGTCCGTCCCACATCACTCATCAAGCGTTTCGCAGATCCACAGGAAATTGCTTCGCTCGTGGTCTTCATTGCCAGTCCGCTCGCATCGGCGACGACGGGCGCGGCCTTGCGCGTTGACGGCGGCGTTATCAAGAGTGCGTTCTAGGTCGGCGCTACGTGAAGACATAACATCATCAAGGAGACAAGCTCATGAAACATGTGACGAGATGGTCCAAATATCTGATGGGATTCCTCGTAGTCTTTGTTGCCTCGCTTGCTCCCGCCTATGGTGCGCTGAGTACTGCTGGAGCGTCCGCGGGACAGGCAACATCATCGAGTGGATCGACCATTGAACGTCGTGATGCTGTCGTGAACGGAGTGAAAATTCATTACATGAAGGCGGGCAGCGGGCCGGTGGTTGTCTTGCTTCATGGCTACGCTGAAACCAGCCACATGTGGTTGCCGCTCATTCCCCTTCTGGCAAAAGACCATACCGTCATTGCGCCTGATCTGCGTGGTGAAGGCGATTCCGGTAAACCGGAGGGTGGCTATGACAAGAAAAACATGGCCGTGGATATTCACGCGCTGGTTCAGTCGCTCGGGTACAAGCATGTCCAGATTGTCGGTCACGATATCGGATTGATGGTGGCCTACGCCTATGCCGCTATGTATTCCTCGGAGACCGACAGTGTCGTCCTGATGGATGCCTTCCTGCCTGGCGTCGGCGACTGGAAGAGCGTCTGGCTGGCACCCAATCTCTGGCATTTCCACTTTTTCGGCGATACGGCACTCAAGCTGGTGAAAGGGCGCGAACGGATCTACCTCGATCACTTCTGGAATGGATTTGCTGCCGACAAGAACCACACCATTTCCGAGGCAGACAAGGAGTTCTACACCAAGGCGTATGCACAGCCGGGTGCCATGGCTGCAGGTTTCGAATACTTCAAGGCATTTCCACAGGACGCAAAGGACTTCGAGGACCTATCGAAGAACAAGCTGACGATGCCCATGCTTGTCCTCAGTGGCGAGAAGGCCGGCGGGTCCTTCCTCATTGACCAGGCCAAATTGGCAGCAAGCAATGTCGACGGAGTCATCGTCAAAGGTTCCGGC
>JBARCX010000417.1:0-9818 GCA_049794535.1 Rhodanobacter sp.
TCTTCGGCCCGATCCTTGGCGGCTGGATTACCGACAACCTCTCCTGGCCATGGATCTTCTACATCAACCTGCCCGTGGGATTGGCGGCGGGCATCATTACCTGGTCGTTACTGCACAAACGCGAGACCAAAACCGTCAAAGCGCCCATTGATGCGATTGGATTGTTGTTACTGGTCGCCGGTGTGGGCTGCCTGCAATTCATGCTGGACAACGGCAACGACCACGATTGGTTCTCCTCGCCACTGATCCTCACGCTAGGCATTGCCGCGCTGATCTGCCTCACCTTCCTCATCGTGTGGGAACTGCACGCGAAACATCCCGTGGTGGATCTGTCGTTGTTCAAACAACGTAACTTCACTGTTGGCGTGATCAGCTTGTCGCTAGGCATGTTCGCCTTCTTCGGCATCAATGTGGTGTTTCCGCTCTGGCTGCAAACCACGCTCGGCTACACAGCCACGTGGGCCGGCTTGGCTACGGCACCGGTGGGCGTGCTCGCGTTTCTGTTGTCGCCGATCCTTGGCCGAAACATGCACAAGCTCGACCTGCGCATGGTCGTTACGTTCGCTTTCATCGTGTTCGCCGTGAGCGCGTATTGGTTCTCCACTTTCGACAGCTCAGCATCATTCAGTACGTTGTTACTGCCGCGCTTCGTGATGGGTATCGCGATCCCCTGCTTCTTCATACCGCTCAACCAGATTTATCTGTCCGGCCTGCCTGCTTCGGAAATCGCCAGCGCTTCGGGACTCTCCAACTTCTTCCGTACGCTCGGCTCTAGCGTCTCCACCGCCGTGACAGTAACGCTGTGGCAACACCGTGGGATTTACCACCACGCCACACTCACGCAAGAGGTAAACCCGGCTCGACCTGGTGCGATGGAATTCGTCAATCAACTCTCGCACTCCAATCTCTCCCATACACAGGGGCTCGGGCTGATCGACCAACTGGTGAACCGCGAAGCCCTCACCCTCGCGGTGAACGACGTATTCTTTTTATGCGCGATCCTGTTCGTCGCGTTGATTCCCGTACTGTGGTTTTCGCGACCGCCGTTCGGCAGTGCTGGCGGCGCGGCGGGTCACTAATGACAGCCATGGATCATGGGCCATTGGTCATGGCTGGTTGAAATTGCCCTGATTGGTCGTTAGTCATTGATATTATTTAACTTGCTGCACCGAGCGGTGCAGCAAAGTTAAAACCACGTCGACTGGTGCGGCGCAATACGATCTGCTAGTTTGTGCCGCATGGCACAAACAATTCGCATCATCAAGAAGTATCCGAATCGCCGTCTCTACGACACGGAGATCTCCAGCTACATCACGCTGGAAGAGGTCCGTCAGTTGGTGATGGATAACGAAACTTTCGAAGTTCGCGACGCCAAAAGCGGTGAGGACCTCACCCGCTCGGTGCTGCTGCAGATCATCTCCGAGCATGAGGAGAAGGGGCAGCCCATGCTGTCGCCACAGCTGCTCAGCCAGATCATCCGCTTCTATGGCGACTCGCTGCAGGGCTTCATGGGGCCTTACCTGGAGCGTAGCCTGCAGGTGTTCCTCGATCAGCAGCAGCAGTTTCGCACCCAGCTCAACAGCTTGATGGGGCAGACCCCGTGGTCGATGCTCAACGATCTGACCGAGCGCAACATGGATGCGTTCAAATCGATGCAGCGCACCTTTCTCGACACCGCCTCACAGGCACAGCCGGGCAAGCCCGGTTCAAACGTACCCGGCGGCAAGAAGTCCGGCTGATTCGCTGATCCGCGCACCCTGATGTTGCAGCACGGTTCGTGCTGCCCTGCGCCAATTCTTGCGGTAAATACTCAATGAGCATGCCTGCCCAGCACGGCCGCGTGGCCGTCGTAACCGGTGGCCTCGGTGGCCTCGGTGGCCTTGGTACTGAAATCTGCCGCCAACTCACCCAGGCCGGTCGCCGAGTCGTCGCCGTGGATTTGTCCGCACGTGGCGGCGAACGCGCCGAGAGCGATAACGCCATCAGCTTCGAACCAGCCGATGTCAGCGACTTCGATAACTGCCAGGCGCTGATCGAACGCATCGAAGCTCAGCATGGCAGCGTCGATATCTTGGTCAACGCTGCTGGCGTTACCCGTGACACCAGCCTGCGTAAGATGGATCCGCGGCACTGGCATGAGCTGATGCGCGTCAATCTGGACGGCGTATTCAACATGTGCCGCCACGTGGTCGAAGGTATGAGCACGCGCGGCTTCGGCCGCATCATCAACATCAGCTCCGTGAACGGGCAAACCGGCCAGTTCGGGCAAACCAATTACTCCGCAGCCAAAGCCGGCGTGCATGGCTTCGGCATGGCGTTAGCACGCGAGACAGCCCGCAAGGGTGTCACCGTCAACACCGTCTCACCGGGTTACTGCGACACACCGATGGTCGCTGCCGTGTCCGACGAGATTCGCCAGCAAATCATCGCTGACATCCCGGTCGGCCGACTGGGTGCACCGGCGGATATCGCCCGCGCCGTGGTTTTCCTCAGCGCTGACGACGCCGGCTATATCACCGGCGCCAACCTGCCAGTGAATGGCGGCTATTTCATGAGCTTCTGATAGCCATTCCGCAGCGCGTATTGCAGTCACGCGTCGCTTACGGAACAGTGGCGTGATCCCCTCGACGGAACGCGGCATGACAAAGCAAACCATCACCCTCATCGGCGGCGGACTGGTTGGTGCCCTGCTCGCTCAACAGCTGGCGCAACGCGGCTTTACCGTTGAGGTGTTCGAGAAGCGTCCCGATCCGCGCCGCGTCGGTTTTGTGGGTGGACGCTCGATCAACCTGGCCCTGGCCGAACGCGGCCTACAAGCCTTGCGCAGTGCGGGCCTTGCCGACGACGTGCTATCGCGTGCGGTGATGATGCGTGGTCGCATGGTGCACCCGCTTGAGGGTGAATCGGGTTTGCAGCGCTATGGCGTGGACGATAGCGAAGTCATTTGGTCTGTCTCGCGCGGCGCACTGAATATGTTGCTGCTGGACGCCGCAGAAGCCGCCGGCGTGCGCCTGCATTTTGGTCAGTCACTCGTCGATGCCGACCTTGATGCCCAGCGCATCCGCCTGGCCGACGAACACGGCGTGGAGCGCAGCCTCGACGCCAACGTGCTGATTGGTGCCGACGGCGCGGGATCCTCCCTGCGTGCCGCCATGGAAATGCACACGCCGTTGGGTGCGCGCATCGAACCACTTGGCCACGGTTATAAAGAGCTGGAGATTCCGCCCGCTGGCGGTGACGGCCGCGAACGCTTTGCATTGGAACCGCATGCGCTACACATCTGGCCACGTGGCGGCTACATGTGTATCGCCCTACCGAATACCGAGGGCAGCTTTACCGTCACCCTGTTCCTACCCGCGCAAGGCAACCATCCGAGCTTCGCCACCCTGCCCGATGCAGCTAGCGCCGCAACCTTCTTCCGCGACGATTTCCCCGACTTGTTGCCGCTCATCCCCGACTTTGCTGCGGACTACGACAGCCACCCGGTTGGCACGCTATCTACGTTGTATCTGGATCGCTGGCACATCGACGGGAGGGCGCTGCTCATTGGCGATGCAGCCCACGCCATCGTGCCGTTCCACGGTCAAGGCATGAACTGCGGGTTCGAGGACACCGTGGTGCTTGCCGACCTGCTGGCCGAAGCGGGCCGCGACAGCAACGATGCCTTCGCCGAGTTCCAGCGCATTCGTCAGCCCAACGCCAATGCCATCGCTACGATGGCGGTCGAGAACTACGTGGAGATGCGTGATTCGGTAGCTGACCCGCACTACCTCGCCAAACGCGAATTGGGTGCCTTGTTGGCGGAACGCGCACCGCAGCATTTCATGGCGCGCTATCGCATGGTCACCTTCACCCACCTGCCGTATGCCTACGCCTACGAACGCGGTAACGCACAGGATCAAATGCTGCAGCAATTGCTACACGGCAAGAACAGCGCCGCCGAGGTCAACCTCGATGCTGCCGTCGCCACGCTCAAGGCCACGTTGCCGCCACTGCCACCGCTTCGACATGCAGCACAGCGGCATGCAGCACATCACTATGGATGACGCGTTGCTCGCTGCGTATAGGCACACCGACTATCGAGTGCGCCTACCACGTGGCGGCCGGGCCAGCATTCACATCGACGCGGATCTACCGGTATCACTGCAAGCGCTCACCCACTGGCAGCCATGGGCGGTGATCACCGCATGGAATCCACACTCACAAGCGCAATCGCGCGAAAACAATCGCCGCTCGCAACATGAGCTGTTGAGCACACTGCGCACATTGCCCGATACCCAGGCTATTCACCCCGCCTGCGGCGTGGGCGTAGATGGCTGGCACGAATTCAGCCTGTTCGTGATCGGTCTACAGGCCCCAACACTGGACACCGTAGCCAATCAATACGGGCAAAACGCCTATGTCTGTGGCCACGGTGCAGCACCTGCCTATCTGCGTCTATTGCATGATTAAGCCAGCGTCAGCCCGCCGCATGGACAAGCGCGACAAGCATTGCGGAGAATGGCGCGAATGACTGCCGCCGCCTCCGACACACCCCTGCTCGAAGCACGGGCATTAAGCTTTTATCGCCAGGATGAACCCGTGTTCGGTCCGTTGGATTTTCGCCTTCACCTGGGCGAGCTCACCCTGATCGAAGGTGACAACGGCAGCGGCAAGACCACTTTGATGCGCATCCTCACCGGCTTGCTGCATGTTGAGGAAGGCGAGCTGCTGTGGCGTGGCAAACCGCTACGTCGCGATGACTGTGTCGGTGACATCGTGTTCCTCGGCCATCATCTTGGCCTCAAGTCCGAACTAAGTCCGCGCGAGAACCTGCGCGTCGCCGCGGGCCTACACGGTACGCGCGAGCATGCAAGCATTGATGATGTACTGACCGATGTCGGTCTCGCTGGCTATGAAGATGAACCGGTACGCCGACTCTCCGCTGGCCAGAAGAAACGTGTCGCCCTAGCGCGCCTGCTGTTGGTACCTGCCGTGCTGTGGCTGCTTGATGAGCCCTACGCCAACCTTGATCGCACCGGCATCGAACGGGTCAACCGCTTGTTAGAGGAACATGTCGCACGTGGCGGCGCGGCACTGGTAACCAGCCACGGTGCGGTGAGCTTTCACGGTGGCGAACCGCAGCGCATCCGGATGCACGCATGAGCCAGGCGCCGCTTTCCCGCGCCTGCGCCGCCATGCTGCGGCGCGACCTTACCCTTGCCTGGCGCCAGCGTGGCGACATCGCGATGCCGGTGCTTTACGCCATTATCGTAAGCACGCTGTTTCCGTTTGCTCTGGGGCCTGATCTGGTCTTGCTGCAGCGAATCGCTGGCGGCGCCGTACTGGTGACCGTGCTGCTTGCCATGCTCTTGGCGCTAGACGCCATGTTTCGCAGCGACATCGAAGATGGCTCACTGGAACAGCTGATGCTGGCACCGCAACCATTGGCGCTAATGCTGGGCATGAAGATCCTCGCGCACTGGCTAACCACTGCGCTGCCACTGATCGTCATCGCACCGTTACTGGCCGGCATGCTGCACCTTCCAGGCGCGGTGATGCCCGTGCTTCTTCTGGCGCTATTGCTGGCCACGCCACTGCTAAGCCTGCTCGGCGCCGTGCTGGTCGCGCTAACGGCCGGCACACGACGCTCTGGTATGCTCCTGGCCTTGATGCTGCTGCCTTTGTGCGTGCCGGTCGTGATCTTCGCCGCTGGTGCCATTGCAGCCGCACAACAGGGGTTGCCATGGCTTGCACCCATCGCCTGGTTGGGTGCCGCCCTGGCGCTAGCCCTGGTGTTGGCGCCGCTGGCCTGTGCTGCCGCACTCCGAATCGCGTTGGACACATAAATCTATGGCCAAGTGGATTCCGCTCTGGTTGCACAAGCTCGGCTCGCCGCCGATCTTCTACCGCTTCGCTGGCAAGGTGCGTCCATGGGCCATCACCCTGGCACTGCTCCTGGGCCTATTCGCGCTCTACGGCGCACTGGTAACGGCACCGCCGGATTACCAGCAAGGTGACGACTACCGCATCATCTTCATCCACGTACCCAGCGCCTGGATGAGCCTGTTCATTTACGCCGTAATGGGTGTTTCCGCTTTCATCGCGTTGGTGTGGCGCATCAAGCTGGCCGAAGTCGTGGCGATGGAATCGGCACCGATCGGCGCTGCCTTTACCTTCATCACTTTGGTGACCGGTTCGCTTTGGGGCGAACGGATGTGGGGCACCTGGTGGACCTGGGATGCGCGACTCACCTCCGAGCTGGTACTGCTGTTCCTGTACCTGGGTGTGATCGGTCTGTACCACTCCTTCGAAGACCGCCGTCAGGGCGCGCGTGCTGCGGCCTTTCTCGCGATCATCGGCATCATCAATGTGCCGATCGTGCATTTCTCGGTGAACTGGTGGAACACCTTGCATCAAGGCTCCACCATCCGCCTGCTCGGCCCATCGACGATCGCACCCGGCATGCTCTGGCCATTGCTGACCATGACGCTGGCGACCAAGCTTTATTACATCGCCAGTTTGTTCGGCCGCGTGCGCACCGACCTGCTCGCCTTGGAAAGCGGCAAGGATTGGGTGCGCCAAATCGCAACCCAGGAGGATCGCGCGTGACGCCATCTTCCCTCGAAACTTTTTTCAACATGGGCGGTTATGCCGCCTATGTGTGGCCGGCCTACGCGGTGTTCTTCATCGTGCTGATCGCCGATTACATCGCACCCTCATTGCGCCGTCGCAAGCTGCTGCGTGAACTTCGCAGTCGCCTGACCCGTCAAAACGCACGCCAGGAACGCGCCTCTCGAACCCCGCCGGCTGCTTCCTGAGCCGTCCACGCCGTAACGAGCAAGTATGAATCCCACGCGTAAACGCAGGCTCATCGTTGTTCTCCTGATCGTCGTCGCAGCCACAGTGGCGGTCGGGCTGACCGTGTTCGCCCTGCAGCAAAACATGAACTACCTGTTTACCCCGAGCCAGGTGCAGTCCGGCGAAGCCACGCAGTACAAAACTTTCCGGCTCGGTGGCATGGTCAAATCCGGCTCGATTCAGCGCAGCAACGATTCGCTCAAAGTCACGTTCACCGTGGTCGATGCCGCAGGTGCGATGCCGGTGGAGTACACCGGCATCCTGCCCGACCTGTTTCGCGAGAACCAATCGGTGATCGCCACCGGCCATATGGACGGTGCGCGTTTCGTCGCGACCGAAGTGTTGGCCAAGCACGATGAAACCTACATGCCAAAAGAGTTGAAAGACGCGATGGCCAAGGCGCATGCGGGCAAGCATGTCGACGAAGCCGCAGCGCAAGACATGCCAGGAACGCCCAAGCCATGACCCCCGAACTCGGCCAACTCGCGTTGATTCTCGCCCTGCTGCTCGCATTGGCGCAGAGCATCCTGCCGATCATCGGCGCATGGCGCGGCAACCGCGCGCTGATGGCTGTAGCGCGCCCTGCCGCCAGCGGGCAAGCCGTGTTCGTCACGTTGGCGTTTGTGATCCTTGTGTGGGCATTCCTGCATTTCGATTTCTCGGTGAAATACGTCGCCGATAACTCGAATCTCGCATTGCCCTGGTACTACCGCATCACCGCGGTGTGGGGCGCACACGAAGGCTCCATGCTGCTGTGGATTTTCATTCTCAACGTTTGGACAGTCGCACTCGCTGCGTTTAGCCGTCAGCTGCCCGAAGCGTTCGTCGCGCGTGTGCTGGGCGTGCTCGGCATCATCGCGGTCGGCTTCCTCACCTTCATCATCTTCACCTCCAATCCATTCGGCCGCTTGCTGCCGATGCCGGGCGACGGCGCCGATCTCAACCCGGTACTGCAAGACCCGGGCATGACCTTCCACCCGCCCGTGTTGTACATGGGCTATGTCGGTTTCTCGGTAGCGTTTGCGTTCTCGGTTGCCGCCTTGCTCGGTGGCTCGATGGAACAGGCGTGGGTGCGCTGGGCACGTCCATGGACCAACGCGGCATGGGGCTTTCTCTCCTGCGGCATCGTCGCCGGTAGTTGGTGGGCCTATGCGGAACTTGGCTGGGGCGGTTGGTGGTTCTGGGATCCGGTAGAAAACGCGAGCTTCATGCCCTGGTTGGTGGGCACCGCGTTGATCCACGCGCAGGCAGTCACCGAGAAGCGTGGCTCACTGCGCGCATGGACCATCCTGCTGTCGTTGTTCGCCTTCTCGCTATCGCTACTGGGCACCTTCCTGGTGCGTTCGGGCGTACTGACGTCGGTACATGCCTTTGCTTCCGATCCGCGTCGAGGTCTATTCATCCTGTGCTTCCTCGCCATCGTGGTCGGCGGCTCACTGTTGCTGTATGCGTTGCGCGCACCCAAGGTGGCTGGTGGCAAACCGTTTGCCGTGGTCTCGCGTGAAACAGCGATCCTGATCGGCAACCTGATGTTCACCGTTGCCGCGGCGATGGTGCTGCTCGGCACGTTGTTCCCGCTGATCGGCGATGCGTTCCACCTGGGCAAGGTGTCGGTCGGCCCACCCTACTTCGGCTTCCTGTTTCCGCTGCTGATGCTGCCGGTCGTGCTCTTGCTGCCATTCGGCCCGTATCTGCGCTGGGGTAAAAGCGATACGCCTGTGTTGAAAGGTGTGTTGGCCCGCTGCAGCATCGCAGCGGTGGCCTGCGCGATCATCGCTGCGTTCATCGTCGATGGTGATCTCAAAGCCATTGCCGGTGTCGCCTCCGCGGTATGGGTCGGCGTGGGCGTGCTGCTGTATGTGCTCAAACGTTGGCGTGAAATGCCACGCGGCCGCCGCTTTCCGGCAGAGATGGCCGGCATGTTGCTGGCGCATGTCGGCGTAGCCGTTTTTCTGATCGGTGTATTGCTATCCGAATCGCTCAGCGTGACTCGCGACGTGCGCATGGCGCCGGGTGAAGTGCAGATCGTGAGCGGCTACCAGTTCCGCTTCGATGGAGTGAAAGATGCCGTAGGCCCTAATTGGCGCGCGGAGCAAGGTGTCGTCACGGTGAGTCGCGACGACAAAACCATCGCCGTGATGCATCCAGAGAAGCGCACGTATATCCGCGGCCAGGTACAAACCGAATCGGCGATCGACCCGGGTATCACCCGCGACCTGTACGTGGCACTGGGCGAACCGATGGATCCGAATGCGACTCAAGGCGCATGGGCACTGCGGCTGTACTACAAGCCGTTCATCCGCTGGATCTGGCTCGGCGGTCTACTCATGATGCTGGGCGGTTTCGTCAGCGCAGCCGATAAACGCTTCCGTGTGAAGCGTACAGCGGACGAGACGGAGCCTTCCGTCACTGGCCCCACCGTCGTTGCACCCGTGCAGGAATCGCGTGCATGAGCCGATTGATTCCATTCTTCGGTTTCCTGTTGATGGTCGCGTTGTTCGGCTTCGGTATCTGGTGGAACACCAAGCACGATCTGAACGAAGTGCCCTCGCCGCTGATCAACAAACCCGCGCCCGAATACGTGCTGCCAAAGCTAGATGATCCAACGCAAACGGTGAGCAAGGCTTCGATGCTCGGCAAGCCCTACCTGATCAACGTGTTCGCCAGTTGGTGCTTTGCCTGCGGTGAAGAGCACCCAGTGCTGATGGCCGAGGCACAGCAGCTTGGCGTGCCGCTGATCGGCTACGACTACAAAGATGCGCCCGAGGATGCCAAGGGTTGGCTGCAACAACACGGCAACCCGTATAGCGTGGTGATCACCGACCGCGAAGGTCGTACCGCCATCGACTTCGGTGTCTACGGCGCACCGGAAACCTTTCTCATCGACAGCAAGGGCGTGATTCGCTACAAGCGCATCGGCCCACTCACACCCGATGTCATTGCCAAAGAGTTGGAGCCGGCCATCACCGCACTTCGCA
>JBARCX010000418.1:0-6088 GCA_049794535.1 Rhodanobacter sp.
CCATGCGGCAGCGCGCGGCTTGACCTGACGGCCAGTCAGGCGCTGCGCCACGCGCTACCACCTGGCGACTGCTCAGGCGCAACGCGGAGTGCTTGGCATATGAAACCTGGCTCATGTCTGCAGTCACTGGTATTAAACCGTGCTGACATGGCGATGGATGGCACCAAGCAATTCATCGCGGGTGAATGGCTTGGTCAAATATTGTTCGGCACCGACGATGCGCCCGCGTGCCTTGTCGAACAGGCCATCTTTCGAGCTAAGCATGATCACCGGCGTAGCGCGGAACTGTGGGTTGTTTTTGATCAACGCACAGGTCTGATAGCCATCGAGTCGCGGCATCATGATGTCGACGAAGATGATGGCTGGTTTTTGGTCGGAGATCTTAGCCAGCGCTTCGAAGCCGTCGACGGCAGTCAGCACATCGCAGCCTTCCTTTTTCAGCAAGGTTTCCGCCGTACGGCGGATGGTCTTGGAGTCGTCGATCACCATGACCTTCAGACCGTCCAAGCCATTCGTACTCACATTCAAGTTCACTCAACCCCCCTGCGACCTGCCCCAGGCTCAGGCGCGACACAAAACCAGGACCAAAGGCACTGACTTTGTGTAGATGAAAACGACCTGCAAACGTTCCGAACACGCCTGCTCTTCGGCAGGATGCTTAACTGAAGCTGTTTACTGCCTGCCTGGCCATCCGTCAAGCTGAATTCTGTTGCGCAGGTCATTCGTCACGCATCGTGCGTTGCGCGTCTCGCACCGGTACCTTGCCGCGCATGGATCACCTCGGCGAACATCCACCGCATTCGGCCCTTGCGGACCTCGTCCGCACATCGCGGCCGGTGACGCGACGGGGCCTCTGCTATTCAGGAGAATAACGATGACCCTCTCGGTTGCCGTGCTGATGGACCCCATCGGCGCCATTAAAGTCGCCAAGGACACCAGCCTGGCCATGCTGCTGGAAGCCCAGCGACGCGGCCATCATCTGTCATACATGGAACAGGGTGACCTGGCCCTACGCGACGGCGTGCCGTGGGCCCGATTGGCCTCACTGACCGTGAAGGACGACCCGGCTGGCTGGTTCACGTTGGGCGAGCGGAAATGGACTGACCTGCGCGAACTGAACGTGGTACTGATGCGCAAAGACCCACCGGTCGATGCGCAGTTCATCTACGACACCATGGTGCTGGAAGCAGCCCAGCGCGACGGCGTGCAGGTCATCAATGACCCGCGCTCGCTCCGCGACTGCAACGAGAAGCTTTTTGCGCTGCAATTTCCGCAATGTATTGCGCCTACCCTGGTGGCTCGCGACACCAGCGAACTACGCCGCTTTGTGGCCGAGCATGGCGAGGCGGTACTTAAGCCGCTGGACGGCATGGGCGGTCGCGGCATCTTTCGGGTCAAGGCCGGTGACAGCAATCTCAACTCGATGCTGGAGACTCTGCTGGCTGGCGGCCCGCACGGTGAGGGCCGGCAGTTCGCCATCGCGCAGAAATACCTGCCGGAGATCGTCAAGGGTGACAAGCGCATTCTGTTGATCGACGGCGAACCGGTGCCGTACGCGCTGGCACGCATCCCACAAGGCGACGAGTTCCGCGGCAATTTGGCCGCTGGCGGCCGTGGCGAAGGCGTGCCGCTTAGCGACCGTGATCGCTGGATCGCAGCGCAGGTGGCACCCGAACTGCGTCGCCGTGGGCTGCGTTTCGTCGGGCTGGACGTGATCGGTGACTACCTGACCGAGATCAACGTCACATCGCCGACGTGTGTGCGCGAACTGGACAAGCAGTTCGGGCTTAATATTGCGGGTCAGTTGTTCGACGCCATCGAGAAAGCTCCCGCGTGAGTACCCCCGTTGCCCGCACCAACGCCGACCCGATCGGCGCCACCCTGCTGTTCTCGCTGTTGCTGCATGGCGTGCTGCTGCTGGGCATCACCTTTCATTTCGTCAAATCCAAGCCCGGCTTGCCCACGCTGGATGTGACCCTGGTCGACGTGGCCAACAACCAGGCCCCAGACAAGGCCGATTTCCTGGCCCAGACCAACAACCAGGGTGGCGGTGATAGCGACAAAGCTGCCCGCCCCTCGCAGCTATTCTCCGGCTTGCTACCCAAGCCCGATCCGGGCACCGCGCCGCAACCGGTCGAGGCCACCACGCCACGCTCGCAGGAGGCCACCGACCCACGCCTGGTCACGTCCACAAGCGCCAGCAACTTCAGCGTCAACAGCGACAACGCTCACCCGGAACGCGACACCCCGGATGCCGCGGACGCCGACGAGGCACACCGCCAACAGGAAATGGCCCAGCTCGCCGCCGAAGTACGTGACCAGACGGAGGCCTATGCCAAACGTCCGCACAAGAAATTCATCTCGGCCAGTACCAAGGAATACGCCTACGCTGCCTACATGCGCGGCTGGGTCGATAGGATCGAGCGGGTCGGCAACCTTAATTACCCCGAACAGGCGCGCTCCCAGCACCTGCACGGCGATGTGATATTGACCGTTGGCATCAACCGCGATGGCAGCATCCAGAGCATCGATGTCACCCACAGCTCGGGTTATGCCCTGATCGACAAGGCTGCGGAAACCATCGTGCGTCTGTGCGCCCCCTTCCCCGCCCTGCCGCCGGACAAGAAGGAAAAGGTGGATATCCTCTACATCACGCGTACCTGGCAGTTCCAGCCTGGCGATGTACTGAAAACGCGCTAAGGCCTGTTGGCGACATCTACGCGCCCTCCCCCAATAGTCATCTTGTGATGGTCCGCACGAACACGCTCTACTCCCTTGACTCGATACTTCACGAGAAAGGGAGCTACCTATGGCGTGGTCGAACCCCTGGTCGAAAATCGGCCTCTACCTTGGACTTGTCCTCGCGCTGAGCTCGATCTTCTACACGTTGATCATTGCCACCGGACATCTCGCGGGCGGGCACGGTAGATACGTCACCGGCTTGATGTGGTGTCCCGCCGTAGCCGCCATGCTCACTTGCCGCATCACGGGCATGGGGCTCGACAGCCTGGGCTGGGGCTGGGGACGCTGGCGTTGGCAATGGCTCGCTTACCTGCTTCCGCTCGGCTACGCAACGGTTGCTTACGTCATTGTCTGGATCACCGGCCTGGGGAGCTTCGGCGACCCCGCGTTTATCGCCAGCATTGCGACTGACTTTGGCTGGACTGGCGCCCCTCATTGGATACTTGTCAGCGGTTACGTCCTGCTGACCGGCAGCGTCGGCATGGTGCTCAGCGTGGCCACTGGCCTTGGTGAGGAAATCGGTTGGCGCGGCTTTCTGGTTCCGCAAGTCACCCAGGCGCTCGGCTTCACCAAAGGCGTACTGCTAACAGGCGCCATCTGGTCGCTTTGGCATATGCCTATCCTGCTTTTCGCCGACTACAACTCAGGTACGCCATGGTGGGTCGCCATGCCGTGCTTTGCCGTGCTGGTCTTCAGCATCAGCGTACCGATGGCCTGGCTGCGTCTTCGTTCCGGCAGCCTGTGGCCATGCGCCGTGTTACACGCCAGCCACAATCTCTTTATCCAGACTTTTTTCACACCCATCACTGCCAAAACGGGCTGGATCACGCCCTACGCCATCGACGAATTTGGCTTCATGCTGCCCTTGGTTGCCCTCATCGTGGCGTTCGTGTTCTGGCGACAACGCCACCAACTGCCGCAGATGCAGCCTTGAGCCTGTCACTAAACCCAAATGTTACGCGCTGAAACTTTGTGAACCCAAACCGGCGTATGGACGCTGAAACCGAACGCAGCGCCTTCGCATTGCTTACAATGCGAACCATGACCACGCCTCAACCACAGACCCTCGCAGGTCAATTTCTGATTGCCATGCCGAGCCTCGCTGAGCCGCCGTTCTCGCGCGGCGTAGCGTTGCTGTGCCAGCACGACGAAGACGGTGCGGTCGGCCTGTTGGTGAACCAGCTTTCCGAGTACCGCCTTGGCGATGTACTGGCGCAGATGAAGCTTGACTGCAACAGCCTCGACCTAGCCGATGCGCCGGTACTGATCGGTGGTCCGGTGCAGCAAGAACGCGGCTTCGTGCTACATCGCGAACCCGGCCATTGGGAAGCGAGCTATCGCATCAACGACGAGTGGTCGGTCACCACATCACGCGACATTCTGGTGGCTATTGCCGCTGGCGAAGGTCCGCGTCAGGTTTTGATGGCATTGGGCTACGCCGGTTGGAGTGCGGGTCAGCTCGAGCAAGAACTCAAGGACAACGCCTGGCTGACGGTCGAGGCCAACGAGCGAGTGGTTTTCGATACGCCACTGGAAGAGCGCTGGAGCGCCGCAGCGGGTTTGGTCGGCGTCGATCCGCTACAGCTGCTCGGCTACGCAGGTCACGCATGAGTCACTCGCCGTGACCTGCGCCTTCGGTTTCGATGTCGGCAGTAAAGTCATCGGCGTCGCCATTGGCAACCGCCTCACCGGCAGCGCCCGCGGCATGGATACCGTAGCGATGCGCGACGGCGAACCGGACTGGCCTGCGCTCGACACGCTACGCACACAGTGGATGCCCGATGCTCTGGTGGTTGGCCTGCCGCTGACACTGGATGGCGGTGAACAACCCTCCAGCAAACGCGCACGACGCTTCGCCGAACAACTAAAAGCACGCTACGGTATCGCGGTAACACTCGTCGACGAACGCCACAGCTCGCAGGAAGCAGCACGTCGGTTCGCCGATGCGCGCGCCGCCGGCCTCAAGCGTCGTCGCGATGCCGCACAAATCGATGCCGAAGCCGCTGCGGTGATTCTCGAATATTGGTTGGCCGATGCCCCCGCATTGCCTTGATCTCATGCCTCTAACAACCGCCCACACCATCGCCATGACTGCACGCCTGCGCCACCTCACCACGCTGGAAAACCTGCCGCGCGCCACCATCGAGCGCCTGCTTGATCGTGCTATCTCGATGCGCGATGCCTGTGCGCATGGCACCCGCAAGCTCGATCTGCTCGCCGGGCGTACCGTGCTCAATCTGTTCTTCGAGCCATCCACGCGTACGCGTACTTCGTTCGAACTGGCCGCACGCCGACTCGGCGCCGACGTCATCAACTTCGACATCAGCTTCTCCTCCACCGCCAAGGGCGAGGAGCTGTACGACACGCTGCACACGCTTGAAGCCATGCACCTGGACGCGATCATCGTGCGCCACAAGGTGTCGGGCACGCCCGAAGAACTGGTGCATCACGCGATGAGTGGCGTATCGGTGATCAATGCTGGTGACGGCAATCGTGCACACCCCACGCAGGGCCTGCTCGATGCACTGACCATCCGCCAGCACCGACCGGACTTCTCCAACCTCACGGTGACGATCTGCGGCGACATCCGTCACTCACGCGTGGCACGCTCGGATGTCCACGCACTCACCACGCTGGGTGCAAAAGAAATCCGCCTGTGCGGACCCGCGGCCCTGATGCCGGATGCTGACGAATTCCCGAACTGCCACTTTGTCGACGACTTCGACAGCGCCATCGCCGGCACGGATGCCGTGATCATGCTGCGCCTGCAGAAGGAGCGCATGGTCGCCACCGACCTGCCCGACGAAGCCGCCTATTTCCGCCAATACGGCCTCGACCAGCGTCGCTTGGCGCTCGCATCGAAAGGTTGCCTGGTGATGCACCCGGGGCCGATCAACCGCGGTATCGAAATCGCAGCGGATGTGGCTGATGGGCCACAGTCGCGCATTCTTGAGCAGGTGGGTAATGGGGTGTTCGTGCGCATGGCGGTGTTGGGCGAAGTGCTCGCCCGCTGATTGAGCGCAGGCTGGGATTGGATCTGCGTTTCTGCGTTATCGCTAGGTTGTTCGCCTGCCGCGGGCTTTCGACCACCTGCCGGCGGCCGAGTCACCTTTCTTTGTTGGCCCAAAGAAACGTAACCCAAAGAAATGGCCTTTCGAGCTGGTAGCACGCCGTGGGATAGAAGCGCTGGAAGATCTGCGCGATCAGATAGTCCGCTACCCAAGGTTAGACAATGTGGCTACACCGCAACGCGCCGAAGCGGTGAGGACTTAAAGCAGTCCCGGCCGAGGATCGAGGCGTTTAATCCAGCCGACTGCATGTATCACGGCAACGCCGAGGCTTTAAG
>JBARCX010000419.1:0-3598 GCA_049794535.1 Rhodanobacter sp.
GCTCAGCACCGGCGTCGCGCTTGCAGCGCCGACAAATGCACCATCCGGCGACATGGCCACACAGGGTCGGGCCCTGGATAAGCTGCTCGCCGAACAATGGCAATACCAGCTTAAGGAAAGCCCTGAACAGGCGACCACCATCGGCGACTATCGCTACAACGATCGCTGGACCGACTACTCATTAGCTCATGTCGCAGTTGATCAAGCCGCAACGGAAAACCTTCTGAAGCGCTTCCAGGCGCTAAACGTCAGCAACCTGAGTGAGCAGCAGCAACTCAGCCAGAAGATGATGGTGCGCAAGCTTGAGGATCACCTCGAAGCGATCCGGCTGAAGAACTACGAGATGCCGCTGGATCAAATCGGCGGTGTGCAATTGCAGCTGCCCGGATTCGTCTCGAGCATTCCCTTCGACAGCACCCAGCACTATGAGGATTACCTCAAGCGCCTGCAGGCGATTCCCAAGGTTCTCGACGATCTCACCGTCGCGTCGCAGCAAGGGCTGAAGGATGGGTTGATACAGCCGAGGTACCTTCTCGAAAAAGTCGTCGACCAGCTCAATCAGATCGCCGCACCTGCTGGCGAGGCCAACGTGTTCGGCCAGCCCGTAGCGAGTTTCCCTGCCAGTATCTCTGCCGCTGATCAGCAGCGGTTGCGCAAGGCGATTCTCACTGCGGTCGATCAGCAAGTGCGGCCGGCTTATCGCAAGCTGGCAAAATTCGTGGCCAAAGACTACGCCCCACACGGGCGCACCCAGGAAGGCATCTGGGCGTTGCCAGATGGCGACACGCGTTATCGCTTCGCCATTCATACCCAAACCAGCACCGACCAGAGCCCGGCACAGATCCATCAGATTGGTTTGGACGAAGTCGCGCGCATCGAAAGCGAGATGAGCAAGATCGCCCTATCGCTAGGCTACAAAGATCTCACCAGCTTCCGTGCCGCGGTGACCAAGAACCCCAAGCTCTACGCCACTTCGCGCGAACAGATTCTGGATGAATGCCGCAGCTATATCGCCGGCATGCAACCGGAGCTTCCCAAGCTGTTTAGCCACCTACCCAAGACCCAGCTTGAAGTGCGCGCGGTGGAGGCCTATCGCGAAAAAGATGCGGCCTTTGCCGAGTACCATCAGGGCACGCCCGACGGCTCACGTCCCGGCATCGTCTTCGTCGATACCGGCGATTACGCGAAACGTGCGCTCTATACCATCGAGGACACCTGCTATCACGAGGGTGTACCAGGTCACCACCTGCAGATATCGATTGCCCAATCGCTGCCGCTACCACCGTTTCGCCAGCAGGGCGACTACAACGCCTACATCGAAGGTTGGGCGCTGTACGCCGAACAACTGGCCAAAGATGTCGGTTACTACAAGCAGCCCTATAACGACTACGGCCACCTAAGCAACGACTTACTACGCGCGGATCGACTGGTGCTCGATACGGGTGTGCATTACCTGCACTGGAGTCGCCAACAGATGATCGACTACTTCCACGCGCATCCAGCCGGGGACGAGCCGAGCATGCAGGCCGAGACCGATCGCTATATCGCATGGCCGGCTCAGGCGCTGGGCTACAAGCTAGGCCAACTGAAGATTCTGGAGCTGCGCGAGCGTGCCCAAAAAGCCTTAGGTGCGAAGTTCGATATCCGCGCCTTCCACGACGAGATGCTCTCCGGCGGCGCGATGCCACTGGACCTGCTCGATGCCCGCACTAACGCATGGATCGCTGCAGTCAAAGCCGGCAAGACCACCGCGAATCCATGACCGGAATGCATTGATGACATCGTCTCTCGTACGCCTTGGCGGATTGTTTGGACTGTGCATGCTCACGACGGCTTCTGTACTAGCTTCTCCCACGCCAGCAACCACCGACGCCAGTCAACAGTTTCATGATGTGTATACGCAGGAATGGCAGTGGCGTCAGCAGCAGTTCGCTGGCGCCGACGATGAGGACAGCCAGGGTCATCCCGCCGACCATCTGCCAAAAGTAGACGCTGCCACCCAGACCATGCGCGAGCAGTACTGGGCTAACGTACTCAAGCAGCTCGATGCCATCCCCAAGAGTCAGCTGAAAGGCGAAGACCCAATCAACTACGAGGTCTACAAACAGCAGATCGACGTGCTGCTTGCCGACCAGACATTCCGCACCTGGGAGATGCCGTTCAACAGTGATTCGGCGTTCTGGAGCGACCTGGGCTTTACCGCACGCGGCACGTTCAATGATCTGCAGAGTTACCAGGATTACCTCGGCAAGCTACGCGATATTCCACGCTATTTCGACGAGCAGATCGCCAACATGCGCTTGGGTCTCGCTCGTGGCTTCACCCAGCCGAAGATCATTCTCAAGGGACGCGACCAATCGATCGCTGTCGTCGCTGATGCGCCGGGCGAGCAGAACCTGTTCTACACGCCCTTCAAAAAAATGCCCGCCATCATTCCTGCCGAGGAACAAGCCAAGCTTCGTGCTGAAGCTCTCGCGGCGATCAAGAACAACGTGATCCCTGCCTACGACAAGCTGCTCGCCTTCATGCGCACTGAGTACATTCCCCAAGCGCGCGACACGCTTGCGGCGGAAGACCTACCCGACGGCAAAGCGTTCTATCGCTCGCAGATTCTTGAATACACCACGCTGGACATGAGCCCCGATGCGATTCACGCGCTGGGGCTCAAGGAAATGGCCACCATCCACCAGCAGATGCTGGACACCATCAAGGAGACCGGCTTCAAGGGCAGCTTCGCCGACTTCCTGCGCTTCCTGCGTACCGATCCGCAGTTCTATGCCAAGACACCGGACGAGTTGCTCAAGGATGCTGCGTGGATCGCCAAGCAGGTCGACGGCAAGGTAGGCGACTACATCGGCCGACTCCCGCGTCGACGCTTTGCGATCGAACCAGTGCCACCGGATCTCGCGCCGATCTACACCGGTGGCCGCGGCGGCCCGGGCATCTATCTGGTCAACACGTATGACCTACCCTCGCGTCCGCTGTACTCGCTACCAGCGCTGACCTTGCATGAATCCTCACCCGGTCATGCATTGCAAATGCCATTAGCCGCCGAGATGGAAGGCCTGCCGGATTTTCGTCGTTACAGCTACATCTCCGCTTATGGCGAAGGCTGGGCGTTGTATAGCGAATACCTGGGCCAGGAAATGGGCATGTACACCACGCCTTATGAGCGCTTCGGTTACTTGAGCTACCAAGCCTGGCGTGCGGCGCGGCTGGTGGTCGATACCGGCTTGCATCATCTGCATTGGACACGCGAGCAGGCGCAGGACTATCTGCGTGAGAACACCGCGCTGGCCGATCATGAAATCGAAACCGAAGTTGATCGCTATATCGCGTGGCCAGCTCAAGCGCTGTCCTATTACCTGGGCGAGATGGCGATACGCGATGACCGCGCCCGCGCAGAAAAAGCGCTCGGCACAAAGTTCGACATTCGCGCTTTCCACGATGCGGTGCTGTCTACTGGCTCGGTACCGCTGCCGGTGCTTAATGCACGGATTGATCAATTCATTAGCGATGGTGGCAAGTCGCCTCGTGACTAGCGTTGAGTTTCCACTGCCTTCTTCTCCCTTCGGCGACGCGAAGGTAGTCCCTGTGG
>JBARCX010000420.1:0-18417 GCA_049794535.1 Rhodanobacter sp.
TACTTGAACATCGAAACAACCGATCCGACAGCGCGTTCGATGATGTAGAAGAACATCACCGTGCCCCACGTTCCGACGAACCACGAACAGGCTGTTGCAGGATCAGGGGCAGAAAACGCGGTCTGCACCACCTGATACACCCCGTATTCGCTACCACTGACAAGCACGTAGCCCGTGCACTGATCAACCGTCTGGCCCGTTGGGGTCAGAGTGCCGTCAGCATTTAAGGTCACGCACGTAGCCATGGCAGCAAATCCTTAAAACGCTTCCTGTTGACTCCGCTCGCTACACTCGCGGAGGCGGCCAGGAAGCTTCACCAGATCAGAAATAAAAAGATCACATGGATGCCCGCTCATACAGCCATCTAAAGGCCCGCACAAAAAGACGACACAGATCAAGAAAACCGAAGAACAGCGAGAGTGTGAACACTCCCGCGAGGAAGTAGCTCATGGCGAGAACCTCTTACGCCGAAGGATTCTTATCTTGCGCATCCACACTCGGCGGACCCAGTGAGATAACCAGATTCCTGCTACTGCGCCGACCATCAAGCCCGCCCACAGCGGCATGGCGACATAGACGAACTGATGGCCGAGACAGATCATTACGCCGCGCGTGAAGCTGCTTTGACCGGCACCAACTCGTAGCCGATTCGCAGGTTGCCCTTCTGATCGATGTACGCCGGCTTGGGTGCCACTTCGTACTCACCTTCAGGAAGGGGCTTCTCACCGCGACTCGGCGAGTACATGCGATCGAACTGCTGGAACATGCTCGGGCCAGTCTTCAAGCCGCAGACCTGGAAGCCGTAGGTTGCGGAGGGGTCTTTCTTACCGTTGACCACGCGGACGTTGTTGGTGGCCGTAATGATGGCGTTCTGTGACATGAGTTCGTCTCCTAGGACGTTTAGATGGCTAAATGATTACGCGAGAAATGGCCTGAACTCCGGTGTTAGCACCGGCGCGAGGACAGCGGCTCCCATGGAATTTCCATCGACCCAAGCTGGGAAACCTTCGCGCTTGAGCAATGCATAAACCGCCGTAGTGAAATCGGCGGGTGTAGTGAAGACAGAAGCGATAGCGTTAACGACGCGACCGCATTGACGCTTGGCATGGCGAAGCGATGACGTCATGCACGCCGCAGCTTTCGCCGTGGCTGTCTGCATGCGTGTGCTTAGTTCGGTGATCCAGCTAAGAGGTGGATAGTGACCGGTGATATAGGCCCACGGCTGCTCAAGAATGTCGTAAGGAATCTCGCGGTACTTGGACCCGAAACGCGCCTCGAAACGCACCCAAAGACTTTCGGGATCGCCTAGCTGCTTGCCCTTTTCATAGGCGCAAAGCTGCTGGTTGCCGGTGTTTTTGCCGATATAGCTCGTCTGGCCGGAACCGTCTGAATAGCCGGCGTAACCGATGGCCGGTGGACGTCCGCGACTGGTGAACTTGCCTTCGGTGTGCCAGCGCTCGACGTCGTCCAGGGTGTAGCGCCCTTCCCTGTCGTCATGTGCGCAATCGACGCGGGATAGCTTGGCTTTCCAGCCTTCGAGAACAGTACGCATTTGTGCCCACGCCGTGACGTGGGCACATCCCTCGCCCGTAAGTTCTACACAGAAGGTGCCGCGCTGACTCTCGCCGCCAAGTGCGACGAAACCACAGACCTTGCCGGCTGGATTGAGGATGCGGCAGTGATTGGCGTAGAAGTTGCGAAAGCCGCGAACTTCGCGATCAATGATTAAGCCGCTGTCCGGTGCTATCGCGTGCAGTGCCATGCGGCAGAGGAGCTCAATGCTGGTCTCACAGCCTTTGGCGGCTTCGGCGCGGACACGGGTGCCGAATTCGCCTTGTTGTAGGACCGAGAGCGCAGCGCTGAAAGTCAGAAAGTCCACAATAGCCAGAGCCGCTTCGTTCGACGGAGCAGCCTGCTGATCGGTTGAGGACTTTAGTCCCCTGTTAGCTGAGGGGACTTCACGCACGGCGCACCTCACGAGCCAGATCGACGAAGGGTGCGTTCATTGCCGCTTCCTGCTGGCACCACACGCGAACGGCTTCACGGGCTGCGCGCACCTTCTGTGCGGTCCATGCGTCAAGACCCGGATACACGCTGTCCGGGTCAATGCGGCCGTTCTGGAGACCTTCGGGAATGAGCGGAAACGAGTGCAGACCCATGTCGGTGCGGGCCGGGCCGAAATTGATCGGCGGGTGCGGAGCGCGGCTCATGCGTAAGCAGCCCACTCAAACGCGCTGCGTGACCAGCGTTCAGCGCTGTCAGCCCACTCCGCCGCCTCAAGGAATTCACCGGCAGCGAGACAACTAACTTCCATCTGCATGGCCGACTCGCAAAGCAAGCCGCAGGCCTGAACACGTTGCATCGCCAAAACAGGTTCGCAGAGCATGCTCACCACCCTGCCCGCTCAATCGAGCGCTGACGGCTAACGACTCGGCTGAGTCGGATCGCAAGCACCGGAAGCCACACGGCGGCGAGAGCGAACGGGACGACGGTTAGCGCGTGCATGAATGGCCCCTTTATGTTTGCGGCCTGCAAACAACGGGCGTATGTATACTCCCCGCGAACATCCCGTGTCCACAGGTCGCGAACATGAATTACACAAATAAATTGCTTGACATGTACCGTAGTTCGTGCTCACTAACCACGGACATGGCCGCCGCTGAGTCACTAGGGCTAGGCCGATCAGCAGTAAGCGCATGGCGGCACGGCAACAGACACGCGGAAGCAGACGCGGTAGAAAAGATGTGCAAAGCAACAGGGGAGCCAGTTGCAAAATGGCTGCACTTAATCGAAGCCGAGCGCGCAAGAACCCCCGCCGCAGCTAAGGTGTGGCTTCGACTTGCCCAAGTTGCAGCAGCAATCGTTGCAGGGTTCCTGACCTTACGACACGGCATGGACTCGCACGCAATAGGCGCTTTTTTGTTCGCGCCTTCTATACATTATGCGCAATTGAAGATGTTGCTTACCTGAGTGCCGTCACTGGCAAAGCCATCGCAATCAACACTTCCATTCCTCGGTGTAGGCAAAGCGCGTGGGCCGTAGCGACATGTACTGCACGACGCGTGGTCGTTGTGAATGGTTCGGACTGCTGCCATGCGGCAGCAAGTGATGCCAGATGATCATGTCGCCGCGCTTTGCAGCAACTGGCTTCATCGTCAAGGTGCGCCGCGCATAATCATGCACATTCACGCCTGCGGGAATGCCTTTCAGCCAGTGCTTCAGCGTGCGATGAAGGCCCGGCACGCAACTGAATGCCCCCTGGTCCTCAGCAATGTCAGCGAGATACAGGATGCCCTGCAATTCAAAGCAATGCGGCTCGGCGAGCGTGGCGTCCCAGTGCAAATGCGGTCCGGGAAACGGCCAGTTTTTGCGCTCCGGCGGATTAAATCCACCTTGGTCGATGGTTACCCAAAGATCTTCGCGTCCCCACAGTTGTGCATGGGCCTTATGAATACGTGGCGCGCAACGATTGGCTACCAGCGCCGGATGCCGAAGTAGCGGCACCCAGATGGAATGGCCCAGCGATTCGCGATACCAGGACTCTGGGTTGTCGTAGTCCATCCCTAGATAATTGTAGATGGCCATCTCTGCGTTTTCCGCCGCTTCCGGGCTGATCGCGTTGCGCAGGATGACGTAGCCATGCTCGTGCCAGTGTGCAAGGTCGTCGGCGTTCAGGCCTTCGACGTGGTCGAGATTGCCGACTTCGGCACCGACGGTCTTGCCTGCCAGTGCATGCCGCAAGCGATTCAGCGAGGCTTCTTTCAGTTCGCCGCCATTGCACTCCCATACCCAGGCTTCGAATTGCGCATAACTCGGCTGCTGGTGGTGCAAATAACGCAGGGTTTCCAGCACATTAATACGCAAGCCAGCCAGCAACGTCTTCACGACATCTTGCGGTAACGGCGCAGCAGATCCTGGCGCGCACGCGCTAGCCCAATAAGTATGCAATTCATCGATACCAAGACTTGTCGCCGCCTCGACCATCGTGCTCCTCACTACGTCAAAATTTCCCCAGCCCCGGCGTCTCGGCGACGCTACACGGAATCATGAGGCGTTTCGCGTCTACACGGAAGACTGACCTGGAAGCATTGCTGATGAGTGAGGTAGAGGCGACGTCACTCTTTTGAACGGAAGCGGCAGATGACGAGCCATGTTGAGCATCGCGGGCCCAGCCTTCCCTACCCGCGATAGGCCCATTAAATCACCCTCCCCTGGCGTTTGGAGTGGCACGTGGCTTACACGCTCACCGAAGTTTCCGTTGATGTTGAGGTAGCTCACTAAACGATGCGTAAAAACGGGACCAACTCAATCTGGCCCCGTTTCCGATGCTCGTTAAATGGCCTGCTCCTCTGGATCCTTCAACGGTCCAGCTCTCCGAAGCAACTTCTCCAGCTCTTCACTGGTGGCATCGGTCGATCCTTCCGGACAGATAAACGGATACTCCCGATTGTCGATAATCGGCTCGATGCCGAAGAAATCGTTGAGTACCGATTCCGACGTGCAGTAGGCACCCTCCACCCAGGCCTGGTCGTTCGAATAAGCTTCGCCGACGATGAATATCTCGGCGTCGGCACCCTCGATCAGTTGCGAGGGCTTACGGATTTTTCGCTGTACGTCACCGACGTCGAAATGCGGTGCCCATTCGTGATATCCGGCGTTGAACGGGGGCAGCGACCAATCCATGTAAGCGGCCTGTAGCGGATCGGGTACGGCGCTGAAATCGGTGTTCGGGCCGAAATGGAGTTCGGCCAGCATCTTGCGCAGCATTTTCACCATGCGCTTCGGTACTTGGCGCGGGCCTTCCAGGGGCTGGGTATCCTGTGAAATCGGTATCTCACGCTGATGCTTGGGGCCCAGTTCCAGTTCCTGCCAGAACGCAGTGTTGTCCTCGTCGTCGTAGCTGGCCAGGATGCCGTAGATGGGTTTCTTCTTCGGTGCGGTCGCGTTGTTGCCGAAATACACCACCATGCGAATGGGCGAGTTGGTGACGCTCGGGCCGATGGTGTTGTTGCGCGAAAGGGTGGTCAGCTGTTTGGTCTGCGCTATGGTCAGCGCTTGTTCGGTGATGTTCTCAATCGCCCCTACGATATCCGTCACGGAGGCGTAAGGCACATCGATCAACGCCTGCATCGCCTTTAGCGCAGCCGCTGGGAATTTTTGCGCGCGGAGCTTGGCGATCGTGTCGGGCGTGATCGTATAGCCAACGATCTGCGCGGGATAAGGTGCCGGGCTTTCGATGTCGGGAGCCCACCACGGTTGGTCGAAGAACATGCCCACTTTGTACGACGGCTGCATGATCGTCGATTCCAGGTACAGGTTCACCTTCTCATGGTTGAGTACGTCCACCTCTCCGCGCGCCGGCAGGCGAAATCGCGTCGCTTGTGCCACAAGATCGATCGCGGCACGGGGCATAGCCATCCATGCTGCATCGGCCTCACGCGAGCCAGCGGCGATATTGGGGTTGTCGCGATGCGCAAAAGTAAATGTGGCCTTGCCCGATTTCCCCAGAATCGAATGCAGGCGTGTGTCGGGGTGATAACGGAATTCGACGCCCTTGGCCTTGGCAAGCTTCGCGATCTCTTCGAACAAGGCGTTGAACATCCCCGAGTAGCCGATCGACAGCGTGCGGTACTGACTACCCGGCGTGAACTCGTTATTGATGTTGAACGACACGCCGGCATGCGTGTTGATGACGTTGGAGCTGTAGCCGTTGCCGTCGGCTGCGTAATCGTAGCCCTCCGCGCCCAACTGATCGTAGAGCAGGTTCCAATAGCCAATGTCCTTGAGATAGTCGCCTTGTTGGAAGATGCTCGATTCCGGCAATTGCGCGGTAATCCTTCCGTTCTGATAGAAGCGGCACCAATCGCGGCGAGTGAACTCCGCCCACGGTTTGGTCGTCGCCAGGTCTTGCACCGTGGTGAAGCCCTGATCGGGCGTGGTGGCAGCGCCGAAGTTGTTTACCGTGTACGGCGCAGGCGTGTTCGATCCGATGGCATCCAGATAGAAGTTCCGCGAGCGCAGATAGAACAGTTGGTTATTGGTGACGTTGAACGGTACCGAATACTTGTTCAGACCCAGCTTCGAAATCACTGCGCTGACCACACGATGGCCCGGCGCCAGGCCATTGTTCGGATCTGGAAATGCTTTGCTCGGCGCGCTATCCCAGTAGGAATAACGCATGCCGCCAAGTTCGACGTACGAATCGGTCTTGTCGTTGTTGTAGTGCCAGGTACAGACGCGGGCACCCGCCGAGCGGGTACCCGGATGACGTTTGGAGAAGTCGTAGCGACCCCAGTCATACAGCTCCAGAACGTCGCCCTTCTTCAGTTGTTTCGATGCGAATTTGGTTTTCTTGCATTGACCTTCCAGTAATCGCCACGCGGTATACAGGCCGGCCCCACCGGCACCAAAGATCGAATAGGTTTTCTGTGTCATGGTCGAACCCCTCGAAATAGGAATGAGCGCGCTATTCGCTGCCGAGGCGATACATCTGGCCCGGCAGATCCTTTTGCGGGATGACAACTTCCACTAAAACGGGTTTGTTCTTGATCCCCGCAATGCGAGGCAACGCGGCTTTCAGCTCGTCCACCGTCGCCACCCGGATGCCTTCCGCGCCGAAGGCTTTCGCCAACGCGAGGTAGTCCCACTGAGGCAGGATGTCGAAGGCGTCGAATTGATGCTTCGGACCGGGCTCGAAGGCGGCCATGTCCACGTAAACCTGCTCAATGGCGTAGACCTGATTGCTCATCACGAAGATGACCGCATTGAGCTGGTTACGGGCCAGCGTGGAAAGCGACTGGCAGACCATCATGAAGCCGCCGTCGCCGGCGACCGTCCATGCGCGCTTGCCGCTGCCCAACTGCGCGCCGGACGCAGCGCCGGTTTCGAAGCCGATGCATTGCCATGCCGCCGAAGCGATGAAGCTACCCTGCGAAAGGCCGTAACAATTCGTGGCGACGTACATTGCCGAGCTAACGCCATAGGTCATCACAATGTCTTTCAGCAGGTTCTTGTCCTGCAGAAACTTCATCGTGTGCTCGAAGAACCGGTTGTAGGTGATGATTTGCGGCTTGGCGTCGTACACCGCATCGGAATTGCTAGCCCAAGGCTCGGGATATTTCGGCTGGGGCGGCGCCTTGACCTTGATCGGATAGCTCTTGCTGGCCTTGAACTTCACAAGCAAGGCTTCCATGAAATCCTGCAAGGTCACATTGCCATACTTGAAATAACCGGCGCGGACGCCGGCGGTATCGGCCAACACCATGTCAGCGTATTTGGTCTCGACGAGCGCAAGATAATCGTCGGTGACGATGGCTCCCAGCGTCAGCACGCAATCCGAAGCTTCCACGATGTTTCGCACCGATTCGATCGACGCAGCGTCGGAGTAGGTGCCAATGAACTTGTCGCCCTTCTCGTCCAGTACGGCCTTACCGAGCGAGGTCGTGGTGTAGAGAAAGCCGCTCGCGTCGATGATCGCCTTCAGCAGATCAGACAAGCCGAAGCGCAGGATTTCCACGCCGGCGAGGATCAGCGGATTTTTTGCCGCCGCAATCTGCGTCCAGGCCTCATCCACCGCATTGAGCAGTGCCAGTTCCGGACTGCGAACGATGCGCGGCTTGAGTGGTGTCTTCGACGGACGCGGACTGGGCTGGCCCCAGACTTCCTTGTAACAGGCGATATACACCGGACGCTTGTGGGTAATCGCATCGATCAGCAATTCGTCGATCTGCTCCGCAGCTCCAACGTTGGTGCTGAGCGTGATCGCCTTGACGGTGACGTTCTCGTAGATCTTGCGATCCGCATCAAGGTCGCCGGTGGAATGATGAAACAGCACATCGTACATGTCGGTGATGTCGCGCATATCAGCACCGGGCGTGGCGCTGATCACCACGATCGGGCTACGCTCGACCCAGGCACCGGCAATGGCATTGAGCGCGCTGTAGGTGCTTACGCCGAATTGCAACGAGACCGCTGCAAGGCCACGAGTGCGCGCGTAAGCATCGGCGGCGTAGGCGGCGTCCAGCTCGTTGATCGCGCCGACCGTGTTAACGCCCTTGAAGTGCTCCAACGCCTGCGTGAAGTGTTTTACGTAATCGCCCGGGATTTGGAATACGTCGGTGACGTTCAACTGCTTGAGTCGGGTCAACAGGTAATCGGCAACGGTGAAGTCGGTAACCGAGGGCGTACCTGAGTCGATGAGTGCTTTTTTCGAGACGATGCGTGTCATACCGACTCCCATGATTCGCTAGGGCCACTATCTTCATAACTGAGTATCTTGAAAGCCATCGCATCGCTCCTTAAACAGTGGACTTGCCTGGTAAAAGGTGTGCTCGTTATATCGGCGGTACTTCAGGTTGCGAAAGCCTGACAGTTAACGGACGCGCCGCCTTTCTCACACATAAGAGCGGCCATGCCAAAGACATAACCTGCCCGTCTACGCGAAATTAACGCATAGAATAAGCAAGCGTTAATGCACACCTAAGAGGAAATACACATCTTTCTGTGCTTCATCAGCCCAAGTCCCCCGACTCTTGTGAAAATTCCAATTATCCGTGACATTGCGCGCACGGATTGAGCGAGTGTGCTACTGGACACGTGACGCTCATGTATTTTTTTGGAGGTTATTCCGAGGATAGGCACAATAAGAAGTAACTCTGGCCTGCGATCAACATAACGACTCCGGGCTCAAACAACCCGAGGGCGCAATTGATTAAAGCTGATGCTTCGAGACTTTCGTTCGGCCTCATGCTATTCAAGGCCTGCTGCCTATAAAAGGCAAACGGAGCACTCGGCTCTGCATGTGCTTCCACACACTGAGTTCACTAAGTCTCATAGTGAGATTTCGCGCATTCCGGTGGCACGGGCATATTTAGGTGTTAACCGGTGGTTCGCGCCTGTGATTTTCATATCTTCCATTACTTGCCGACTAGCGGCGTATCCCCGTGTATCGCGTAGAGGACTAGTTATCCCCGGCCTTCACGTGTCAGTCACGGTTCCCCGACATCTTTCTGCGCGCCACTGTGGAGACTGCTCAGCGTGCAATCCGGCGCGCAATGAAAAGCCTCAGAGCTACGCGTTTCATGGGGCCGTAAGGTCAACTCGTAAGGCGGAGCTTCTTCGGGAAGCCTAAGGCGGTGTGCGCCCTTCTCTACCCGCTTTAGGAATCCCTAATCATCATGTCATCGATGTCGATCATGGAGTTAGTTCAGCTCGGTGAATGTCCGGCATAGGTGACTACAGTCGTTAATTGCTGAGCGTACGCGGCGAACCATTTCCACAGACAGACTTATCTGCAGGCTCTTGCAGTGGACGGTCGTTTTGTTGCAGCAAACGGTGTTTGTCGGTCTGGTCCACACACATACACTCGTGTTCACGACAACACGCGCTCGATGCCTGAATTTGAAGTGGGACATTATGCGTGTCGCATCTACGAAGCGTCGGACGTTCTCTGTCGTGATCGCCCAAAGGTACAAAATATGTGCATTTTCTTACCTGAGTTTAGCGAGGAATTACCCATGAAAAACGTCAATTGCATACTGCTTTCCATGTGCCTGGCTCTCGGTGCGGGCAGCGTTTTTGCCCAAGATAACGGGATGGTCAAGGACACGATGAGCCATGATGGCATGACCCAAACCAGCAAGGCTCACGATGGCATGAAGAAGGACGCGATGGGACACAATGCAATGAAGAAAGACGCGATGTCAAAAAGCAATGTGGCAAAAAATGCCATGCCCACGGATGCCAAGAGCAGCGATGCGATGAAGGGCAACGTGAGCCATGACGCCATGCGAAATGATAGCGTGCAGCCTTAAAAAAAAACGCAACAGTCCTTTGCCCATGCCATCCCGGTTGGCATGGGCGGTTTTTTGCTTTTGCCGAAAGTTCAAATGGCTGCGCAGCAGCACAGTCTTGGTATCAGCAATTGCTTGACAGCTCCTCCAGACGATTCTGGATGCGCTTACGGTAGCGGCGACTCAGACGGAGGCGAGCTGTGGAATCCAGTACAACCTCGTATTCGCCATTGTTTTGTAGCGCTAGTCCTCGAACCCGATCGAGGTTGACGATGATCGAGCGGTGGATGCGTGCGAACGTTCGGGCGTCCAGATCCTGCTCCAGCTCTTGCAGCGTGCGGCGCAAAATATGTGTGACGGCACCTACATGGATGCAGGCGTAGTAGCTTGCCGCTTCGATCCAATCGATATCTGCGACGTTAATGAACAAGGTCTGGCTTTGGCTCTTTACTGCGATCCTGCTGATCGAGCGGTGTTCTGTTGATGCATAACGCGTGAGCTTTTCCTTCGCGCGCGCGAGGGCACGATTGAAGCGAGCATCATCGAAGGGCTTCAAGAGATAGTCCAGCGCGCCTGCCTCAAAAGCACGCAGCGCATATGTGTCGTAGGCCGTCACGAAGATGACGGTCTCAGGCATGTCCGCACCGAGGAGCTCGAGTACGTCGAAGCCATCGAATTCGGGCATTTGCACGTCCAGGAACACGAGGTCTGGCCTGGACCGCCTAACCTCCTTGATCGCCTCCAGCCCTGACCCGCATTCGGTCACCGATGCTATGTCGGGATCGTTGCGCAGCAAAAGTGTGAGATTGCGCCGCGCCAATGCCTCGTCATCGACGACGAGGACGTGGATTGACTGGGAATAGTTCTCAGGCGATGCCATTCACGCCTCCAGGAACGGCAGAGTCACGACAACCTCCACCCCGCCTGTGTCGACAGGCCTCAACAGCAGCTTGGATCGGTCACCGTACAAGATATGCAATCGGGTGCGCAGATTGCCCAGGCCGACACCACCGGACGTCGCTTCCAGATCCTCCCGAACCCATGGACCATCGTTGTAGATCGTCAGACGAATCATGTCATCACAGCACGCACCTGCGACACGGATTTCGCCGCCAGCAACGCGCTTGGAGACGCCGTGTTTGATGGCGTTCTCTACGAGCGGCTGCAGCAGCAGATTCGGGACCTGTGCATCCCCGAGCTCGATGGGAATGTCTAAACTCACTCGAAGGCGGTCCCCGAAGCGGACTTTCTGGATGTCGATGTAGCGCTGCAGGTACTCAACTTCCTCCGTCAGGGTCACCTGCGCCCGGTGGGAGTCTTCCGACGCACGGCGCAGAAACTCGCTCAAGCCCACGATCATCCCGATCGCTGCATCGTTGCGTTGGTCTCGTACAAGGCCAACGATCGAATTGAGGGTGTTGAACATAAAGTGTGGATCCATCTGGCCCCGTAGTGCAGCAAGCTGCGCTCGAGACAACTCCCCATTGAGCCGCGCGGTCTCGCTCATCTGCCGCTGCACCCTTTCACGCGAGTCCACAACATAGGTGACGGTCAGGATCAGGGCATAGGCGATCACGAACGTCAGGATCTGGTCGGTAAACGCGGTGTACCAGGTGTTTGCGAAGATGGGGGGCGGGTTGTGGTGCCACGGATTGAAAATGACCCGGAGCATTGCCGACCATGCCTCAGCGACCGTGCTGATGATGGCGAAGGTCGCCAGATGTGCCATCGCCGCCTTCAGAATCGCGCCGTGAGCGATCGGCCGCCTTCGCGCCAGTTCGACGATGAACGGTGTCGCCAATGCCCAGGGCAGCCAGGATACGAACTCGATAACGAACGGGGAAAGCCAGGCTCTTCGTCCGCCCATGGCGTGCATGATGAGGATGGTTTGACTCGCGTCGAATAGCGCGCCCGCACACCAGATGGCTGCAATCCAAGTCCAGCGGGTCGCGTGAGTGTCCGAGCGAACGTTAGTCATGACCATCATCGTTACACCAAAGTCATCGCAAAAATCCGGTACTGCAGCGAACGGCCGGTCCGGTGCAGCGAGCGGCCTGGGAAGATGCATAGCGCCTTCGCCAAACTAGGTGACGAACGTAGCCAAGGCGGAAAACGCAGCGACATTCATCATAGCCATATCCATAAATGGCGTGGTTGACACGAGCACTCATGCATTCGCACTCCAGGAGCCATCACACTGTATGAAAAAGAATTCAGCGTTCGCCCTCCTCTTCCTTGGCACTGCAACGCTGTTGCATGCCCAGTCCTTATCTCCTCCGGCTTATGTGACCGATGCCGTCGCCGATGCCGCGCGTCCGGCCGCCGACAAACAAGTCGACAATGATCGCAAGCCGGCTGCGGCGGTCACGTTCGCCGGTATCAAACCGGGCGACAACGTCGCTGACGTGATGCCGGGTGGCGGCTACTTCACGCGTATCTTCAGCAAGGTGGTGGGTGCGAAAGGTCATGTGTATGCCGTTATCCCGGAGAGCCTGGCCACCAAAGTACCCCCGGAAAAGCTCAAGCCCATCCATGCATTGGTTGCCGATCCCGCCTATAGCGGTAACACCAGTCTCGCGATTCGGCCCTATGACCGACTCGACGTCGGCGCGTCATTGGATGTCGTTTGGACATCCCAGAATTACCACGACGTCTATGGCGCCGTGCCCGTTTTCAGCGTTAGCGGAAGTACTGGCCCCGAGCAGGCAGCCAAGCTCGATGCCGCTGCGTTCAAAGCGTTAAAGCCAGGTGGTGTTTTTATCGTCGTCGATCATGCGGCCGCACCCGGCTCCGGTGGTAGGGACGCCTCCACGCTGCATCGCATCGATCCGGCAACGGTCATCGCTCAAGCGAAGGCAGCAGGTTTCGAACTGGAGGCAACCAGTGACGTGCTCAGCAATCCGCAGGATGGGCACGACAAATCGGTGTTCGCTCCGGAAATAAAAGGTCACACGGACAAGTTCATGCTGAAGTTCCGCAAGCCCGCAGCAGGATCGAAGACCAATCCGTGATCAAGCTAGAGCGTGTACCGCGTTGACTGAAAAATGGCTAGCCCGTCATCAGTCGGGCTAGGCATTTATCCGACTGGCGTGGTGCTGCAATCCGGGTGATGTAACGCTGCAAGACAACGAGCCACTCGGCATCCCGCTTCTTTTGCAACCGCCCGTGGCGACGCCGACTTGACCATTCGGAAACAGATATTTTCATGAAGCGGAAGAAACTCATTCTGATCATCATCACGGTGACGGTGCTCATTGGCACCGCTCATTACTTTCGCAACGATGCGTCTGGAGCGAGCAACGTCGCGCTCGCTCCACGCACTGCGGTACCAGTAAAAACTGCCGTGGTCACACGAGGTAATCTCGATCTGTCGTTGAACGTTGTGGCGCGCACCGAAGCGTGGTCCACCGTCACGATACATACGCGCAACTCGGGCCATCTCAAGTCGCTGGGCTTTGCACCCGGCGCAATGGTAAAGAAAGGCGATCTTCTGGCACAGCTCGATCCCTTGCCGTTCCAAGCTCAGCTCGACCAAGCGATCGGCAATGTTGCCAAAGACAGGGCGCAATTCGACAAAGCGCAGGCGGACCTGCAGCGCTATAGCCAAGTCGTCGCCAAAGGTTACATCTCGCGTGCTGATTTTGAGGCGTATCAAGCGAACGTCGGCGTCACGCGCGCCACGCTGCAGACCGACCGTGCCGCACAGGAGTGGGCTCAACTTCAGCTCAGCTATACACGCATCACTGCGCCATTCGACGGTGTTGTCGGGTTGCCGCAGGTCTGGCCCGGCGCAGAGGTCACCGCCGATAGCACAGACATTGTGGTGATCAACCAGATCGAGCCGCTACGGATCAGCTTTAGCGTTCCGGAAGCCAACTTGAACGCCATTCGCACTGAACTAACGCACGGCCCCGTGACGGTGCAGGCACGGCTGCCCGGCGATAGCAGCGCGACCTTGCAGGCTCGACTGGAATTCATCGACAACACGGTGGACGTCAATACCAGCACCATCGTGCTCAAAGGACGCCTTGAAAACGTGGGCGAACGACTTACGCCGGGCCAGTTCATGCAAGTAAGCATTCCGACCGAACACCTGATCAACGCGGTGAGTATGCCGGCGCAAGCACTGCAAAGCTCGGACAAGGGTGACTTCGTGTTTGTCATCGGCGCGGATGGCAAAGCTCATCAGCGTTTTGTCGACACCGGATCCACCGCGGAAGGTCGTATGGTGATCACGCAAGGCCTTCAAGCCGGCGAGCGCGTCGTCACTGATGGCCAGCTATCGTTGAGCGACCGCAGCCTCGTGCGCGTCGCTGACGGCACATAAGTCGCAACGATGAACCTACCCGAGCTGTGCATCCGACGCCCAGTGATGACGACGCTGTTGATGCTGGCATTGCTGGTGTTCGGCATCGCCGCGTATCCAAAGCTGGCGGTGAGCGAACTGCCCAATGTCGACTATCCCACAATCCGCGTCACCGCCAGTTTGCCGGGTGCCTCGCCGGAAGTCATGGCGTCGGCCGTCGCCACGCCACTTGAAGCGCAGCTATCCACGATTCCCGGCGTCGATGCGATGAATTCATCCAGTTCATCGGACGTTACGAGCATCACCTTGAGTTTCGAGTTGAGTCGAAACATAGACGCTGCAGCACAAGACGTGCAATCCGCCATCTCTGCCGCGCAACATCAGTTGCCGCCCGGCATGCCCACGCCACCGATACTGCGCAAGGTAAACCCCGCCAACGCACCGGCGTTGTTGTTGGCCATGACATCGCAAACATTGCCGTCGTCGCAATTGGACGAATACGCGCAAACGCAGCTTGCCCAACGACTATCAATGATCGATGGCGTGGCGGACGTCCACGTTTACGGTGCTACCAAATACGCGGTGCGCATCAGCATCGATCCAGATCGATTGGCCGCCGCCGGCATTGGCATCGATCAAGTGCAACAAGCGGTCGCCGACGCCAACGTCAATCAAGCCACCGGAACGCTGTACGGACCAAGCCAGCAGTTCCAAGTCCGCACGCAAGGCCAGCTGCTACGCGCCGCGCCCTATAACGACATTGCCCTGGCCTGGCGCAACGGTGCGCCGGTGCGATTGGGCGATGTCGGGCAAGCTTACGACGGTGTGCAGAACGATCAGGTCGCCAGTTGGTACAAGCACGATCGTTCAGTCCTGTTGGCGATTCAACGCCAGCCCGGCACCAACACGGTAGACATGATCGATCGCGTCAAAGCGGTCCTGCCGAGTTTTATTGCCGGGTTACCGCCATCCGTGAAACTCGACGTGCTGTATGACCGTTCGCAATCGATCCGATCCTCGGTGAACGACGTGCAGTTCACGCTACTACTGGCAGGCGTTCTGGTCGTACTGGTGATCTATCTCTTTCTCGGCAATCTGCCCGCCACGTTAATCGCTGCAGTCACCTTGCCACTTGCCGTGGCTGGCACGTTCGGCGTGATGTATCTGCTGAACTACAGCTTGGACAATCTTTCGCTGTTGGCGCTGACCTTGGCAGTGGGCTTTGTCGTAGACGATGCGATCGTGATGCTGGAAAACATCGTGCGACACGTCGAAGCCGGTCTCGACCCCCACACGGCGGCCCTGAAGGGGGCGGGTGAAATCGGCTTCACCATCCTTTCGATGACGTTATCGCTGATAGCGGTATTTATTCCGGTGATGTTTATGGGTGGGATCGTCGGGCGACTGTTCCACGAATTCGCCGTGACGCTAAGCGTGGCGATTCTTATCTCTGGGGTTATCTCTGTCACGCTTACCCCGATGCTGTGTAGCCGCTTCATCAAGGCAAGCCATCACAAGATGAATGGGGTGATCGCCGCATTCAATCACTATTTCCAAATGACGCAACGTCGCTATGTGCGCAGTTTGCGTTGGTGCATGGATCGTCCCCGACTGGTGCTTGGCGTATTCGCGCTTAGTCTGATGGCGACTGTTGCGCTGTTCGAGTCCGTGCCCAAAGATTTCATTCCCGCAGGTGACAGTGGTCAGCTGCAAGTCAACACGGAAGGTCCGCAGGATGCTTCGTTCGGCGGCATGGTGGCACGTCAACAGCAATTGGCACAGATCGTGGCGCAAGATCCGAATATCGATGCGTGGATGTCCTCGGTCGAAGCAGGCGGCACGACGATCAACGACGGCGAAATGTTGTTGAAGCTGAAACCGGCGAATCAGCGCAGCTTGCGTGTGGATGAGATCGTGCAAGAGCTGCGACAAAAGTTCGCCACGGTGATCGGCATGCGTGCCTACGTGCAGAACCCGCCAATGATCCAGATAGGCGGCCTGCGCTCCAAAGCGCAGTATCAGTTCACTCTACAGTCCATCGATCTGAACGCTTTGTACGATTGGTCCGGTAAGGTCACGCAGGCGTTCACGGCGCTGCGTGGTTTTCAGGATGTCACTAACGATCTCAATCTAAGCAGCCCTTCCATTGTGGTCGAAGTAGACCGTAGCAAACTGGCGCCGCTGGGGCTGACCATGGCGAAAGTCCAGGCAGCGCTCGGTGCGTCATTTAGCCAAAATCAGCTCTCCACCATCTATGGCGCCGCGACGCAGTATTGGGTGGTGATGGAGGTTCAACGCACACTGCAGAACGATCCCTCCGTGCTCTCGAAGCTTTATGTGACCTCCAACTCTGGCAAGTTGATTCCGCTGGATGCCGTAGCGAGCTACGTACGCAAACCACAGGTGATGACGGTGAATCATCAAGGTGAAATACCCTCGGTGACCCTCTCCTTTGGACTCGCTCCCGGCATGAGCCTGAGCACTGCTTTAACCGAGATTCACAGCGCACTGAAGCAGATCGACTTGCCAGCAACCATCAGCGGCAATCTGCAAGGTACTGCTCAGGCGTTTCAGCAGTCATTGGAAGGAACTGGCATCTTGCTATTACTAGCGGTGTTTGTGATCTATCTCGTGTTGGGCATTTTGTATGAAAGCTTCATCCATCCATTGACAATTCTGTCTGGTCTGCCCGCCGCAGCGGTGGGAGCGCTGCTTACCTTACAGATGGCTCATTTCGCACTGGATTTATTTGGATTCGTCGGCATCGTGTTGTTGATTGGCATCGTCAAGAAGAATGCGATCATGATGATCGACTTCGCGCTGACGCGTCAGCGTGAATCGGGGTCATCGCCTGGCGATGCGATCTTCGAAGCCTGCCAAGTGCGCTTCAGGCCGATCATGATGACCACCATGGCGGCACTCACCGGCGCATTGCCCATTGCCTTTGGCCTGGGCGCCGGCTCGGAGGTGCGGCGCCCGCTTGGCGTGGCCGTTGTGGGCGGCCTGCTGCTCTCTCAGTTACTCACGCTGTATCTCACGCCGGTGATTTATCTGAAGCTGGCGCGCTTGCAACGGCGATTTGCGCTGAGGTATGTCGAAACAAAAGATGGTGATCGCGATGGGCGGGAGCTGGCCCCGCCCCACCCTCGATAACACGGGCTATTCATCCTTCTCCAGCACCGACGCCTCGCCACTGAATCCGCCTCCATATTCAATCGCTTCTCGTCGCCACTACCGGCGGCACCGCAGCAGCACGCAGCGCCGGTGCCAGCACGGCGAGCTGGCCGATCAACCACAAAGCGATCGCGCCGACCGGGAAATAGATCGCCGACAGCCGCGGCAATTCGTAATGCAGCATCAGGAACAAGTTGATGCTGTAGGCCAGCACCATGCCCAGCGCAATACCGATCGTCGCCAGCAGGAAGTTCTCGGTCTGGAAGTAGCGCAGGATGTCGCCGCGGGTGGCACCCAGCGCCCGGCGCACTCCGATGGTGCGGCGGCGCTGTCCCACCCAGAAGCTGGCGAGCCCCGCGATACCCAGCGCGGTGACGATCAGCAGCGCCACGATGACACCCACCAGCATGCCGGCCATGGCGCGGTCGTTCTCGAAGAACCCATGACGTAGTTCGTCATAGGTGCGCTGCTCCAGCACGATTCGATTGGGGTCGATGCGCTTAAGCGCAGCCAGCGCGGATTTCAGCACCTGCTCGCGATCCTCCGGGGCGGTGCGGATCACGTAGCTTCCTCCCTCCGTTGCGGTCAGGCGTATCGGAAACACGATGCTGTACTGAGCACCCATCTGCAGATTGTCCGGCCGTGCCAGTGGCGCGCTCACGCCGACCACCCGCAACGGTATGTCGTCGCCAACGTAGATCGTCTTCCCCAGCGCGTTCTGGCCTGGCCACAGGCGCGCGGCGACGGCCTGGGCGACGATCACGGTGTGCGGCAGATTTTTCATATCGTCGCTGTGCAGCGCAGGCATGACGGCTTTCAGATCGAGCAGCTCATCGGGCTGAAAATCGCGCCCCGAAATCAGCCGTACACCCAGCGTAGCCAGCAAGTTCTGGCCGTAGTAGCTCGCCGCCTCGAGCGAGTTCTGCTGCTGGTGGGGGACCAGCTTGAGTCCGCTGTTGGACATGTCGGAACCACTCAGCGGCAGCTGGTTTGCCAGGGCCACCGCCTGCGCCCCGGCGATCTGCCGCAATGTCGCCAGATCGGTTTGCGCTTGGGCGTAGGCATCCGGTCGATCGCCGATGTAAGCAAATTTGATCTGCAGCAGATCGTGCTCGGCGATGCCGCTTGGAATGTCCATGCGCTGCA
>JBARCX010000421.1:0-17705 GCA_049794535.1 Rhodanobacter sp.
ACGTCTACCTGCACGCCCTGATCCTGCCACTCGCGGATCGACACCAGCAGGCGACGAAACAGGTTGGAGTTCAGGCCGCCGCAGAGGCCACGGTCAGTCGACACCACCACGAAGCCGACGCGCGCAACCTTCTGGCGCTCGGTCAGGAACGGGTGGCTGAAGTCGGTGCTGGCCTGGGCCACATGTGCGATCACCTTGCGCATGGAACGCGCATAGGGACGCGAGGCCTTCATCAGATCCTGCGCTTTGCGGATCTTCGAGGCCGAGACCATCTCGAGCGCGCGCGTCACCTTGCGCATGTTCTGCGTGCTCTTGATCTTGGTTTTGATTTCGCGTCCGCTTGCCACGTTTGCCTCAACCTGTTGGGTCTATGCGATCCCGGCTCATCGGCCGGAGTGCTGCGCAGCCATCCACACGGGACAGCTGCACACCCTTACCTTGCTTACCAGCTACCGGTCTTCTTGAACTCATCCATCGACGACTTGAAGGTCGCTTCGATGTCGCCGTTCCAGTCGCCGGTAGCGACGATCTTCTTCATCAGCTCGGCGTGGTTCTGGTGCATGAAGTCATGCAGACCCTTCTCGAACGCCAGCACCTTGTTCACCGGCAGGTCGTCGAGGTAGCCCTTTTCAGCGGCATACACCGACAACGCCAATTCAGCTATCGACAGCGGCGCGTACTGCTTCTGCTTCATCAGCTCGGTAACGCGCTGACCACGGTCCAGCTGGGCGCGGGTCGCCGGATCCAGATCCGAGGCGAACTGCGCGAACGCAGCCAACTCGCGGAACTGCGCCAGGGCCAGCTTCACGCCGCCGGACAACTTCTTGACGATCTTGGTCTGAGCGGCACCGCCCACGCGGGACACCGAGATACCGGCATTCACGGCCGGACGGATACCGGCGTTGAACAGATCGGTCTCGAGGAAGATCTGGCCGTCGGTGATCGAGATCACGTTGGTCGGCACGAAGGCCGAAACGTCACCCGCCTGGGTCTCGATGATCGGCAACGCGGTCAACGAACCCGTCTTGCCCTTCACTTCACCGTTGGTGAACTTCTCAACGTATTCCTCGGACACGCGGGAAGCGCGCTCAAGCAAACGGGAGTGGAGATAGAACACGTCACCCGGATAGGCTTCACGGCCTGGCGGACGCTTCAGCAGCAGCGAGATCTGGCGGTAAGCCACAGCCTGCTTGGACAAATCGTCATAAACGATCAGCGCGTCCTGGCCACGGTCGCGGAAGTACTCGCCCATGGCGCAACCGGAATACGGCGCGATGTACTGCAGCGCAGCCGACTCGGAAGCCGAAGCCACAACGATGATGGTGTTGGCCAGCGCGCCGTTCTCTTCGAGCTTGCGCACCACGTTGGCGATCGACGAACGCTTCTGGCCGATGGCGACGTAGATGCACTTAATGCCGGAGTCTTTCTGGTTGATGATCGCGTCGATGGCCAACGCGGTCTTACCGGTCTGACGGTCACCGATGATCAGCTCACGCTGACCGCGGCCAATCGGAATCATCGAGTCGACGGACTTGTAACCGGTCTGCACCGGCTCATCGACCGACTTACGCCAGATCACGCCCGGTGCAACCTTTTCGATAGCCGAGCTGTGCGGGGTGTTGATCGGGCCCTTGCCGTCGATCGGATTACCGAGCGAATCGACTACACGACCGAGCAACGCCTCACCAACCGGCACTTCGAGGATGCGGCCGGTGGTCTTGGCGGTGTCGCCTTCACGCAGATGCTGGTATTCACCGAGCACCACGGCGCCGACCGAGTCGCGCTCCAGGTTCAGTGCCAGCGCAAACGAGTTGCCGGGCAGCTCGATCATTTCGCCCTGCATCACATCGGCGAGGCCGTGGATGCGGACGATGCCGTCGGACACGCTGATGATCGTGCCCTCGTTGCGAGCCTCGGCGCCGAGCTTGAACTGCTCGATGCGGTTCTTGATCAGTTCACTGATCTCGGACGGGTTCAGAGTGGTGCTGGACATGGTCGTTATCCTTGGGTTTGCGCCGCGTTCAACGGCACCCGGTGATTTTGAATCTTGGTATCAGTGCGCCAGCGCGCTAGCCAGCCGCGCCAGGCGTCCACGGACGGAGCCATCGATCACTTCGCTGCCAGTGTCGATCACAACACCACCTAGCAGTGTGTCATCGACCTTCGTCTCCAGCTCGATCTCGCGCTTGAAGCGGCGCTTGAGCGAAGCCTTCAACTGCTCGGCTTGCGCGGCGTCCAGTGCCATCGCGCTGGTCACCTTGACCAGCAGCTGCGACTCGGACTCACGTTTGTAGGTTTCGTATAGCTCAGCCGCTTCCGGCAGCAGCGCCAGACGGCGATGATCAGCCAGCTCGCCGAGAAACTCAGCGAACGGCGCATCGCTTGCCATACCCTGCGGTAGATGCAGTGCCACCAGCTGTGACGGCTGGACGCGCGGATCGTTAGCGTAGCCGGCCACGCGCGAATCCTTCGCCACCGCAGCAGCAAACACCAACGCATGCGACCACGCATCCAGCGTGCCGGCCGCATGAGCTACTTCGAAAGCCGCACGAGCGTAAGGACGAGCGAGAGTGATTGCCTGAGCTGCCATCGATCAGATCTCGGTCGCAAGCTGATCGAGGAGCGCCTTGTGCGCCGCCGGATCGATCTCGCGCTGCACGATCTTGGATGCCCCCTGTACAGCCAAGGCACCGACTCGGGCGCGCAATTCTTCACGAGCGCGCTGCGCCATCGATGCAATCTCGTCCTGCGCAGCTGCTTTCAGGCGATTCGTCTCGATGACCGTATCGGCACGCGCCTTGTCCAGAATCTGATTGGCCTGCTGTTGGGCGCGATCAATGATCTCGGCCGACTTCTGGCGGGCCACCTTGATCTCAGCCTCAACCTTGCTATCCGCCTCACGCAACTCAGCGTGCGCGCGTTCAGCGGCAGTCAGCCCTTCGGCAATCTTCTTCTGGCGATCAACGATCGCACCCATGATATGCGGCCAACCAAACTTCATCACCACCCAGGCCACGGCAAAGAACGCCAAGCCTTGGATAACGAGGGTGAGATTGATGTCCATCTATGCTCCTCAAACAACTCGTGGTTCGCGCAGGCATCACCCGCTGACGAAACTTACTTCACGCCAAGTGCGGACAGAAACGGGTTCGCGAACAGCAGCAGCAGCGCAATGGCAACGCCGATAATCGGCACAGCATCGAGCAAGCCAGCAACGATGAACATCTTGGTCTGCAGCATCGGGGTCAATTCCGGCTGACGAGCCGAGCTTTCGAGGAATTTACCGCCAAGAATGGCGAAGCCGATCGCAGTGCCAAGCGCGCCAAGGCCGATCAAAAGGCCAGCAGCGATGACAGTGAACTTCATCACTTCAGAAATAAGGGCAATGTTTTCCATGATGCTCTCCGGTTTGAACTCTTTAACTTTTGGTGGATGGAATGAAGCGAATCAGTACGCTCTGCGGACGCCGCGGCGATGTCAGTGCTTGGTGGTAGCCATGCTCAGGTAAACAATGGTGAGAATCATGAAGATGAAGGCCTGCAGCGTAATGACCAGAATGTGGAATGCTGTCCAGATGAAGTCGGCAACAAACTGCATTGGCAACATTAAGTAGGTCAACTTGCTGGCAAACGATGCATTGAAGGTCATCAATGCGATCAAAATGAAGATCAATTCACCCGCGTACATGTTTCCGAACAGTCGAAGACTGAGCGATAACGGACGCACGAGTTCTTCGATGATGCGAAGCAGCAAATTTGCCGGAGCGAGAAGGATCTTGCCAATGACGCCATGCGCATGGAACGGCGCAGTGAACATTTCTTGGAAAAACAACGTGGGGCCTTTGCTGGTCACACCGTACATTTGGATCAGCAAGAACACGCCCAGCGCCATACCAATCGTGCCATTCAGATCTGCTGTAGGCACGGTGCGCAGGAACGCATGGTGCGGATCTTGCCCAGCGAGCTGATGGCCTTTAGCCCATAGCGATGGCAGAAGATCAACCGGCAACATGTCCATGAAGTTCATCATGAAGACCAAGCAGAAGATCGTCACTGCTAGTGGTGCGATGAAGCGGCTGCTGCCATGGAAGGTTTCGCGGACCAAGCCATCAACCGAAGTGACGAGGATCTCGATCGCGCATTGCATCTTGCCCGGCACACCGGAGGTGGCCTTGCGCGCGGTGCGCAGAAACACGAAAAGAAACACGGCCGACAGGAGCAAGAGGAAAAAGATGCTGTCGACGTTCAAAGTCCAAAACTTACCCGCACCGACACTGACCTGCAGATGGTGCAAGTGGTGCTGGATATATTCGGTCTGCCCGCCCTGCGGCTCGCTTGCCATCTTTTAACCCTTGAATCTGAACGCCAACAGATTGACCGCGTAAGCAGCCACCAGCCCCGTAATGGCGGCCAGCGGCGGCAACTTGAATTGGACCAGGATTGCGACCATCCCCCCGAGGATCACTATCCATTTTAGGATCACTCCCATCAGCAGGTTGGTTAGCGCCATTGCGCCTCCGCTCAGCCTACTGAAGGCTCGCGCCGCTAGCAGCGCGGTGCCCAACGCCACGATCATCGCCCCCGCTGCTGCCGACACCGCTTCACGGCGCCCTTGCGCCAGAAAAGCAGCACCCACAAGCAGCGCCACGACCAACTGCCAAAGCAGTATGCGCAGCGCGAGACGACGACCAGAGGCTAGACTGTTGAGCACGCGAGGTTCCCGTACGGTTTCGCACCAGGCAATACCGACCAAGCCACGGGCCACGGTCTAATCTCGAAAAGTATATCAGTCAGCCGTTTAGTGCGGCAAGCCGAAGCACCTGCGACATGTCGCCTCACACGCGCAAAAAAAGGGCCGAACATAAGTTCGGCCCTGATTACGCCGCGGGGGAGCCGCGATCGTGAAGCGATTACTTGACGCCAGTCGCCTTCTTGACGGCAGCGATCGGAGCGGCCGCGGCGTCGTTGGCAGCCTGCTGCTGCTCCTGCGCTAGCGCATTCAGCGACTCGGCTGTCTTCTGGGTTACGGCGATGATTTCCTGGGTCGCGGCGACTGCACGCTCGGCATTGTCGCGGCTCAGAGCGGCGCCCTTTTCCCACAGGGTACGCAGACCATCGGCATCACGCGTTTCGAACGCTTCCGTGATGAAGGCAGCGGCCGTCTGGGCCTGCTTCTCGAGCGCCTTGATCTGCAGCTCGGCAACTTGCTCCAGCCCCTTGAGGGCCACCGACTGTGCCTTGAAGGCGCTATCCGTCAGCTGCTTGGCGTAGGCAAAAACCTGATTGTTCAGTTGCTGTGTCATGGCTTTGTCCCTCGTTGGGGATGGATGATGTGGAGCAAAGCCTAACAAGCATTTTTGTGCAATGCAATATATTTTTTCTGAACAAACGACGATGTCAAAAAAAATTCATCTAAAACCTGGTGTTACACATTTATTTCAGAATGGCGCGCCGCGTCAAAAACTCGCCCGAGTGCAACTAGCACCCGAGGTGCAGGTCTCGTGCACCACAACCTTGTCCAGCCCCGACAGGCTCGGCTCCAGCCGCAGCCAGATCCAACGCGCCAACATCTCGCTGGTGGGGTTTTCCAGCCCGTCGATGTCGTTGAGGTAATGGTGATCGAGCTGCTCATACAGCGGCGCGAACGCCGCTTTCACGTCGCCAAAGTCCATAACCCACCCCAACCTAGGGTCAGGCTCGCCCGCTAGATGGATCTCGATACGGAACGAATGCCCGTGCAACCGCGAGCACTTGTGCTCAGCTGGCACGTGAGGCAAGCGATGGGCCGCCTCGATCTGGAAAACTTTGAAGATATGCATGGCGCTGCTCGAGCGGTTTGTCGACCGCGGATGGACACGGGCGCAGAAAAAGAGCGCATGGTGGCTATGGGTGGATGCGAAGCATAACCACCTGAACACGCCAGAACTGAGCATTTTCGCGACTTTACCGCGTACGCGGCTGGGACGCATTGTAACAGCTGGCGTAGCAGTCGCTGTAGCACTCAGCGTGCCCACCGCTGAGTGCCCCGAAATGTAGCGCCATTGATCATCGGGTTGCTTGGCGGGAGCTAGAACCGCTGGTGGGCGCGACCTCGATGTCTGCGGACGCGCCATCGGCTGCTGGCTCGGTCAGCACCTGAGTGGGGCGCGGCCGCCGATGCACCTCACCCATGAAGCGATAACCCATCGTGTGTACGGTAGCGATGTAACGAGGATGGAGTGCTGAGTCGCCCAAAGCATGACGCAGCTGCGAGATCGCGTGGCTCAGTACGCCCGGCGTGACGTGGCGGTGACCCCACGCCGCATCAAGCAACGTATCCTTGTCGACCACATTGCCTGCCTGCTCCAGCAGCGCCACCAGCACGGCATAGGCCTTGGGCTCCACTGGCATGGCTTGACCATCACGCTCCAGTCGGTGCGCGCATGGATCGACGACGATGCCATCGCATTGGTAGAACCAGTGGTCGTCGAGTTCGGGGAGGGGCATGATCGTGCCTGTCGAAGACTCACCCTGCTCCCGCAGTGTGCGCTTGTCGTCGACACCGAGTCACCTGCCAGACGTAATACTTGTTGCGTGGTCAGTGCTTAGGTTGGATCAGGATTTCCGCGGGAAAACCGCCAGAAATCGTCAGTCGATCCACGCAGATTCCACCGGAATCCCTCAAGTAAGAGCGGCAGCTCCAGCCTAAAATTATCCAACGGACATTGGCGCCCGTCTGGAGGCCTTCATGAAACACTTGATCATTGCCACGACCATTGCGCTCGGTCTTGCCTGCGTCGGCGGAGTCAGCGCCGCCCAAGACGAGACTCGAACCACCAACATGCAGAATGTCACCGTCACCGAAACGCCTGCCCAATACGAGACCTACGTCGCCGACTTGCACATTGGCTACGGACTGGAGGCCCTTGTCGGCAACACACACAGTCAGTACGTACAAGCGCAGCGAGCGGCCGAGAGGTCGGAAGCCCTGCGGATGCAGGGCATGGCTCAGCAGCTGCTTGTCGCCGTAGCCATCGACAACTCGTCCGGCCCCGGCGTGGCGAGACGAATCCTGCTGACCGACTCCGCGCAAGACACGGTTGCCATCGTGGACGTGTATTGCAAACGGGCCGTACCGTCGGGAGACGCGCATTGCACGTTGGCCCAGCCAATGTGGACCAACACGTACAGCCAGCGCTTGGCGGCAAGGCAGGTGGCGGGACACCTACAGTTGGCGGAGGCGGATCTGCATGACTGAGCAGGGATCAGAGTGCACTTGTCCGGGCGGCACCTGACTTGCGTGGGCTGCCAATCTTTGCCGGCCCGGCGCAGCGTTGGAATTGGGCTTCGATGGCGTCGCGGCAAAACTAGTCGCGACACAGCTAATGGGCTAAGAGACATTTTCCTTGCTGGTTAAATGTCTTTTGAGGTGGCCCGGCTTCTTCGGGCACGTCAATTAAGCACTCATGGCTCCGTCATCCACAACTATCGGTGCTCGGTAAGGCCATCCAGGCCCTATGGGATCATCAAGCCTCCGTGTCTGCCTGCATGGTTTCGGAGCGCCCTGATGTGGAACTCCCATAGCAACAGCCGGCGCGACGCCCGTCTAGCGTCCGTCGCTCTCAAACTGCGGATGATCTCGACTCGCCCCATGAGGCGCTGAAGGCGCAAAGAGACGGCGATTCTTGAGGTGAAACACTCCCTCATCGCCGCTACATGGTTCTGTAGCACGCGTTCTGTATCACCGCGGTCAAAGGGTGCGGGAACACTAGAAAAATGAGTCAATCCAAAGACTTGGATGCACATTGGTGGCTATGGGTGGACTCGAACCACCGACCCCAGCATTATGAGTGCTGTGCTCTAACCAGCTGAGCTACATAGCCTTGGGAAGCCGCCGCCAGTATTGGATCAATAGCTGATCCCGAGCGGGGCCCGGCAGTTTAATCATCTCTATGATGCGGTTCAAGTCCTTGAGCTTGCCCGCGCTTTATCCGCTGTGGTTGAATCGGACGCGGGAAGAGGCATGCCAGCTCCGCAGACTGGTGTGTCCATGCGGCCCGAGGAGGCGAGATGATCGACGTCGATGGCTATCGTCCTAATGTGGGCATCGTGCTGCTGAATGCAGACGGCCGCCTGTTTTGGGCGCGCCGTGTGCATCGTGACGGCTGGCAGTTCCCACAAGGCGGCATGCGCAGCGACGAAACGCCGTTGGAAGCGATGTACCGCGAGCTGACCGAAGAAACTGGCCTCGAACCGCATCACGTCGAAGTCATCGCCGCGACCCGCGGTTGGCTGCGCTATCGCCTACCCAGCCGTTATGTGCGCCAACACCAGCACCCCACCTGCATCGGCCAGAAACAGGTCTGGTTCCTGCTCCGACTGGTCGGCGGCGAAGAAGCGCTACGACTGGATGCCAACGAGAAGCCCGAATTCGATATCTGGCGCTGGGTGGACTTTTGGTACCCCGCCGCGCATGTCGTGAACTTCAAGCGCGATGTCTATGAGCGAGCGTTACGCCACTTCGCTCCCTTGGTTGAAAGCCTGCTTAGCGTCGAGCTAGGCCACTCGCCACAACCTCGTGGCCCTGCCAATGGCCGCAGTAATCGGGCGGCTGCCTGAATCACTAAGCAGCCTGCGATCCGGCAGGTTGTTGACAATCATTCGTATTCGCATTGAAATACGCGGCATGTACATCTGCCTGTGCAATGCCGTTACCGATCACGATATCCGCCGCGCTGCGGCCGATGGCGTGCAATCGTTTTCCGAACTGCAAGCCCGTACCGGCTGCTCAGACTGCTGCGGTTGCTGCGAGAGCGAAGCCCGGTCCACGCTTGAGCAAGCACTCGAGCAGGCGCCCTGCCCGCTGTCGATCGTCGCGATCGCCTGATCAAATCCCTCGTGTAATTTGAGGTCGCAGCATGTGCATTCGCATGCGCGAACTATTGGCATTTGCGTTCAACCCTGCGCATGGCGAAATCCGTATAGTCGCGGCAATTACTACGCGGGAGAATTGCCATGAAGGGCGACGCCAAGGTCATCGAGTTCCTCAATAAGGTCCTCTACAACGAGCTGACCGCGATCAACCAGTATTTCCTGCACTACCGCATGTTCAAGGACTGGGGTTATCAGGAGCTGGCCGAGCACGAGTACAAGGAATCCATCGAGGAGATGAAGCACGCCGATCACCTGATCGAGCGCATCTTGTTCCTCGATGGCCTGCCGAATCTGCAACATCTGGGCAAGCTGCGCATCGGCGAGAACGTGCTCGAGTGCATCCAGGGCGATCTCGATCTGGAATTAGCCGCTACCAAGGATCTTCGCGCAGCGATCGCGCACAGCGAAGGTATCGCTGACTACGTCAGCCGCGACTTATTCAAGAACATCCTGCACGACGAAGAAGAGCACATCGATTGGCTGGAAACCCAGCTCAGCCTGATCAAGGACATCGGTGCAGAACGCTATCTGCAGAGCAAGATGCAGAGCTAAAGCGCCGCTTCGAAGCCTCTACGTGGCAGCCCTGGTGACTCAATGTGAGCTGCGTAGAGACTTTGAACAGGTTCTGGAGGCATCCCCTAGGCCCTGCCTGGAAGCGTGCCACGGTTCCTTGACGCTCCCGCCATAGCAGGGCTATACCTTCGTTTTTGCCCGGATAGCCTCCTATGGCTTCACGACCGCCGCCACGCTATGTGGTGCGCCCGCACGACGACACCAGTCAGCGTCGTCGCTTGCTGTGGCTGGGCCTTGCCTGGCTAGCTAGCCTGCTATTGGTCGGATTGATGGTCGGCATGTTGATCGGACGCGGCCCTGTCGTTGGCCACAGGCAGGAACTACGCGATCTGACCGCAAAGAACGACGATCTCTTGCAACAAGTCGCGAATCTGCAGCGCGCACAGCAAGTCAACGAAATCGCCACTAAGTCACTGCGAGGCACGCTGTCCCAACGCGATGAGGAAATCAGTGGCTTGCGCGCTGACCTGGGCTTCTATTCGCGCTTGGTTGGCGGCGATGCACAGCGCGAAGGCCTCAAGTTGCAGGAAGTGCAACTACAGCCGGTGGCTCAATCCAACGCCTGGAACCTTACCCTCAGCCTTACGCAAAACATCAAGCGTGACGACAACACGGTCGGTACGGCCACAGTCAGTGTCGAGGGCCTGCGTGACAACAAGGTGGTTCAGTTGGACTGGGCCGCGCTCGGGGATCTCGCGCAGAAAGACGGCATACCGTTCAGTTTCCAGTATTTCCAACAGTTGCATGCCACTTTCGTACTTCCTCCAGATTTTCGCCCGACCCGATTGCGCATCCTGGCCCAGCCCCAAGGCGGCACTGCCATCACTCGCACCGTTGCGTGGAGCGATGCGCTGACTGGCCACGTCACCACCACCCAAGGAGACCCTGATGCTCAACCGTAAACGCAATGAACAAACCCGTAGCAACCACGAGACCAGCCTGATCGCCAGTGGCACGGTGATCCGTGGCGATCTGCGCTTCAGCGGTGCGCTGCACCTGGATGGCCGCATCGAAGGCACCGTGCTTGCCGAGGGCGAGGGCGCGGTCTTCACATTGAGCGAACAAGGCCAGGTACAAGGCGAGATCCGCGTACCGCATGCCGTGATCAACGGCCATGTACAGGGCGACATCCACGTCAGCGATCGGCTGGAATTAGCGGCACAGGCCCGTGTTACCGGCGATGTGCACTATCGCACGCTGGAAATGGCCGCCGGCGCACAGGTCAATGGCCGAATCAGCCACCATACGGACGACACCGTCACCCGTGAACTACCGTCGCCATCACTCAGCGACGCCGTAACGGCCTGAACGCGGTATCCTTGAGGTTGCCCCGCTGCAGCCGCATATCCGCGTTATGGAAACCCTTCTCTCGATTCCCGACTACCGCACGAGTGGCGCGCCACTGGTCTTCACCGAAGCGGCCGCACGTAAAGTGCATGAGCTCATCGTGGAGGAAGGTAATCCCGAGCTAAAGCTGCGCGTATACATCAGCGGCGGCGGTTGCTCCGGCTTCCAATACGGCTTCACCTTTGACGAAGCACAGGCCGAAGACGACCTGGCACTAGAGCGCGAAGGTGTCACGCTGCTGGTTGACCCCCTTTCGCTGCAATACCTCACCGGTGCCGAGATCGATTACGCTGAAAATCTCAGTGGCTCGCAGTTCGTGATACGCAATCCGAACGCGAAGACCACCTGTGGCTGTGGCTCCTCGTTCTCCGCCTGATCGCCGCATGGGTACGCCGCCACCGATCAACACCTTTGCCGGACTCAGCCTGATCCTCGACCGCGTTGCCGAGCGGCGCGACGAGCACGATTGGGTACAGGCGCTGGCTAGTTCGACGGATGCACGCTATGTGCTACTCGACGCTAGCGACCAAGCCTTCCTACAGCACACGCATGAAGCGCTGCGTTGGCTCAGCGCCGATGAATACCAGCACCTGCTCGGCGACGTACCAACCAGCCTGCTCGGCATCGCTGACAATCGCCCGCATTTTCTGATCTCACTTGACGACGACGCACGCGCCAGCACCCTGGAAGCATCGCTCGGCGCACGCCGCATGAGCCTGCGCGAAGCTGGCTTGCGTCTGCCCGCCGACGAAGCGGGACTGTTCGCTTACGCCAAAGGGCTGGCGCACTGGCAACGGGAAACCCGCCACTGCGCACGTTGCGGGTCACCGTTGCAAATCGTTTCTTCCGGCCATCGCATGCAGTGCACGAATACCGCGTGCGGCCGCATGCACTTTCCGCGCACGGATGCGGCGATCATTGTGATCGTCGAGCATGATGGCGCTTGTCTGCTTGGTCGTCAGGCTGGCTGGCCTCCGGGCCGCTATTCCACCCTGGCCGGATTCATCGAGCCGGGCGAGGCGCTGGAAGATGCCGTTCGTCGCGAAGTAGCGGAAGAGTCCGGTGTGATTGTCGGCGATGTGTATTACCACTCCTCACAACCGTGGCCGTTACCCGCCTCGCTTATGGTGGGCTTCACCGCCACAGCGAAATCGCGCGAGATCCGCTTGCGTGATCGTGAACTGGAAGACGCGCGCTGGTTCACACCACAGCAGATCATTGACGGTCTCGCCGACGGCAGCTTCCTCCCGTCTACACCACTGTCGGTGTCCTATCGCCTGCTCGCGCACTGGTTGCAGGAACGTGCCGGACTCGATCTGGACACGCTGGTCGCTCAAGCAAGACGCCACGAGTCTGCCTAAGCGGTAAGAACCTGCTGCGCGCGTGTTCGACAGTCGATCAGAGCGCCACGCGCTCGCATACAATGCGAACATCCATCAGAGTTCGCATTCATGGCCATTCGCCTGCTCGCAGCCCTTATTGCTCTCGGCCTGCTTCACCTGCAGCCGCGGCTCGCCCATTGGCGTGGTGATGGTGGTTTCCGCCGCTGGGTTGGCCAACTTGCCGACACCAGCGGAGTGGGTCGCGTACTGCTCGCTGTACTGGTGCCTGCGGCACTTTGCTCATTAGCTATCTGGCTACTCGGCATGCTGCCGTTGGCCGACCTGCTGCAATTCGTCTTCGCCTTGCTTGTGTTGTTGTTTTGCTTTGGCCCCCATGCGTTCGAAGCCGACCTGGAGGCGATTCTCAAGGCCCCCGATGGCGCCAGCCGTGAGGCGGCCGCGCAAGCATTGGGTGAAGACGGTGAGTCGGTCGCATGGAATGCTCCAGACCTCGGCGAGGCTACGGCGTACGCCGCATTGCGCCGACGCTTTGGTGTGTTGTTCTGGTTCTTCGTGCTCGGCCCGGTCGGCGCATTGCTGTATCGACTGGCTCGCGCACTAGGACGCGACAGCTCGCTCCACTTGGACGCTGCCAGCTCGACATCAGCACGCTACCTAGCCAACGCGCTGGACTGGCTACCTGCGCAGCTACTCGTATTTACGCTGGCGCTGGTCGGCCACTGGGAGGCCGTGATCGGTGCATGGCAGCGCTGGCATCAACAGGCCGCACCCACCAGTTGGTATCGCGAAGGCCCGGGGTTCCTCGGTGACGCCGCGCATGCCGACATCCTCACTGACATCGTTGCCGGCGACGGCTACGCCGAAGAGCGCAGCGATCCGTTGCTTGAGCTCCGTCGCCTACGCAACGCATTACTGCGCGCATTGCTTGCGTGGTTGAGTGTGATCGCATTGATCGTGCTCGCGGGATGGATGTCGTAATCCCAGTCGCCATCCGTAGGCTGGGGTGAGCCTGGCGAACCCCAGCATTACCGGAAAACTTATCTCCCGGCTGCTTAAGCGAAATCACCTCGCAACGTGCGCACCCGCGCTTCAAGCGCATCCATACGCACATCCGCCGCAGGCACCGGCTCGGCTACCACCAACTCCACGCGTGCCCTGAAACGCCTGGGCAGACGTGAGCGACCCATCATGGTGTCGCGCCGACTCCATACACTGCCCCACAACCCACGCAGCGCCATTGGCACCACAGGTACGGGACGATGTTCGAGAATGCGCGCCACTCCCGGGCGGAACGGAGCAATCGCACCGTCCTTGGTCAAACCACCTTCGGGAAAGATGCATACCAGCTCACCGGCAGCCAACGCCGCGTCCACCGCGTCATACGCTTTCTGCAGCACCACGGGGTCTTCCTTCTGCCCTGCAATCGGAATGGCCTTGGCGGTGCGAAATACGAAGTACAGCAGCGGGACGTTGAAGATCTTGTAATACATCACGAAGCGCGCCGGCCGGCGCAGGTTCGCCATCAGCAATAGCGGATCCATAAAGCTGACGTGGTTGCATACCAACAACGCCGGACCTTCCTCCGGCACGTGTTGCATGCCATCTACACGCACGCGATACAACGTATTTACCAGCACCCAGGTGATGAACCGCATCAGGAACTCAGGCACCAGGGTGAAGATGTACCCCGCCACCAGCACATTAAGCAGTGCAGCGGCAAGGAAGATCTGCGACGCGTTGAAACCCAGTGCGCCCATGCCAAGACCGAAACCGGCCGCCGACACGATCAACAAGGCGTTCATGATGTTATTGCCGGCGATGATTCGCGACAGCTTTTCGCGCGGCGCACGCGCCTGCACGAACGCGAATAGCGGTACGACGTAGAAGCCAGCGAATACGCCGATAAGGGTAAGGTCGAGCACGATGCGCCAGCTACCCGACGTGTGCAGGAATGCCAGCCAATCCAGCCCCCGCACCGCAGTTATGCCGTGTCGCGCAAAGTACAGATCCACGCCGAACGCGGTAAGCCCAAACGCGCCCAGCGGTACCAGCCCAATCTCTACCCGCTTGCCGGACATCCGCTCACACAACAGCGCACCCACACCCGTACCGATCGAGAAAAGCGTCAGTACCAGCGTATTCACTGAGCCATCGCCGCCCAGTGTTTCGCGCGTGTAATTAGGCAGCTGCGCAATCAGCACCGTGCCGAAGAACCAGAACCATGAGATGCCCAGCACTGCATTGAACACCACACGATCGGCGTGCGTGATGCCAAGTACCCGAACCGTCTCACTGAAAGGATTCCAGTTGAACTTCAAGCCCGGCGCGGTCGGTGGCGCGGGTGGAATTTGCCGACTGACGAGGTAACCGATAACCGCCACCGCGATCGTCACCGCCGACGCGGCCACCGGTCCAAAGCCGGCAATCAACATCAACGCGTTACCGGCAATCATGCCGATCAGCATGGCCAGCTGCGTACCCATCTCTACCAAGCCATTGCCACCAACCAGCTCCGTGCGCTCCAACGCCTGCGGCAGAATGGCGTACTTGATCGGCCCGAACACCGTCGAATGCACACCCATCAGGAACAACACCAGCAATAGCAACGCAAGGTGATGCGTGTAGAAACCGACTGCTGCGATCGCCATCGCCGTGATCTCAAACAATTTCACCCAGCGGATGATGCGTGTCTTCTCAAATTTTTCGGCCAGCTGCCCCGCCGTGGCCGAGAACAGGAAGAACGGCAGGATGAATAGCGCTGGCGCAAGATTCGTATAGAGCGACACCGTGTGATCGCTCAGCCCCATCTGGAACGCCACCAACATCACCATCGCATTGCGAAACGCATTGTCGTTGAACGCGCCCAACGCCTGGGTCCAGAAGAAAGGCGCAAAGCGGCGACGGCCCAACAGCGAAAACTGGCTCATGCGATGTCCTATCGGATGGATCGGCACAGCCTAACTGAAGGCGCCTCGGGCATACATGCCGGGACTCGGCATTGCCGGGACCATCCGATCCACGCAGACTGCGCCGATAGCTTGGTTGTGAGGCAACCCCATGATGAGCGAACACCCAACAAATGAAGCGTCTGCTCGGCGCCGTACCGGCGGATGCCTCTGCGGTGCAGTGCGCTATGCGGCGACCGGCGAGCCAACCAACGTGCGGATCTGCCATTGCCTCATGTGTCAGAAATCGACTGGCTCGGCCTTCTTCGCCAGAGCACTGTTTCCGAAATCGGCGCTGAGCATCAAGGGGGGAACGGCCGAGATCCGCTCATCCGCGGATCTTGTACGGCGCTTCTGCCCGCAATGCGGCACCCCAATCTTCGCCGAACGGGATAGCAAACCCGGCTTCCTGGCCATCACGCTAGGCACCTTGGACGACTCAAGCAGCCTCGCCCCGACCGAACATATCTGGACATCGCGAAAAGTGGCCTGGCTGGTTCTCGCCGATGGCCTTCCGCAATATCCAGAGATGCCGATTTAGCGACGCTGATCAGTCGCGATGCAGCGCCCGATGTGCGATATCGCGACGGCAGAATCCACCGTCGTAATGAATCTTCGCCACCGCGGCATAGGCATGCTCGCGCGCTTCCGCAATGTCCTTGCCCAGGGCACAGACGGTGAGCACACGGCCACCCGCGGTAACCACGTGGCCCTGCGCATCGAGTTTGGTGCCGGCATGAAACACCTTCGCGTCACTACCGACATCCGCATCGAGGCCGTTGATCACATCTCCGCTTTTCACCTTGCCCGGATAGCCGCCTGCCGCCATCACCACGCCGAGTGACGGACGCGGATCCCACTTGATCGGTGTGTGCTCGAGCTGGCCGTCGAGTGCCGCTTCGATCAGCTCCACCAGGTCGGACTTCAGCCGCATCATGATCGGCTGCGTTTCCGGGTCGCCGAAACGCACATTGAATTCGATCACCTTGGGATTGCCCTGCTTGTCGATCATCAGGCCGGCGTAGAGAAAGCCGATGAACGGTGCGCCTTCGATCGCCATCCCGTGCAGGGTCGGTTCGATCACCTGCTTAAGGATGCGCTGCTCGACTTCCGGGGTAACCACCGGTGCGGGCGAATACGCACCCATGCCACCCGTGTTTGGGCCCAGATCACCCTCGTCACGGCGCTTGTGATCCTGGCTGCTGGCCATCGGCAAGGCATGACTGCCATCGCTCATCACGATGTAGCTGGCTTCCTCGCCATCGAGGAATTCCTCGATCACCACGCGCGACGAGGCATCACCGAAGCTGTGCGCACCGAGCATGTCGTGCAGTGCCAGCTCCGCGTCCGGGAGCGTCAACGCCACCACCACGCCCTTGCCGGCGGCGAGGCCATCGGCCTTGATCACGATCGGTGCACCATGCTGACGCACGTAGGCCAACGCGGGATTGAGTTCAGTGAACACCGCGTAGCGCGCAGTGGGAATGTTGTGGCGAAGCAGGAAGTCCTTCGCGAACGCCTTGGAGCCTTCCAACTGGGCAGCAATCGCGCGTGGCCCGAAGATGCGCAAACCGGCATCGCGGAAACGATCGACGACGCCTGCCACCAGCGGCACTTCGGGGCCGACGACGGTCAACTCGATGTGCTCGTCCTTGGCTAGTTTCAACAGGCCGTCGAGATCGGTGACAGCGATATCAGCGTTACGTACACCACGCTCGCGCGCCGTGCCGGCATTGCCTGGTGCCACAATCACCTCACTGACCCGCGGTGACTGCTTAAGCTTCCACGCCAGCGCGTGCTCGCGACCGCCGTTGCCGATAACCAGAACCTTCATGCCGAACTCCGTGACTCAAGACGCCCGCGGCGCAGGCGCGCATTGTAACGGCAAGCCCTGCTTTGCCAGTGCCGAAGTCGGTAAAACGATTCAGCCGTGGTGCGCGAGCAACGCCAACAATGCCGCACGCGGCAGCTTGCCGGTCTCGTTACGCGGCAGCGTATCCACCAGGCGCAATGGGCGCGGTAGGAATACGGGATCGATCGCACGGCGCAGCGTGTCGAGGATTTCGTGCTCATCTAACCCTGGTGCAACGGCCAGCGCTGCAATACGGCGCACCCCGATCGCATCGGCCTCGTCGAGCTGGAACACCACACCATCCTGCACGCCAGGGATGGCCAACAGACGCCGCGTAAGATCGCCCAACGAGGCACGCTTACCGGCGATTTCCAACATGTCAGCATGGCGTCCGCATAGCCGGAAGCGGCGACCGCCGTCGTGCAGGCTGACGATATCGGCCAAGGTCATCGGCACATCCAATTGAGGTGCCTCCACCTGGGTTCCATCCGGCTGCGGGTGCAGATGCACACCGTCGTAAAGCTGCCAGTCGGCATCCACGGCAAGGCGTCGCGTAGCGAAAGCACAGGTCTCCGTTGAGCCAAATACCTCAAGCAGTGGCGCGGCGAAGCGCTGTTCTGCCGCATGCGCCAGTTCGATCGGCAACGGTGCTGTTGCTGACAGCATGGCTGCCAACGGAGGCAGGACTACACCCGATTCGACTAGTGCACGAAGGTGCACCGGCGTCGTCACC
>JBARCX010000422.1:0-4829 GCA_049794535.1 Rhodanobacter sp.
GCCACTGGATTCCGGCCTGCGCCGGAATGACGAGTGAGATTCGTAATCTTCTCGATTTAATCGGGACTCTTCAATTTGCAAAAAACGAAGAAAGCCGAAACCTCATGGTTCCGGCTTTCTGTTTTGTATCGCCGACGTTACTAACTCAACGACCGAATTTGATTTCCTCGCCTTCGTGGTCGCGATCCCAGCCGCGCAGTTCGTCGCGGATATGCGCGATACGCTGACGGCCGAGTGCATTGCGCTCTTCATCGAGCACCTGCCCATCTAGCAACTCAGCCAGTCGCTGCGCGGTGGGCAGCATGGCGTCCCATGCATCCAGCGCGGTAATCGGTGCCGGCAACGTCATGAAGAAGCTCAGGCCCGGTGTACGCAAGACATCCACGCGGCTCAGGTCGAAGTTACCCGGCTTGAGCATGTTAGCCACGCTGAAGATGGGGCCGAGCTCGCGGCGACCATCGATCAGGCGGTGATAAATACCCATGTCGCCAAATTCGAGACCCGCCTTCTCCGCAGCCACAATCAAGTCGGCACCATTGAAGTGCGCGCCTTCGCGTGCCACCACAAATAGCGTAACGATACGCTCCACCGGCATTTGCGAGGGACGACGACCGAGATCGGAGCGCGACGGGATTTTCGGAGCAGGAGCCGGTGCAGGCTCCGCTACCGGCGCAGGAGCCGGCGCGGGTACCGCAGTGGTTTGCACATGCGATGTGGAAACACCGATGTGTTCCATCGGCAAGGGCGAACGTAGCGCATCAACAATGGATGCCGCATGGCCGGTGGGCTTTGGTAGCCCCGCATTGCGATCACCAGCGAGCGTAGCGCCAAGCTTTTCCAGCTCTTCGCGCAGCCCCATATCCAGTTCGCCCTGCTTCGGTCGCGCAGTGAATAAGGGATCAGCAAGGTCGTCATCAGCGCTCAAGGCGACGTGCTCGTCATCTCGCGATTCACCGCCCAGTGTCGGTTCGCGGCGTTCGCTGCGCTCGCCGCTTTGCTCGGTAGGCGGACGACGCCTGCCCTGCTCTTTCTTCGGTTGGCCGAACAGCCAAAGCAGTGCGAGCACGATTACACCGCCGACCAGCAGAGGGATACCGAGCGCTGGATTCCAGGCAAAAGCGAGTGTGGGTTGAATGGTCATCGTGACGTTCCTCAGGCAGCTCCGACAAGTTTAGCCGCTTCGGCAAGATCTACCTGCACCAGACGCGATACGCCGGGTTCGCGCATGGTTACGCCGCAGAGTTGGCTAGCCGCTTCCATAGTGGCCTTGTTATGGCTAACGAAGATGAACTGCACCTTCTCGCTCATCTCTTTCACCATGTTGGAGAAGCGGCCGACGTTGGCTTCATCCAACGGCGCGTCCACCTCGTCGAGCAAACAGAACGGTGCAGGGTTGAGGCCGAAAATAGCGAACACCAGCGACACGGCAGTTAGCGCCTTCTCACCACCCGAGAGCAAGTTGATGTTGGTAACGCGCTTGCCCGGTGGGCGCGCCATGATCGACACACCGGTATCGAGCAGGTCGTCGCCGGTCAATTCCAGATACGCGTGGCCACCGCCGAATAGACGCGGGAACAACTCCTGCACGCCGGCGTTGACGCGATCGAACGTTTCTTTGAAGCGCGCACGGGTCTCGCGGTCGATCTTCTTGATCGCGCCTTCGAGTGTTTCCATCGCGTCGGTCAAATCGGTGAGCTGGTTGTCAAGGTAAGTCTTACGCTCGCTCTGCTCGGCATGCTCTTGGATCGCAGCGAGGTTGACTGGCTCAAGGCGCACGATCTTCTGCGCCAGCTCGCCAAGCTGCTGGCGCCACTGCCCGGTATCGGCGTTTTCGGGCAACTCAGCCAGTAGCGGCTCGAGCTCGAGACCCGAAGCGGTAATCGCTTCGGCCAATTGTTCGGCACGCAATTGGAGTGCCTGCGCGGCAAGACGCTTCTCCGAGAGGCCCTCGCGCAGTGCGGATAGGCCCTGCTCAGTATGCTGGCGTTGCTGCTCGAGTTTGCGGAATTCGATGTCGCAGTCTTCCAGCGCACGTCGTGCCTCGACCAATTTCCGATCCACGAGCAGACGTTGATCGAGGTAGGTCTGGCGCTCGGCTTCCAGCTCGGCGATGGGATCGGAGCCGGCAGCGAGCTGCTCGCTGATCTCATCGCGACGCATCTCGATCTGGCGAATCTGGCCGTCCATGCGTGCCAGCGATTGCTCCAACGATGCCAACGAGGAGCGCTTCGACTCCATGCCCAACGCGAGTGAGTGCGCCTGGTCGGCGGCCTCACGCGCATTCATGCGTGCTTCTTCGCGTGCCTCCAGCAAAGCGCGGCGCTCGTTTTCCAGTTCGCGACGCTGATCTTCCAGGTCGCCCATGTGATTGACCGACTCATCAAGCCGTGCCCGCGCATCGCGTGTTTGGCTTTGCAGTTCGTCGAGCTGCTCGATCAACCCTGACAATTCGCCGCTGACCTTTTCGGCGCGGGCGCGGGCGGTTTCCACCTTGCCGCGATGACTCTGCAGCTGGCCTGCCAATTCGGACTGACGGCGGTGCGCGTTGTACAGCTCACGCTGCGCGTCATCGCGGGCGCGCTCGGCTTCGAACTTGCTTGTGCGCAGGTCATCAAGCTGCCCGCTCGCTTCTTCAATACGAGCCTCTAGCGTGGCGACCTGTTCGGACAAGGTGCGGATCTCGCGCTCACGAGCGAGCACGCCGACCTGGTTACCTTGGGCACGACGCACGCGCGCCCAACCCGGGCCCAGCCACTCACCACCACGCGTGATGACCGACTGATAGGGAGCCAGCGCGGATAGCGCGGCGACACGCTCGTGCGCCTCAGGCAACGACTCAGCAATAAGCACATGGCCGAGGATAGCCATGGCTGCCGCTGGGCCACGCACATGGGCAGCTAGCGTGCCGGCCGTATTGACGCCACCTTCGGCAGCATCGAGCAAGGCAACGTCTGCGTTTTCCAGCCCAGCGAATTCGCCAGCCAGCGTGTGTGAACCCTCCACCAGCACACTGTCGATGAAACCAGCCAGAGCTGTTTCAACGGCAGTTTCCCAACCCGCTTCGACCTGCAGCATTTCGCCAAGGCGACGTGACTTGTCCAACCCGAGTCGGGACAGCCACTGGCTGGCGGCGCTTTCTTCCTGACCTAGCGCAGCGTGTTGCAGCGCCTCCAGCGAAGCGAGACGGCCGCGTGCGGTTTGTAGCTGTTGGCGCGACTCGTTAAGCGAGGACTGCACCTGGCGCTCTTCGTCGAGCACCTTTTCATGGCTGGTCTTGTGCTGATCGAGCAAACTGCCCAGCGATTCAACGCGCTCGCGCTGGGTATCGTGTTCGGTGTGTAGCTGCTCGGCGGCGGCATCCAGTGCGACAACGTCGGTAGCCTTCTGCTCGGCTTCGAGGCCTTCGCGGCGCTTGGCCAGATCGAGCCCTTGCCGATCCAGGTAGTTGAGCTTGGTACGCTCGACTTCGGCAGCACGGCTGGATTCGCCCGCGGTGCGCGTATACGCATCCCAACGCTGCTGCCAATCGGCAAGCTTGGCCTCGGTGCTGCGCTGCGATTCGGACGTGTCGTCTTGCATCTGCTGCAAGGCTTCGAGCTTCGGCTCACCTTCGGCCAAGGCCATGCGCAAGGTTGCGATCTGATCGCGATCGGTAGCGATGTGCGTGGCTAGTTCGGCATGCTCACGTTCGGCATCGGTTTGCGCGCGTAGCAGACGGTCAGCAGTTTCGCGGTTATGGCGTACCTGCTGCTCGACGCGGGCGATCTCGGCGCCGACCTTGTAGACCTCAGCTTGCACACCGTTGAGGTGCTCGCTGGCACCGGTATGGCGCTCGCGCACGCTTTCCAACTGCGCTTCGATCTGGCGTTGACCCGCCAGTTGTTTCTCGATTTCGATTTCGGCCGCCGACAGACCCGCGCCCTCACCATCGTGCTGACCTTTCAGCGAGCGGTATTCCAGAGCGCGCAGTTCGGCTTCCTTGCGGGTTTGCTCTTCCTTCAGCGCCTTCCAGCGTTCGGCGGCACGCGCCTGGCGATTGAGGTGTTCAAGCTGCTTGTCCACCTCGTTGCGCACGTCTTTGACGCGGTCAAGGTTCTCGCGGGTGGCCTTGATGCGGCTCTCGGTCTCTTTGCGGCGCTCCTTGTACTTGGAGATGCCGGCAGCCTCTTCCAGATGCGTGCGCAACTCGTCCGGATGCGCCTCGATGATCTGGCTGATCATGCCCTGCTCGATGATCGAGTAGCTGCGCGGACCTAAGCCGGTACCGAGGAACAGATCCGTGATGTCGCGACGGCGGCAACGCGCACCGTTGAGGTAGTAACCCGATTGGCCGTCGCGCGTCACTTGGCGCTTCACCGAAATTTCGGCGTACTGGCCGTACTCGCCTTGAATCGTGCCGTCGGAGTTGTCGAAGATCAGCTCAACCGAGGCCTGCCCCACGGGCTTACGCGCGCTGGAGCCGGAGAAGATCACGTCGGTGAGTGAGTCGCCACGCAAGCGACTGGCCGCGCTCTCGCCCATCACCCAGCGGATCGCGTCGATGATGTTGGACTTGCCGCAACCGTTCGGCCCCACCACGCCCGTCATATTGGTCGGCAGGTGCAGCGTGGTCGGGTCGACGAACGACTTGAAACCGGCGAGTTTGATCGTGGTCAGACGCATGAATTAAGCCTGCGAAATAGAGCTCGGCGACCCGTCCATGAAATGACAGCCGCTGGAACTTGTTGGTGATTTCCCCGTAACCCGTGCCGGGAACGGCAACCCCAGAACGAATACTAGAAAGACGACCTAGTGTGAAGATGGACGGGCATCGATGGACAACGCGTGAA
>JBARCX010000423.1:0-2110 GCA_049794535.1 Rhodanobacter sp.
GCCACTGGATTCCGGCCTGCGCCGGAATGACGAGCAAAACAGTCATGTCTCCTCGAGTGCCTACCTCCCATGGCTCGTAGCAAGTGAAGACGAATATGCCGAGATTTTGAATAAGCTCCAAAGCTCACAAAAAAGCCCCGCACATGTGCGGGGCTTTTTTCATATCGCATTACTGCAACTAACTCAGTAACAACACCTCACCAGATCTTCACCTGTTTGTCATCCGCACGCACCATCGCATCACCTGGCTTGCACTGGAACGCTGCAGCAAAGGCCGGCATGTTCGACGGGGCACCATACGCACGCTGCGCGAGCGGCGAATGCGGATCCATATTGAGGTACAACTCGGCCTGCTTTTCACGCACATCGCCACGCCACACGCGACCCCAGTTGAGGAAGAAGCGTTGGTCCTGGGTGTAACCGTCGATCTTCTTATCGGCCTCGGTCGGATTCTTCTTCAATGCCGTCTGCAATGCGTCATAGGCGACGTTAAGGCCACCCAAGTCGGCAATGTTTTCGCCCAACGTCAGCTGACCATTCACGTGGAGATTCGGCTTGTCCTTAAGCGGAACATACGCGTTGAACTGATCCACCAGCTTGCCGGTGCGCGCTTTGAACTGCGCATTGTCCTGCTTGGTCCACCAGTTGCTCTTGTTGCCGTCACCATCGAACTGACTGCCTTGATCATCGAAGCCATGACTGGATTCGTGACCGATCACTGCGCCAATGCCACCGTAGTTGATCGCATCATCCGCATTGGCATCGAAGAATGGCGGCTGCAGGATCGCGGCCGGGAAGTTGATAGTGTTGGTGCTCGGGTCGTAATACGCATTCACCGTCTGCGGAGTCATACCCCACTCTTTGCGATCGGTCGGTTTCCCGATATGCGCCAGGTCGTAGTTATGGTTGAATTTCTGCGCTGCGAGCAAATTGGCGTAGTAATTGTCGGGAGTAATGTTCAGGCCCGACCAGTCACGCCACTTATCTGGATAACCAATCTTCGGCAGGAACTTATTCCACTTCTCGACCGCCTTAGCCTTGGTATCGGCGCTCATCCAATCAAGGTTCTCGATACGCGCCTTCAGTGCATCGCGCACATTGCTCACCAACTCCTCGGCCCGCTGCTTCGCTTCGGGGGTGAACACTTTCGCCACATACAGCTGGCCGAGCGCCTCGCCCATGGAACCGTTCACCGAATCCAGCACCTGCTTCCAGCGATCCTTCTGCTTGGGCTGACCCGCCAGCGTGCTGTCGTAGAACGCGAAGTGGTTATCACGGAAGTTTTTCGACAACGCGTTAGAAGCATTGTCGATCGTATGGAAGCGCAAATAGGCCTGCCATTGATCGACCGGTGCGTTGGCCAGTAGTTTGTCGAATTCGGCGAAGAACTTCGGCTGCGACAACGAGAACCCTTTGTCGATGGTCACGCCTTCGGCCGTAAAGAATTTCTCCCAACTGAAATGCGGGGTGACCTTGTCGGCATCCTTGACGCTGACGAAGTGGTACTCGTTGTCCAGGTCGCGCATTTCGGTCGGTGACAATGAAGCATTGGCCAGCATGGTCTCGAAGTTCATCACCTGGCCGGCCTGAGTCTTGGCATCGGCTTCCGACACGCCAGTCAGCTCAAGTGTCTTGGCGATATAAGCGACGTAAGCATCGCGAATATCTTTGTATTCCGGCTTGGAATAATAATCCTTGGTGGGCAGGCCCAAGCCATCCTCATTGGCAAAACCAATCTGCATTTTGGCGTCGTGGAAATCGGCACCGGAGCCGAAGTCAAATACGAAAGACTCGCCCTTCGCCGCACTTTGATTGAGGTAATCGACGATGGCTGCGCGATCCTTCAACGCGGCAATCGCATCGAGATCAGGTTTGATCGGGTCGAAGCCAGCCTTCTCGATGGCGGCATCGTCCATGCCGGACTGGTAGAGGTAGCCAATCTTCTGTTCGATCGAGCCCGCCGTGGCGTTGGCAACGCTTTTGGCAGCCGCATCGACGATGTCGTGCTGGGTGTTCAGGCTGTCCTCCTCCAATTTGTCGAACGCACCCCAGCTTGTGTGGTCGGACGGAATCGGGTTGGCAGCGACCCATTTGTTGTTGACGAAGCCGT
>JBARCX010000424.1:0-9384 GCA_049794535.1 Rhodanobacter sp.
GCCATTGGTGTCGTTGATCTGGATGTAACGGATACCGCCAATCGAAAAAATGTAAGCGTGGAAATTCGGGCTGAGGCTCACGTCGGCTGCATTGGGCCACGCTTGGCCAAGTCCCGTCGAAGGTGGATCGCCTGCAAAGGCGGCTCCTGACAGACCCGTTGCGAGCACAACTGCTAAAACAGCACGGCGATACATCCTTTGCATGGTGTTCCCCTCGATGATGATGGTGAGCGTAGGCAGTCCGTTGCGTCAGTCAATCTAGCATTCGGTGCCATGCGCCAAATGTGATGATAGGGCGCCGTCCCGCGCCTGATTCAGCAGGACGCGAGGGCCGTGATGACATCGTGAAGGAGTCGGCCGGCATGCAGGCTGGCGACTGGCTATGCATGCTTGTGAGCTGGATAGCAGTGAGAGCTATTTGCGCATTGCTTAGGGATCACTGCTGCTGATCGTGAGCTGATCCGATTGTCGGCAGCTCAACTTGTGACTGCACAGGCACCACCGTAGTCAAAAGAAGCGAACATTTTTGCAAGACGTTGACGTGATAGCGTTTGCGAGGCCAGTGCGACGGAAATAAAAGTAAGGCGGCTACGGAACTGGTGGAATAACAGCCGTTTGGTGCCTAGACAAAATTTACATTGCAACAGGCAAGTTTCGCCCCATGAAAAGTGGGTTGAGATGGGACTTTGATCAACAAAAAAGCCTCGGAAACTTGGTTTCCGAGGCTTTTTTGTTTTTTAGATGGTGCCGGAAATAGGAATCGAACCTACGACCTACGCATTACGAATGCGCCGCTCTACCAACTGAGCTATTCCGGCACTGAGCCGCGAAGTTTACGGGGCGACTTCATGGTGTGCAAGCCACATTCGCAGGTGTGCACAACCGCTCGATTCTAGTTGGCGTCGCCTAAGGGTTTCGCCGCCACTGGCGGGCCTTGCTGTCGAGCCTGTCGCTGGAATGGTTGGCTGGCAGACGTGGCTTCTCGGACTCCGTAATGCTGTGTCTGGGTATCCATGCCGCAGGCGGCCATCTCAACGCCCAGGAGGATGGGTTTAGCCCATGACATCACCTTGTATTCGCAAGAAATTATGCATCGGTGTCGGCAAACGATCGAGCTGACAGTTACTTCTGATGCAAGCGATTTTTAGTTAAATTAATAAAATACAATATATTGCATGTTTTTCTTTGTGGCTGCTAACGACCGAATGTGACGTTGCGCAATATTTTTCGATACAAATGACCGCTTATCGGCAAGATCTTGCCGTTCGTCGGGCTAGGACTAGTTGCTGCCGGGTGCCCCATGGAGAGTAGCCATGAGGTATCGGGGAGAACCGCATGCATGTCCTTTCGCGTCAGCGAGGCGTTTCGCTGATTGAGGTGATGGTCGCCATCATCATCTTCAGTGTGGGTGTGTTGGGTATTGCACTCATGCAGATCAAAGGGGCGCAGTTCACCAAGCAGGCTGGCACGCGCACGGTGGCTGTGTTGCAGGCACGGGCGCTGGCTGATGCGATGCGCGCCAACCCGGCGGGTGTCTGGGGTGTCGATACGGCTCAAGGGATCGTCAACCAGAAAGGCGATTTGAGCCACAGCTACTACGCGTATGACGGCAGCTCGGCACCGAGCTCTACGGACTGTCCTAGTGCCAGCATCCCTTGCCAGGTCGCCAAGCAAGACCTCGCCAATTGGCTGGCCCAGTTGAAAGCGGCGGCGGCTTCACCAACGAGCACGGGCGGAACCGGTAAGTCAGCCAGCCTGGCAAAAGTGGTGGCGACCTCGGGCACGGGCATGCTGACCATTGCTACGACCTGGAACATCCAGAGCCCCGACGCGGCAGGAGGGGCGACCAATGAGTCGTACCAGTTCAATTACCAGCCTTAAGTCGGCCAGCCCTGAGTCGGTGCGCGCATCGACATGCCGTTCGCTACATAAGCGCAGCGTGGCTGGCTTCTCCTTGATCGAAATGATGATTGCCATGGTGATCGGTGCGCTGGTCGTGGCGGGCTTGATAAACCTGTTCATTGCCAATCGCAAGGCTTATCAAATTCAGTCGGGCAACAATTTTTTGCAGGAAAACCTGCGCATTGCCTCGGATCGCATCGGCTGGTCGCTACGCATGGCCGACTTCTGGGGCGGCAACAATGCCGCTGACGTGCAGGCCGGGAGCGCAGGTACAGCGATCAGTGGCAAAGGTACGTGTAATGGCAGTTGGGCGACGGCGATCAATCCGGCACTGACAGACGGTGGCGGCGTGTTCGGTTACGTCGGCAGCGATAGCTTTCCCTTGGGCGCGGCGTGTGTCGGCGGCAATGCCAACTACGTGAAAGGCTCGGACGCACTCGTTCTGCGTTACGCGGAGCCCACCGTGCTCGCGCCCGGCCCAACGCCAGCGGTGTCCAGCACGATTGCAAAAAATGCCAAGGAGATATTCCTACTCTCCACACCGGGCACCTCAGCGCAGCTTTTCAGCGGCAGCACAGTGCCAACGAACGACACCGATACGGTGCGCAGTTACGCCTATCCCTATCAGGTCGATATGTACTACCTGCGCCCCTGCAGCGTGATCGGGTCGGGTAGTACCTGCAGCGCCAAGGACGATGGCGGCATGCCGCTGCCCACCTTGATACGCATGCATCTGCAATCCGATGGCTCCTTCGTATCCGAAGCGGTAGTCGACGGTATCGAACAGCTCAAATTCGAGTACGGCGTCGCTTCCGATATGACGAATGTGGTGCCGACCTATATGCGAGCCGATGCGATGAGCTCCAGCCAGTGGGCGAATGTCGTCTCGGTCAGGGTTTCACTGGTGGCCGTGAGTCCGGTGCGTGATTTCGTCATGCCGCACACCGGAACCTACACGCTCGGCATACTCGATGGCGCATGCAAGTACGTGATCAGCAGCGGCAAAACCGATGTGTCTACGTGCAAGAACTTCACACCTTATGGCGATAAGCCCTGGCAATTCACCCGCGTGCGACAACAGTTCGTTGTGCAGCTGCGCAATCGCACAAGGGGCTGATCTGCATGTCAACCGACATTTTGCCAATGACCTTGGCACGCATGACGCCTGCGCGGACCCAACGCGGTATCGCGCTCTTCATCGGCCTGATCTTCCTGATGATGCTTTCTCTGCTTGCGCTATCGGTGATGAAAGGCACGCTGCTGGAAATGCGCATGACCACGGCAACAGCGCATCACGAGCAAGCTTTCGAAGCCTCCGAGGCGATGCGTGCCATTCCGGAAGTGATTCTTGCCGACCACGTATTTAATCGTGGTTGGCCAGCCAGTTGGGGTGGTTCGGTGCCGGATGAGATGTTTGATCTGGACACCACCTTCGCCAATCGCAAGGCATGGGCCAACATGATCAACCCCACGACAGCACCCAGTGGTGGTGGTTTGCAGAATGCCTGCGGCAATCTGGTGATCTTTTATCTGGCGCCGCCTTGCAAAGATGGAACAGAGGTTGCGGCGGATTACTACTACGCACCCTCGCAGTGGGACATCGCGGTGAAGCTCTACGGCTGCGTGGATGGCGTGCCTGGAACGTGTAGCAGCGCAAAACAGATCACCGCCGATGTCAGCGTGGTGAGAGATGGTCAGGTGCTGCAAACCGGCACCGGCGGTGCGCAAGCCCAAGGTTATGCAAGTCCAGGCGTCGGCATGGCCAGCGGAGGCGGCGCGCTACTTTTTCAGGTGCGTAGCAAGGCAACCGTGCCAGGTAACGGCGTGGCCGTGACCATCGCGCAATACAAACAAACCATTACGCATTAAGCATACCCATTAGGTAGGGGCCATCATGTTCAACACCAAGCGGGCATTGCGCTGCTTATGGATAATGTCGTCGCTCATCGTTTGTCTTGCGATGTCGATGACCGTGCTGGCTGCCCCATCGACGGATAGCAACCCCGGCAAAATATCCGTCGTCGACATGACGGATTTCGAAGCCTATCCCTCTGGCGTAAAGGCGCAGACATCGCCGCTGGTGCCACCGCTGATCATGCTGGTGATGTCGCGCGATGAGCAGCTTTTCAACAAGGCCTATCCGGACTACACCGATCTCGATGGCGACGGCGTTATCGACACGACGTACCAGAATGGGTTTGCCTACAACGGCTATTTCGACCCCAATCTCTGCTACGCGTACTCCGCCACATCGAATTATTACCAGGCAGCAGCGCAAGCAAGCAGCCATCAGTGCGGCACCAGTACGGCACCGTGGAGTGGCAACTTTCTAAACTGGGTGGCGATGAGTCGCCTCGATATCGTGCGCTGGGTGCTCTATGGCGGCACGCGCAGTACCGACACCACCACCCAGACGATACTTGAACGCGCCGAAATTCCCGATGACCTGCACGCCTGGGCCAAGGTGTACAGCGGTACGGACATCAGCAAGTACACGCCGTTTACCGCAATCACCACTTTCTGCAATGTCTCCAACGGTACGACAGGCGGTTGGGGTGCTTTGGATACGACGCACTCGGGCATCAGCTCTACGCCGCAGATTCGTGCTGCTTCCGGCTCTTGGCCGGATTGGGCTTCCACCGCCAAATTACAGTGCCAATGGAAGGGCGTGGGTGACGGCGACAGCGCACGTCCGTCTTCGGCCAGCACTGTCTATACGGCTCGTATCAGCGTTTGTCGGGGAGGCAGTTTGAATGAGGCGTTCTGCGTCGCGTATGGCACCAACTTCAAACCGGAAGGCCTACTGCAGAAATACAGTAAGAACGACAGCAACGTGAAGCGCTTTGGCCTGGTGACGGGTTCGTCCTCGGTAGCCCGGTTGGGTGGGCAGTTGCGACGCAACGTGGGTCCGTTGGCCTATAACGTGCCCGGTACGGCGTGTGCTTCGGGTAATGCAGGCAACGGTGATGAGTTCAACAGTAGCGATGGCACCTTCTGCTACAAGAGCGCCTCGTCAGTCCCCACCGAGGGCATCGTCAAGACACTCGATCGATTGCAGGTGGTGGGCTGGAATGGCACGGATTACGGCACATCCAAGTCGACGGATTGCTACAACACGGATACGGGTAATGCCTGGGGTGCCCGCGGCTACATGATCGCCGGCACCGGTACACCTGCCGCACGCTGCCCGGATTTCGGTAACCCGTTGGCGAGTATGTACGCCGAAGCGCTGCGCTATATCCAGGGCAGCTCCGGCGCGACCTATACCGATACAGGATCCATCCTGCCGTTGCCGACATGGGCCGATCCGTATGGCACCAAGTCAGACGGCAAACAGCGCAACCAGCCCTGTGCGAGTTGTTCCATCGTGCTGATAAGTAGCGGGCTGAATACCTTCGATGCCGCCAATGTGCCATCGGTAACTACGCTCGATGCAGCAGGGCTGACTAACTCCGTGAAGTCCGGTGAGGGTATCGCCGGCCAATATCTGCTCTCCACGTACTACAACAATTCTTCGCTGTCTGGTGCGCCGGCCAATGGCACGCTGACAGCCGCAGGCACCAGCTTCAGCGATATCGCCATCTGTTCGCCTACCAGTATTGGCACTTTGTCTTCATTGGCGGGTGTGTGTCTGGGGGCGCCCGGGCAGCAAGGCGGCTATCTGATTGCCGGGCTCAGCTATGGCGCGTGGACCCAGTCCATTCGCACCACTAACGTCGACAAGGGTTTTCACGTCAAGACGTACGGCATTTCGCTGTCCGACAATTTACCGTCCTTCTCGATTGCGGTGGGCAGCCAGACCGTAGCGATCTCGCCGAGCTGCCGAGCATCGCCTGCGGTTTCGGGCGGCAAGTCCATCTTCAACACCTGCTATATCGGCAATGTCCGTATCGGCGCGCAGTCGGCGTATGCCGGCAACGGATACACCAGTTACGGCCTGACACCCACAACGACTTATCCCAATGTAGGTAGCTACTACTTCGTTTGGGAGGATTCGCAATACGGTTCCGATCACGATCAGGATGCCAACAACGTTATCTCCTGGTGCGTCGGCAGCAGCTGCAACATGCCATCGGCGGTCAACTCGGGTGGTGTGGCGATCTGCGATCCCGTAGTGATGAATGGCAACGTGCTGAAGGTATGGGATTCAGTCCAGAAGAAGCAGGTGGCATCCCATGCTGTAGGCGGTGCCTGCACCAGCGCTGGCAAGTTGAGCTTTACGCCTGGCTCGAACGATATCGTCGTACGCAATCAGCTGGTGGCGTATAGCTCGGGCGATATGTACCTGGGTTTCCAGGTGAGTGGTACATCGAATGATGGGCTAACCGAATTCTTCATCGGCAACGGCGGCACAACCGACGGTACCAGTGCGAGCAATGGCGCCAACTTCAACTGTGTTCTGCTCGGCAACAGCTCGGGTAATACCAATAGCAATAGCTCTGGAACCGGGTGCGATAGCAACCCGCAGGTGACGAGTTTCAAGCTAGGTACCACAACAGCAGTCACCACCCTGCAGCCACCGCTTTGGTATGCCGCGAAATACAGTGGTTTCAATGGCAGCTCACCGCCGACCCTGTTGGCGGGGAAGGACCCAGACAATTATTTCTTCGCGCGTAATGCCGGTGGATTGAAAACCCAGCTCGATGCGGTGTTCCAGTCGATCACCTCGGAGGCGGCGAACAATTTTGGTAATGCCTCACCGGCTATCGCCGGTAATGACATCAAGGGCAATGGGCTGGCCTATCAGGTGCAGTACTTCCAGCAGCGCAATGGCGTGAACTGGGTGGGCAGTTTGCAAGCGCTGTGGACGGATGACAACGGCTATTTGCGCGAAGGCACGACAAGCGGCAGCAACCAGATACTGAGTACGAGTGCCAAGTATGTGACGAGCGGCCCCGATACCACGCCCAATGCCTTGCCGGGCGCCATGGCCACATATCGATGCGATGCAGCACCGACCAGCACGGATATGAAGGGTTGCTCGCAGGTGTCTGCCACCAACCCACTACAGCCAGCGTGGGATGCCAGTGCGTTGCTCAACGCCTATTACGACCCCACGCAGACCAACGATAAGGCGGCCATTGGCAACCTCACCGTGCAACGCGACTATGCCAATGCGGGCAGTACGGGGCAGCGCTACATATTCACCTATCTCACCGAGAAGCCGAACGGTAGCTCCAGCAACGGCACGGTGACATCAGGTACACAGACCGATTTCGTTTGGAACGATGCGAGCTGTCCATCCGGTACAACCACCGTACCAACGACAGCGACGTCGGGGTTTTGTGGCAGCTTTGACACCAAGACCAGCACGCGACGTGGCAATTACGGCTGGCTCAACGAAAAGGACCCCGGGCTGGCGCAGAAGCTGCTCGGCTGGGTGCGCGGAGTGGAGGATCAAACCAACTTCCGTAGCCGCACCAGTAGCAGCACGACGAATCGCGCGACGTATCGGTTGGGCGACATCATCGACTCGTCGCCAGTGGTGGTGGGCACACCATCCGAGTCGTACGACTTGCTCTACAACGATTTCAGCTACAGCGCCTTTCGTTCCAATTTCCGTAATCGCCGACAGATGGTTTATACGGGAGCCAACGACGGCATGCTGCATGCCTTCAATGGCGGCTTCTACACCACAGGTCAGGCGTCCACTGGCACACCGCCAACGTTACAGCGCACGTTGCCCAGTGGCTTGGCCTCGGGAGACCCGAAAAACGCCAGTGGCAACAACTGGGCCTTGGGCCAGGAAGTGTGGGCCTTCATTCCGCAAAACCTGTTACCGCATCTGCGTTGGTTGGCACAAAAGGATTACTCGCACGTGTTTTACGTCGACGGCTCACCTGTCGTCAGCGATGTACGTCTATGGGGCGCTGGTGACAGTGAGGGCTGCAAGAGCGGCACGCCGGCCACCAGCGATATCGATGCGCATGGCCATGTCTGTGGCTGGGGCACGTTGATGGTGGTGCCGTTCCGTCTGGGTGGTGGTGCCATCAGTGTCGATACGGTCGGTAGCGGCACGGATACCGACGTACAGACGTCCAATTCGGCCTATGTGATTCTGGACATTACCGACCCCGAGAAGGTGCCCACGGTGTTGGGTGAGATCACCACTGGAACCTATACGACGTCGGCACCCGCTTTTGCCGTGCACAAGACGGCGAAGGGCGTGCTGCAGTTTCTGCTGACGATTGGTTCTGGCCCGGCCGATAACGGTGGTGCCAACGGCTTCAAACCGGTGTCGGCTCCGGCAGGCAGCAACCTGGGTGTGTGGGTCTACGACCTGGCTACCGTTCTGACCGGCTCGAGTGATGCAGTCGCCACATTGACCGGCACAGCCGGTGGTGGTCCCGCGGCGAGTTTTGCAGGCGACATGGTGGCATCGGATTTCGATCTGAATAACAGCGCCGAGGCGGTCTATTTCGGCGTAGTCACCAATCCGCCACCCGCCGCCAATCCACCCGATCCGTCGAAGAATGTCTATGGCGGCGGTCTGTGGAAACTCGATCTGCGTAGCGATAGCCCGAGTTCGTGGAGCCTGAAACAGATCATTGATGTCGGTGTTCCCGTGTCGATTCGTCCTGTAGTGGGGTTGGACGCTTCACAACGGCCAATGATCTATTTCGGTAGCGGCCGATCGTTCACCGCAGACGATGACAGCGGCAGCACGTATCAGGGCGTACAGAAGCAATACATCGTGGGCGTATCGGACAACAGCTTGTTGGCCAATCTTGCTGCCAGCTGCCAGGTGTTGCCCATCACCAAGTCCAACTTGGTGGATGTCACCAATACCGTGGTATCCGCCGATGGCACCATCACCGCAGCGGGCGTAAAGCAAACAGGCGTTAGTACCTTCGGTCAGTTGCGGACAGCCATGATGGCCAAGGCAACAAACGGCTGCTATCAGTACTCCGGTTGGATCATGAGTCTTACCGAAGGCAATATGGCTGCGAATGTGCAGCAGCCTTCCGAGCGTGTGGTCAGCAGTCAGATTTTGTTTGGTGGCCTACTGCTGACGCCGACCTATATTCCGCCCAGCCTGCAGGCCAAGACCGATGCCGGTTCCAGTGACTGCAACCCGATACCGGTATCGGGTATCAGTTACCTCTACGGCCTCAATTACCTAACCGGTACGGCAGACCCTGGTTTCGCGAATTACTTCGGGACGCACGGCGACAAGCCCGGCATCGTTTCCAAGAGCATCACCCTGGGCAGCGGCAAATCTTCCGCACCTTATCTGCATCTCGGGAATGGCATCAATGGCGGCAAAACCGCAAAGGCCTGCATGCAGTTGGGTGGACAAGTGATCTGTAAAGACATCCCCGCGCTCGGTGCCGTCACCAGCGGCGAAATTTCATGGCGCGAACCGGTAGATAACCAATGAGCATGACCATGCGTAAGCAGAAACGTAGGGCAGGGCATAACGTGTTCCCGCAGAGGGGTTTCAGCCTGATCGAACTACTCACGGTCATCGCTATTATCGGC
>JBARCX010000425.1:0-2208 GCA_049794535.1 Rhodanobacter sp.
CCAACACAAAAGCAAACGCCCCACGAGGGGGCGTTTGCTTTTCTGGCGGAGAGAGTGTCCGCGAGCCGCGCATTCTCCACGATTCGCCATGCTTCGGCAAGTGGCGTCAGATCAGCGTTTCCGACCTTATTGGCTTGCGTGCATATTCGTCATGCTTCGCTACAATCCATGCACTCAAGATGGGTGGGGACGTGGGTATGGCCAGGGAGCTGCAGCGGCTGTCAGCGCGTCGCGTGGCGACCGTGACAGAGGCAGGATACTACGCGGATGGGGGTGGGTTGTACCTGCAGGTGACGGCGAGCGGCGCGAAGTCGTGGATCTTCCGCTTCACTCGGACAGGCAAGACGCGGGACATGGGGTTGGGTCCGCTGCATACCGTCAGCCTCGCTGAGGCTCGCGTAGCGGCCATCGATGCACGCAAGGCGTTGCTATCGGGCATCGACCCTCTCGACGCACGGCGGGCCGCGTTGGCAGTCAAGGCCGGCATTTCGACGTTCGCGGTCGCCGCCAAGGAATACATCGCCGAGCAGGCGAAAGGCTGGACGAACGCGAAGCACGCCGAGCAGTGGGCGAACACGCTCGAAACCTATGCGATGCCAACGATCGGAGCCAAGACGGTCGACCTGGTCGATACGACTGACCTGCTGGCTATCCTGCGACCGATCTGGGAGACCAAGACCGAGACGGCGACCCGGGTGCGACAACGCATCGAAGCGGTGCTGGACGCTCAGTATGCGAAACGGCACTGGGACAAGCTCAACCCGGCGCGATGGCGTGGCCACCTGGCGAAGCTGCTACCGAAGCCTTCCAAGGTGCGCGAGGTGCAGCACTTCCCCGCATTGCCCTATGAGGACATGCCGGCCTTCATGGTGGCGCTCCGTGCGGACAATTACACCGCTGCCAGGGCGCTCGAGTTCCTGATCCTGACCGCTGCGCGCACGAACATGGTCAGCAAAGCGAACTGGACTGAGATCGACGGGCATCTGTGGACGGTGCCGAAGGAACGCATGAAGGGCAAGATCAAGCACACCGTGCCGCTCTCGAAAACGGCTGTGGCGCTGCTGGACGCATTGCCGCGGGTCAAGGGAAGTGATGCCATCTTCCGCGGGGATCGCGGTCTCAAGACGCACATGTCGAATGCAGCAATGGATGCGCTGCTCGAGCGCATGGGCTATGCGCACATCACGGTGCACGGCTTCCGCTCGACATTCAAGGATTGGGCGACCGAGCAGACCGACTTCCCCCGCGAAGTGAGCGAATCGGCTCTGGCGCATGTCATCGCCGACAAGACCGAAGCTGCGTACCGTCGCGGTGAGTTGCTCAAGAAGCGCCGACAGCTGATGGAGGCGTGGGCCGACTACCTCAACCAGAAAGCGAGCCTGTAGAAAATACGGGTATCCGGATTTTGGTGTGGGTCATCATTTGGCCACAACGCCTGAATCTTCGCCAGCTTGTCCTCACCTTCGAGCATGATTCGAAGGCTTTCATTAAGATGTTTCGATTGAGGACGGCGCCAGGCGCCCGAGGAACCCATGATCCACACCCGCATCCTTGCGAGATCGCCCGACCTTTCGCAGCAGTTTCAGAGCGCCAAACCGTTCAAGCACTTCTGTGTGGATGGATTCTTTAACGACGAGGTTGCGGAGCAGCTCTTGGCCGACTTTCCCTCGTTCGATGCTTCGAAGGCCATCAACGAGTTCGGCAAGATGGGAAACAAATCAGTGAACGTCGGCCTGAAGGACATCAGCGCGTTCTATTCAGGCGTATACGAATACCTGCTGTCCTAGGACTTCCTTGATGCCATGTCGTCCATGACGGGCATCTCTGATCTTCTTCCGGATCCTCGGATGTACGGCGGCGGCACGCATGAGAATCGACATGGGCAGAGTATGGATACCCATGTCGATTTCAATTACGACCAGGATCACGGCTATCACCGCCGGCTCAATCTGATCGTCTACCTGAACAAGGAGTGGGATGAATCGTGGGGTGGCGCCATCGAGCTCCATTCCAATCCGCGCGATCAGGAAGCCAACAAAGTCGTCGCTTTCAATTGCCTATTTAACCGTGCCATTGTGTTCAAAACGAATGAATACAGCTGGCATGGATTCGAACGCGTCACGCTTCCTGAAAGCGAGAGAAATCGATCTCGCAAGTCGCTCTCCATTTACCTTTACACAAAAGCACGCCCCGATGATGGACTGGACG
>JBARCX010000426.1:0-16240 GCA_049794535.1 Rhodanobacter sp.
CGGCTTCCCACGAGCAGTCGTTAGGTATCCATCAGGTGAACACGGCGATCGCCACCATCGATACGGTGACTCAGCAGAATGCTGCGTTGGTCGAAGAGGCTGCCGCAGCCAGTCGCAGTACGTTGGAACTGGCCACTGAACTGCTCAAACAGATGCAGTTCTTCAAGATCAACCAAGGTGCTCACCTAAGCTCCGATCAGGCCGGTTCTCATCAAGCGGGGCTCGCGCAAGCCAACGCCCATATGCACCGTTACCCATCGGCATTGCCCGCTGGGACTGCACCGTTTATGGAAGCTGCGTAACGACGCACATCATCGATATTCCATGCGCAGCACATGCATGGAATATCGACGTGTGGGTAATGACTACGGTTATGCGCCGGATGCGGCTTCATCGATGAACGCAGCCACCTCGTTAGGCATGGATGCCAACGAAGCATGGCTCGCCTTCAGTGTGATGACCTTCTTGGCCTTGAGTCGTTCGGACATCCACTGCTCGTTCTCCGGAGCGATCATTCGATCATCGCTGGAGACTTGATACCAGCTAGGTTTGTGCTTCCAAGCGGGTTCGGTGATGTTGTCGCCAAAGGTGCTGGCCAGTGGTGCCTTTTGGGTGACCGCCATGACCAGACCTTCATCGGCACTCAGATCCTGGCAAAAACTCTCATGGAATTTGTCCTGCTTAACCCAAAGATAGCCATCGCTGTCCACAGCGAGATTCGGCAAGGCTGCGGGAGCATGTTTCCCACTAATGCTGCCGGGGCTTTCGCCAGCATCGGGAGCAAACGCGGCGATATAGACCAACCCCACCACATTCGGCTGATTACCCGCCTCGGTGATCACTGCGCCACCATACGAGTGGCCAACCAGAAGAACGGGCCCCTTCTGGGCTGCGATCATCTTGCGTGTGCGTTCCGCATCGTCGGCAAGCGAGGTCAGCGGATTTTCGACGGCATACAAGTCGCGATAGCCCTTTCGAGCTAGCTCGACAATGACTTTGCTCCAGTGGGCGGCTCCACCCCAGAAGCCGTGAACGAGAATGATGGCTGGCTTATTCGACATGACGGAACCCTCTCACGCGACCAACAAAACTACGTTGCCGATGCGATTCAAGATCGCACCGGTGCTTGGGCGATTCTGTCTGCCTGCTCCACCTGCACACGCAGAGCCCAGAACATAGACCCAGGGTAGTTCGCGAGGTGTTAAAGGTGCCGATGTGTAGCGAATGAAGCTTCGAGCACATGTTTTCGCTGATGCGGGAGCTTCTAGCTTGGATCGTCGGTTACTTCTTCCGGTGCCCGCTCAGTTCCTGTCCCGCATCATGGGCAAACTTCAGATGCCACCACATGGAGCTGAGTGAGATCAGCGTGACGATGAGAAAGGCCGCAGAGAAATCCAGCTGGCTCGGTTCGGCGTTCTGGCCCACCGCCATGGTGAACTTGAGGATCAACGCGCCACTGCATACGCCAACGGACAGCATCAACTGCTGCAAGGTGGTGTAGAAGCTGTTGGCGGCGCTCATGCGCACGGTGGGTACCGATTCATACGCCACCGTGTTGTAAGCGCCGAACTGGAACGACATGAAGGCACCGCAGCACACCAGCAAGCCGAACATCAGGCCAAACGGCCAGTCCGGGCGGAAGAACGCGCATACCGCATAACCGAGGCTTGCCAGCACGCCGTTGTAAACCATCGCCCGGCGAAAGCCGACCCAGCGCAATACGCGCGTGGTGAAACTGCGCGCCAGAAAGGCGCCCAACGATGTCGCCAGGATCAACTGGCCGCTGCGCACTGCGGAAAAACCAAAACCGATCTGGAATAGCAGCGGCAGCAGAAAAGGCTGTGCGCCCTGGGTGATGCGCATCAACGAACCCGAGATCACCGACAGACGGAACGAATCGATGCGCAGCAGGGAAAGATCCACCACTGGATGGGCGCTGCGCCTGGAGTGCCACACGTAGGCGAACCCGGCAGCGATACCCACGGCCAGCAGCGTCAACGCCCTTGGCAGGTTCGTGCTCTCACCGAACATTTCCAACCCGAACAGCATGCAGCCCAGGCCGATGCTGCACAACGCAAAGCCCAGCCAGTCGAATGGTGCTGGTTCGGCGACGCTGTGCACGACGGGGATGAATCGCCGCACCAGCCAGAAGCCAAGTACACCAATCGGCACATTGATGTAGAAGATCCAGCGCCAATCGAGATACTCGACCATAAAGCCGCCCAATGGAGGGCCCGCCAGCGTGCCTAGAATCGCTGGCATGAGCGTCCACGACATCGCAGAAACGAGGTGCTTGCGTTCCACTGTGCGCAGCAGAACCAGCCTTCCTACCGGCGCCATCATGGCGCCACCCATACCTTGCAGCAGCCGCGCGGCCACCATCAACGGCAGGCTGTTCGTCAACGAACAGAGTATGGAGCCGGCGATAAACACCGCGATGGACGAATTGAACACGCGCTTGGCGCCAAAGCGATCCGCTACCGTACCGCTGACGGGAATCAGGATCGCCAGTGCAAGTAGGTAACTGGTGATGGCGACACTCATCGCGGGTGCCGATACGTGGAAATCCCTCGCCATGGTTGGCAGTGCTGTCGCCAACACGGTGCCGTCCATCTGCTCCAGAAAGATCGCGCAACCCACAATCAGCGAGATCAGTCGGTAATCGGGAAACAGCGACGGCGCGATGGTCGGCGCATCCTGCTTTTCCTCACTCAACACGGTCACGGGGTGTTTCCTGGGACGGGCGCAGCTCTTCAGTGCCGCTAAGTGGGCTAAAACCGAGAGCACAACTGATGTCGATGCACGGGGTTGTGCGTCGCAGCATGCGAATTATTCGCCTGTTAGCGGGCCTGGGCAAGGGCAAAGAATTGCATTTGCGAGCTTTATGCTGCTGAACGCATGACATTACCGGTGCAGGTTCCGCTTACGCGTACTGCATCTTCACCGACATCCCACCATCGGCGACGAAGTGTTGGCCGGTAACAAAGTTGGACTGAGCAGAGAGCAGGTAAACGGCCAGACAGCCGATGTCTTCTGGCATGCCGACACGGCCGACTGGATGCTGTGCGTGATCTTCATCGCGGAGTTTGGGAACTCGACGTGTAGCCGGCTTTCGCCATGCATCGGTGGCGATCCAGCCGGGCAGAATCGCGTTGACCCGCACCTCGCGGCCAACGCTGATGGCCATCGCGTGCGTGAGTGCCACCAGGCCACCCTTGCTGGCCGCATAGGCTTCGGTGTCTGGTTCGGATTGCAGTGCGCGGGTGGAGGCGATGTTGACGATGGCACCTTTGGCTTTTGTTAGCGCGGGCAAGGCATGCTTGCTGCAGAGGAATGCGCCGGTGAGATTGGTGGCGATGTAGCGGTTCCAGGTGGCTAGCGTCAGCTCGGACAGATTCGCCGTGTGTGGATCGACGAGGGCGGCATTGTTGACCAGCCCATGAATCTTGCCGAAACGTTTAATAGCTGCGTTGACCCAGCGCTGCACGCTAGTCTCACGGGTGACGTCCAGACGGCTAAAGGCGGCACGTTTTCCCACGTTCCACTCGGCGAGGCAGGCATGTCCGGCCTCCACGTCGATATCGCCGATCATTACCGAGCCACCTGCACCGAGCACCGCTTGTGCGATACCGCGCCCGATACCTTGCGCGCCGCCGGTAATCAGCACTACGCGATCACGCAGTGGTTGGGCGCCGTACTCGAGAATCGTGGGTGTCTGGACCATGTCGGGAAACCTCGCTGTGGCTGGCCTAAGTCTGCCACGCACGAACGGTTGGTAGCGTGCCAGAGTCATGGGGCCTGACAAAAAAGCGGCGCCGTATCGCTACGGCGCCGTTCTTGTTTCCAGCCGAAATCACTGGGTGATTTGTTGCTGTCGACTTACCAATCCGTAGGGCGATAGTCCTTCAGGAATTGTCCCCACACATGCTCGCCGGTGTTGATGCCGCTGATGATCGGATCGACGATACGCGCGGCGCCATCGACGATATCCAGTGGCGGATGGAAGCGTTCCTCAATGACTTTGCGTGCGGCCAGGCCTGCCGGGTCCTCGTCGGTCACCCAGCCGGTATCCACGCTATTCATGTGGATGCCGTCGTTGTGATAGTCGGTGGCCGAGGTGCGCGTCATCATGTTGAGCGCGGCCTTGGCCATGTTCGTGTGCGGATGTCGCGTGGTTTTGAAGTTGCGGTAGAACTGGCCTTCCATCGCGGACACGTTGACGATGTGCTTGTCGCGCTCTGGTGTGCGCAGCATCAGTGGCTTCAGTCGCGCATTGATGATGAACGGTGCGATGGCATTCACCAGTTGCACTTCGAGCAATTCGACGGACGGCACTTCGGCCATCAGCAAACGCCATGAATTGCGTTCGCGCAGGTCGATCTGCTGCAAGTCCTGATCGAGTCGGCCTTCGGGGAACAGGTGGCTCTGCGCCAGCAGTTCCTCCGGTAGTAGCGGCACTTGCGACAGTTCGGCGGCGCGGGTCAGGCCGGGGACACTCGATCCAGCACCTGCGAGTGCCATCGCCGAGGCGTCAGCCTCAGGGAGAATGTGTGAGCTGCGTAAGCCCTCGTAATGGCCGACGAGCTTGCGCACGTGCTCCGGCATGTCATGCAGCGCGGCCGTTTCGCCGTCCATCATGTGTGCGTAGAAATCCGGCGGACGGCGCACCGTTTGGCAGGCGTTGTTGATGATGAAGTCCAGGCGCGGACGCGTCGCGACCAGTTCCTGGCAGAACGCCTCGACGCTGGGTGTATGGCGCAGGTCGAGTCCGTAGACCTGCAGGCGATGGCCCCATTCGCCGAAGTCGGGTTCCTCGGCGTAACGCGCGGCCGAATCACGTGGAAAGCGCGTCGTGACGATCAGTTCCGCACCCGCGCGTAGCAACTTCAGGCCGGCCTGATAGCCAATCTTCACGCGGCCGCCGGTCAACAGCGCGACGCGGCCGCGCAGGTCGACCAGTTCGGTACGCTTGGCGTAGTTGAACTCGGCGCAGGTCGGGCACAGTTGGTCGTAGAAGAAATGGATCGTCGAATACTTCTGCTTGCATACGTAGCAGTGCTTCGGTTCGATTGATTCGCGCGGCTGGGTGGCGTCGACATCGGGCTGGATGTCATGCGGTTCGAAGCCCAGGGGGGCATGCACGTTCGGCGTGGTGAAAACTGGCCGGCGGCGCAGCGCGCGGATGCCGGTCTGGTTGAGTACCGCATCCTCGGCCTGGATCTTCGACGCATGGCGCGCCTTCTCGGCGGCCTTCAGCTTGATTCGACGAGCGCCAGGATCGGGGTGGTAGACCTGCGCCACCGCCTGAAACAGGCGCTGACGGTCATCCGCTGGCAGCTGATCCAGCAGTTGTCGATCGGCCGCGACCGATTCAAGCAGTTCCGCTGCGGCGCGCAGGCGCTCCAGCAAGGCGGTGTCCGCGTCGTCAGGTAGTGGCGTGGTGGCCGTGGTGATCGTCAAAACTGTCATCCGTAGAGTGGGGCGGGGCGATGGCGTGCTTACGTTTCGGGTAATCGGACGTGGTAGCGCGTCGGCAACCGCGTATTTTGCCTGTTTTTGGGCGACACCGGGATTTCTAGCGATGGCATCGCGCCTTCTGCTATCCAGCAATGGCGTTATCTAGTAGCCGCTACCCCATGTTCAGCCGATGTTTCGGCGATGCAACGCGGGCTGATTGCGGTTGCCGTGACCTGCGCTATTGCCATGGCGGCGAGTGTCCCCAGTACGTGACCCGACCCGGTGCTTGGCCGCGCTACAATCGAAGTCTATGACACGGCGATGCCTGTATCTCGATGTCAGCGTCGATGCATCCGTCATCGATGAGGGGAAATTTGTAGCCACGGCTGCCACGCGATTTACCGCAGATCGCCCCCTACGCATCTGCCGGCGCCTTTTTGGGTGGTTTTCATCGGTAGGACGAGGAAGCTGGTTCCGCGCCGCGGCGGGCGGAACTGCAGCTTGCATGCCGCATCCCCGTCTTTCGTGGAGCGCTCCTCATGTCCATCGACCAAGAAAAACTCAATGCATTTCTCGGCAAGGCCGTCGGCGATCTCGGTGCGGTACTCAGTGCATCGCTGATCAGTCTCGGCGACGAACTAGGCTTGTACAAAGCACTCGCCAAGGAGGCGCTGACCTCTGCCCAACTGGCCGAGCGAACAAATACCAGCGAGCGCTATGTGCGCGAATGGCTGGGTAATCAGGCGGCCGGTGGATACGTTGACTATGACGCCGACAGCGGTACCTATCGGCTTAACGAGATACAGGCACTGTGTCTGGCTGACCCCGCGGGCCCGGTGGATTTGCCTGGTGCCTATGAGATAGCGCAGGCGATGTTCCATGCCTATCCGCATGCTCGCGAAAACTTCCGCACCGGCGCGGGGATGGAATGGGGTGAACATCATCCATGCCTATTCCACGGCACCGAGCGCTTTTTCCGTGCCGGTTACAACGCGAATCTTCTGAGTGCATGGTTGCCAGCACTGGATGGTGTGATCGACAAGCTGCAGAGCGGTGCTCGCGTCGCCGACATCGGCTGCGGCCATGGCGCCAGCACCGTATTGATGGCCAAGGCGTTTCCGCAGTCGCAATTCATCGGATACGACTACCACGCACCATCTATCGATATGGCGCGTAAGCGTGCGACAGCCGCGGGGGCTAGTAACGCCCACTTTGAACAGGCAGACGCAAGCAGTTACCCCGGCAAGGATTTCGATTTGATAGCGTTCTTCGATTGCCTGCATGACATGGCGGATCCTGACGGTGTTGCCCGCCACGCACGCAAGGCGCTGAATGCTGACGGTACCTGCATGATCGTGGAGCCGTTTGCCGGCGACAGCACCTCGGACAACCTCAACCCGGTCGGGCGCGTGTACTACGCTGCCTCGTCCATGATCTGCGTGCCTGTGTCGCTGGCCCGGCATGGGCCAGCGCTTGGCGCACAAGCAGGCGAAGCGCGTTTGCGCAAGGTGGTGGTTGATGCGGGCGGTTTTAGCCGCTTCCGCCGTGCCGCTGAAACCCCGTTCAACCTGGTACTGGAGGCAAGGCCCTGAGTGCTGCCGGAATGGGGCCTCGTAAAAGGGGCTGCTTGCTGAGAAAAACGGCGCCGTATTGCTACGACGCCGTTCTTTTTTTCGGCTTCTGTGCAACCGATCAGAGCGCTTCGAAAATCCCCGCTGCGCCCATGCCGGTGCCGATGCACATGGTCACCATGCCGTACTTCTGCTTACGACGGCGCATACCGTGAAGCAAGGTGGCGACGCGGACAGCGCCGGTGGCGCCGAGCGGATGGCCGAGGGCGATGGCGCCGCCGAGTGGGTTGACCTTGCTCGGGTCGAGGCCTAGGTCGCCGATCACTGCCAGGGCCTGCGCGGCAAACGCTTCGTTGAGCTCAATCCAGTCCAGCTGATCCTGGGTGATGCCGGTCTGCTTGAGGGCCAGTGGAATGGCTTCTTTCGGGCCGATACCCATGATTTCCGGCGGCACGCCGGCCACCGAGTAGCCGACGAAGCGGGCGAGCGGCTGCAGGTTGTATTCCTTGAGCGCCTTTTCGCTAACGACCAGCACGGCACCCGCGCCGTCGGACATTTGCGAGGAGTTGCCGGCCGTCACGCTGCCACCGAACTGCTGGTTGCGGAACACGGTCTTGAGCTTGCCCAACACATCCAGCGTGGTGCCGGCGCGCGGACCTTCATCGGTGTCGATGGTGCGCGTGTCGTTCTTGATGCCGCGGGTGGCGAGATCGGGGTAATGGTCGTCGAGCTGGAACGGGGTGATCTCTTCTTTGAACTCACCGGCAGCAATGGCGGCGAGTGCACGACGGTGGCTTTCGACCGAGAACGCATCCTGCTGTTCACGACTGACCTTCCACTTTTTAGCTACGTTCTCGGCGGTGATACCCATGCCGAACGCGATGGCGCGGTCTTCGTCGTTGGTGAAGATGGCTGGGTTCATGGCGATCTTGTTGCCCATCATCGGCACCATGCTCATGCTCTCGGTACCGCCGGCGAGCATGATGTCTGCTTCGCCGAGGCGGATGCGGTCGGCGGCCATGGCCACGGCCTGCAGGCCAGAGGAGCAGAAGCGATTGATGGTGACGCCCGGCACAGTGTTGGGCAGGCCGGCGAGCAGCACGCCGATGCGCGCCACGTTCATGCCTTGCTCGGCTTCGGGCATGGCGCAGCCGATGATGGCATCGCCGATGCGGTGCGGGTCGATACCCGGCGCCTGTGCCATCACGGCACGGATCACGTGGGCGAGCATGTCATCGGGACGGGTGTTGCGGAATACGCCGCGTGGCGCCTTGCCGACCGGGGTGCGGGTGGCGGCGACGATGTAGGCGTCTTGCACTTGCTTGGACATGGGGAACTCCAGGATGAGATGAGTGAAGAGTGGGGAGGAGTGAGAAATAAGTACGCGCGTTGACGCTGGCTGACTCGTTTCTCACTCCTGCGCGCTAAAGCGCGCTCACTAGTTCCTCAACGGTTTGCCGGTGGTCATGGTGTGGGCGATGCGCGCCTGTGTCTTTTCGGTTTTGGCCAGTTCCACGAAGTGCTTGCGCTCTAGTGCGAGCAACCACTCTTCGTCGACCAGCGAGCCGCGTTCGATCTTGCCGCCGCACAAGGTGTCGGCAATGCGCGTTGCGATCTCGATGTCGTGCGGTGAGGCGAAGTAGCCTTCCTGCAAATTGGCCAACGAGGCCTGGAAGGTGGCCGTGCCGGTATCGCCAGCGACCGCAATCGAGCGACCCGGCAGCGGTGGGCGATAGCCGCTTTCCGCCAACGACAGGGCGACTTTCTTGGCGATGTAAAGCAATTCGTAAGCGTTGAACACCACGATGTCGCTGTCACGCAACAAGCCCATCTGCTTGGCTTCGAGCGCGCTACCGGCAACCTTGGCCATCGCCACGGTCTCGAAGACTTTCTTCAGCGACTCGAAGGGATCTTCCGGGTTAGCTTTGGCTGCACGTACGGCGAATTCATGCAGGCCACCGCCGGCCGGCAGCAGGCCAACGCCCGCTTCGACCAAGCCGATGTAGCTTTCCAGTGCTGCGACGGTGCGGGCCGAATGCATTTGGAACTCGCAGCCACCGCCCAATGCCAAGCCGCGCACGGCCGACACGACGGGCACCAGCGAACCCTTGATGCGCATGCTGGTGCGCTGGAAGTTGGCAACCATGGATTCGAACGCGTCGAACTGACCGGCTTGCAGCAAGCCCAGCGCGCCCTTGAGGTCAGCGCCCGCGGAGAACGGTTCGCTGGTCTGCCAGATCACGACGGCTTTCAACTTCTGCTCGGCCACATCGATGGCCTGCTGGATGCCGTCGAGCACGTGGTCATTGACCGTGTTCATCTTGGTCTTGAACGAGATGATGCCGACGCCGTCATCGCCCAAGGTCCACAGGCGCACGCCATCGTTCTCCCACACCGTAGTGCCCTGGTCGAACTTCTCGCCGATGATCGGATCGGGGAACAGCTGGCGCTGATACACCGGATGCTGCGAACGCGGCTTGTCGACGTTGGCGCTGGCCGAGTACGAGCCAGCCTTGCTGTGCACACCGGTGCGGCCATCGGTAACCCATGCCGGCAGCGGCGCCTTGCTCATGGCCTTGCCGGCGGCGATATCCTCAGCGATCCAGCCGGCTACCTGCTGCCAGCCGGCAGCCTGCCAGGTCTCGAACGGGCCGAGCTTCCAGCCGTAACCCCAGCGGATGGCGAAATCGACATCGCGTGCGGTGTCGGCAATGTCAGCCAGGTGGTAGGCGGTGTAATGGAACAGGTCGCGGAAGGTCGCCCATAGGAACTGGGCCTGGTTGTCGGTGGAAGCGCGCAGCTTGCCGAACTTCTCGGCGGGATCCTTGATGGCGAGAATCGCAGCCACTTCATCCGAGGGCTTCTGTTCGGACGGGCGGTAGTCGCGCTTGGCGACGTCCAGCACCACGATGTCCTTGCCAGCCTTGCGATAGAAACCCGCGCCGGTCTTTTGGCCCAGCGCCCCTTGGTCAATCAGGCCCTGCAGCCACACGGGTGCCTTGAAGTAGGCGTGCCACGGATCGTCGGCCAGGGTGTCGGCCATGGTCTTGATCACGTGGGCCATGGTATCCAGGCCGACCACGTCGGCGGTGCGGTAAGTCGCACTCTTGGGGCGACCGACGGCCGGACCGGTCAATGCGTCGACAGTGTCGAAGCCGAGCTGGAACTGCTCGGTGTGATGCATGGTGGCTAGCATCGAGAACACGCCGATGCGGTTGCCGATGAAGTTCGGGGTGTCTTTAGCGTAGACCACACCCTTACCGACGGTGGTGGTGAGGAACGCTTCGAGGCCTTCCTGCACGTTCTTGTCGGTGAGCCGGGTCGGGATCAGTTCAACCAGATGCATGTAGCGCGGCGGATTGAAGAAGTGCACGCCGGTGAAGCGATGGCGCATTTCTTCCGGCAGCGCTTCGGCCAAGCCGTTGATCGACAGGCCCGAGGTGTTGCTGGCCAGTATCGCGGTGGCGGAGACGAACGGGGCGATCTTCTTGTAGAGATCGAGCTTCCAGTCCATCCGTTCGGCAATCGCTTCGATCACTAGGTCGACATCCTTGAGATGCGCCAGATCATCGTCGTAGTTCGCTGGAATGATCGCGGCCGCGAGGCTCTTTTCACCCAATGGTGCAGGGGAGAGCTTCTTGAGGTTGTCGATGGCTTTGAGCGCAATGCCGCTCTTGGGGCCGTCCTTCGCGGGCAGGTCGAACAACACGGTTTCGACACCGGCGTTGGTCAGGTGCGCGGCAATCTGTGCGCCCATGACGCCGGCGCCGAGTACTGCGGCCTTGCGAATGCGTAGTGGTGTTGCGGTCATTGGTATCTCCGATGGTGCGAACACAGGGGGTGATGAAAGGGTGGTTGTGAATAAAAAAGGAGGTCAGGGGTGGCTCAGGCCAGCAGCGGCGAAGCGGATCAGGTGCTCGGCGGCCTGTTCGCGATGCTGGCGTTCGCTGACGTCGCTCTTGCGCTGGATCATGCCGAAGCCCGACATGGCGTGAGTCAGCGCGCCGGTGACCAGATCGACGCGCCAATACAGCTCGTCTTTGCTGAGTTGCGGCAGCAGGCGGGCGAATTCAGTGGTGAACTGACGCATCACGTGGCCATAGTTTTCGGACAGGAACTTACGCAGCGTGTCGTCGTGTTCGGCGAACGCACGCGCCAATACGCGCATGAATAGCGAGCCGCCGCTGCCATCATGTGACAGGTCGAGTGCGGGCCGGATGAAGGCGGCCAGCACTTCCTCCAGCGTGGTGTCTTCGTGTCCGGCGACTTTTTCCAGTGCGGCCATGCGGCGGGCGTTCAATTCGTCCAGGCGACGGCGAAACACCTCCTCAATGAGGTTGTCCTTGGATCCGAAGTGATAGTTGACCGCGGCGAGATTGACGCCGGCAGCTGCCGTGAGCTGGCGTAATGAGGCTCCGTCGAAGCCTTGGCGCGCGAATAATTCCTCCGCGGCCCCGAGGATGCGCTGCTTGGTGGACTGGGTTGAGCTGTTTACGGGTGACATGCGTAGATCCCGAGGCACGAATCAAACGATCGTTTGAGCATACGCGCGCCGCTTCGGGCTAGTCAAACGAACGTTTCAAGGGCACTGCAGGCGGCTTGCGTATCAGTTAGAATCTGTCAGACTTTCGTGAGCTAAATCCGTATTTCTTGTCAGGTTTAGCCCACAATTAGCCGGTCGTGACCGGTTCTTCACATAACCTGTGGTTTTTTCCCGGAGCAGATTCACATGGCGCTGGAGCGCACCCTTTCAATCATCAAGCCCGACGCTGTTGCTAAGAACGTGATCGGTGAAATCTATGCTCGTTTCGAGAAGGCCGGCCTTAAGGTTGTTGCCGCGAAGATGAAGCAGTTGTCGCGCAAGGAAGCCGAGGGCTTCTACGCCGTGCATCGCGAGCGCCCGTTCTTCAATGCACTGGTCGAGTTCATGATCTCCGGTCCGGTGATGATCCAGGCACTGCAGGGCGAGAATGCCGTTCTCAAGCACCGCGATCTGATGGGTGCTACCAACCCGAAAGAAGCTGCGCCGGGCACGATCCGCGCCGACTTCGCTGATTCGATTGACGCCAACGCGGTGCACGGCTCCGATGCCGCTGAAACTGCCAAGGTGGAAATCGCTTACTTCTTCGCCGAGACGGAAGTTCTTCCGCGCTGAGATATGACGTTGTGAACCAGGTCGTTGCCAATTCATCCAGTCCGGTCCCCGTGACCGACAAGGTCAACCTGCTCGATTTCGATCGCCAAGGTCTACGTGACTTCTTCACGCAGATCGGCGAGAAGCCTTATCGTGCCGAACAGGTGATGAAGTGGATCTACCACCACCTGGAAGACAACTTCGAAAACATGACCGACGTGGGCAAGGCGCTGCGCGCCAAGCTCGAGGCTACGTGCTACGTCGGTCCGCCCAAGACGGTGTTCGACAAGGCTGCTGCCGACGGTACACACAAGTGGCTGCTTGGCTTGGACGGCGGCAGCGCCGTCGAGGCGGTCTACATTCCGGAGCCGACTCGCGGCACGCTTTGCGTGTCTTCGCAGATCGGCTGCGGTCTCAATTGCCAGTTCTGCTCCACCGCGACGCAGGGCTTCAATCGCAACCTTTCCACGGCCGAGGTCATCGGTCAGATGTGGGTGGCGGCGAAGTATCTCGGCAACATCACTCACCAGAATCGTCGTATCACCAACGTGGTGATGATGGGCATGGGCGAGCCGCTGCTGAACTTCGATAACGTGACGAAGGCGATGAGCCTGATGCGCGATGACCTGGGTTTTGGCCTCGCGGCCAAGCGCGTGACACTGTCCACTGCCGGCCTGGTGCCGATGATCGACAAGCTGTCCGAGACCATCGATGTGTCGCTCGCGGTGTCGTTGCACGCGGCGAATGACGAGTTGCGCACCGAGTTGGTGCCCCTGAACAAGCGGTACCCGATTGCCGAGCTGATGGCAGCCTGCCAGCGCTGGATCGCACGTAAAGCACGCACCACGATCACGTTCGAATACACCTTGATGAAGGGCGTCAACGACCAGCCGGAGCATGCGAAACAGCTCATCAAACTGATGCGCAAACTGCCGACCTGCAAGGTCAATCTGATTCCGTTCAATCCATTTCCTGGTACGCGTTTCGAGCGTTCTGACGCTGAAACGATCCGCGCGTTCCAGACGATACTGCTTAATGCTGGTGTGCTGACGATGCTGCGTCGCACGCGTGGCGATGATATCGACGCCGCCTGTGGTCAGCTGAAGGGGCAGGTGCTGGACCGCACAAGGCGTCAGGCTGAATTCCGCAAGCGACTGGACGAGGGGGCAGCCCATGCGGCGTAATGGAATCGTACTTTGTGCCTGTGTGGGCATACTTCTAGGCGGTTGTCGCAGTACAGGGGTGAACTATCACCCAGCGGACACCACTCCGACGCCGATGCCGGACAGCGCCACTAGCGCTGAAAAGGCTGAGGATGCTGCGCGCGTTCACACCGATCTAGCTCAGCATTACATGCAGAACGGTGACCTGCAGACTGCGCTGGCAAAGGTCAAGTTGGCGTTGAAGTTTGATCCGAATTACGAGCCGGCACATACAGTGATTGCCGTTATTTACGAACGTATCAACGATATGCCGGATGCCGAACAGAACTACCGGAAAGCGGTTGATTTGAAGCCAACTCAGGGGGCGGCCAATAACAATCTCGGCGCCTTCCTCTGCAGAGTCGGTAAGTCAGCTGAGGCGATGCCGTATTTCCAGAAGGCTGTGGCTGACCCGTTCTATGCGACCCCCGATATGGCTTTGACCAATGCGGGTGTTTGCCAGATGCGTTCGAATGATCTGGTGAGCGCTGAAGCCAGCTTTCGCAAGGCCATAGCCGTTAATCCGCAAAATGCCGACGCGCTATATCAGCTCGCCAATGTGCTTTACCTTGGCAACGATATATCTCGTGCTGGTGCCTTCCTCCAACGCTATGAAGCACTAGGGCAGAGCAACCCTGCTGCGCTCAAGCTTGGACACGATATTGAAATCCGCCAGGGTGATAGGGATGCCGCTCTCAATTATCGCAGGCGATTGCTAAGCCAGTTCCCGGACTCGGAACAGGCGCGCGCCCTTGACTCCACTGCAAGCCCATGACCGCCCAGCAGACTCATCCGGCAGGACAGGAACCCGCGGCGTCCGATTTATTCGCCTCGACCGCAGTGAACATGGAAGGAAACAAGGAAGACTCCGTGCACGTATTTGACGACTCGACCGCTAGTTTTGGTGGTCGGCTACGCGTAGCCCGTGAGGCTCGCGGTTTTGATCTGGAGAGTTGCGGGCACGCCTTGCGTTTGCCTGCACGTGTACTACGTCAGCTTGAAAGCAACACGTATGACGGCACCGATTATCAGGTGTATCTGGCCAGCTACATCAATAAGTATGGCCACTACCTGGGTATTGATGAGGCCGCTATTCAAGCCGAAATCGCTCGCATCAAGCGCAGCGAGCCGACATTGAATGAGCCGACATTGGTCGCTACGGGCGGTATTTCGCATTCGCGTTATCTGTTCGAGCGCTACGCCACGGCAGCGACCTATGTTGTGCTGACTGCTGTGATCGCCGTGCCGACCATCTGGCTGGGCGTGCACGGTGCGCTGAACAGCGACGTGAGTCATCTGGCGCCGCTTGATGCTGCGCCTGTGGCTCAACAAGATGCTCCGGCACCAGCGACAAGTGTGGCTGCGCGCATTGCAGCGGCAACGACGTTACCACCGCCGAGCGTGAAACCGCCGCAAGCCAACGAGCAACCGTTGTTGGCCTCGATGATGCCCGTGCCAAATCTCGGCAACGACTTGGCGACACCTGCGAAACCTGCTGAGCCGTCGGTGGCTACGGTGGGTGGAGGCCAACACAGCATTCAGTTGACCCTTGCCGATGCGAGCTGGGTAGAAGTGACGGGTGCGGATGGTTCGCGACTGGAGTACGGCCTGCTTCCGGCGGGGACCGTCAAGACCTATCGCAGCGATCAGCCGCTTGAAGTGCGCATTGGCAACGCCACAGGCGCGCAAGTCAGTGTGGATGGACAGCCCATGGCATTGGATGGTTACCGTCGCGCCAATGTCGCGCATTTTCGCGTTCAAATGCAGGACGGCAAGGCCGCACCTAGCGGCGCTTGAGGGCGATGTCGGCCCGCGCGGGCCGGCACAATCAGGTATGCTTGTTCATTGTCCGCTCGCTGCCTGAGCGGACCGGTCCGGCTGAGCATCAAACTGGCTCGATCGATTCACGACAGCGCTGTATGCGCTTCCCCTGACACGGTGATTGCATGGCATTTGACGCATACGACGATTACGAACAGAGCGAAATCGTACAGAAATGGCTACGGCAGAATGGTTTGTCCATTGTCGTCGGCATCGCGATCGGTCTGGTTGTGATTTTCGGCTGGCAGCAGTGGCGCAAGCATCAGGCCAATCATCAGGCTGATGCTGCTGAGATTTATGCACAGGTGCAGACGGCTGCGGCTGTCGGCCAGACGACGGGGGCGGAGAGCCTGACCGACGAATTGATGAAGGATTATGCCGATACGCCTTATGCGCTGTTCGCTGTCAGCGATCGTGCGCAGCAACAGGCGCAGGCCAATCAGCTGGACAAGGCGTTGGTCTCGCTAGATTGGGCCGAGCAACACGCTACCGCCCCAGCATTAAAAGCATTGATCCAATTGCGCACTGCACGTGTGCAACTGGCACACGGCAATACGACACAGGCGCTTGCCGCGCTCGATCGTATCCCGCCGAAGAGCTATGAAGGCATGAGCCAGGAACTACGTGGCGATGTGCTGGTCAAGTTGGGACGTCCTGACGACGCCCGCAAAGCCTACCAGGCTGCCGAGGCTGCGCTGGGTGGTGATGCGCAGCAGGGCGGTGACCTGCAGATGAAAATCGACGATCTGGCCGTGGCCGGGAAGCAGGGTGCATGAAAGCTGGGGTTATGAAGCAAGCATGGCTGATCGCGTTAACGACCACTTTGGTGGCGCTGGCGGGCTGTCATTCGTTCAAGAAAGAAAACATCCAGCCGCCAACGCCGCTGGCCAAAGACTTTAAGCCTACCGTGCAGGCATCCACACTGTGGACTGCCCGCGTCGGAGGCGGTGCTGGCGACAGCGGTGTGCGGCTGCGTCCGACGGTGGTTGATGGCGTGCTATATGCCTCAAGCACCGATGGCACACTCGCCGCGTTTGATGCGGCTAGCGGTAAGC
>JBARCX010000427.1:0-3302 GCA_049794535.1 Rhodanobacter sp.
TCAACAAGCTGTCGCATGTTCTTGCGGTTTGCTAATGTGTTTGGCTTTTTGAGCGAATGGATGGCCAGGTCGCGTACATCTAAAACACTCACTCAAACATCCGACCACATCCGCAACAGGTTGTGATAGCTGCCGGTGAGTTGCACGCGTGCGCTTTCGTCAGCGCCGGTGGCGGTGAGTCGCTGGATGGCGTTGTCCAGATCGAACAGTAGTGCGCGTTGGCTATCGTCGCGCACCATGCTTTGCACCCAGAAGAAGCAGGCCAGGCGGGCGCCGCGGGTGACGGGCATGACACGGTGCAAACTGCTGGCGGGGTAGAGGATCATGTCGCCTGCGGCGAGCTTTACCGTCTGCGTGCCGTAGGTGTCTTCGATGAGTAACTCACCACCGTCATAGCTTTCCGGTGGAGCGAGGAACAGCGTGGCGGAGAGGTCGGTACGGATCTTCTGGCCGGTGCCGGGCAGCAGGCGTACTGCACCATCGACATGACTGCCAAAATGCATGCCGCCCTGATAACGGTTGAACATCGGCGGGTAGACGCGATTGGGTAACGCCGCGCTGATAAACAGCGGATGCCGTTCCAGCGCGGCGAGCACGATGTCGCCCAATTCGATGCCGAGTGCAGAACCTTCGGTGATCTGAAGATTCTGCTTTACGTGGATGCCTTGGTGCCCCGCGGTGACGCGCCCATCCTTCCAGGGCGCGTCGATGGCATCGAGTCGGCTGCGGAAAAATTCCAGTTGTTCGCCGTTGAGCAGGGCGGGTACATGCACCAGCATAAGCGGCGTTCTCCGGAAGTTAGATCTTGTAGGTAAAGGTCACCATCTCCGTGCGACCGATGCCCGGTACCGAGCGCCCACCGTCCGATTGGATCAGCGCATCGAAATACTTTTTGTTGGTCAGGTTGAGCACGTTCAAGCGCACATCGTAGCGGGGCTGATGGTACGCCAGCGTGGCATCCCAGCGAGTGTAGCCACCGACACTGACCACGTCGGTATTGGCCGCGTAGCGCTGCGACATATAGGTGGCGCCACCGCCCGCTTCCCAGTTGCCAGCAAAGGTGTAGGTGCTCCATGCCGTCGCAGTGTTGCGCGGCGTGTTGGCTGGCACGTTGCCCTGGGTGCCATCCAGCGCTTTCACGACCTTGGCATTCATGTAGGTGTAGCCGGAGAACAACTGCCAATGCTCGGTGAGGTGGCCAGTAGCGCCGAACTCCGCACCGCGCACGCGGATGTTTCCATCAAGCACGTACTCTCCGCTGGAGGTCTGCGTGCGTGCATTGGTCTGTTCAAGATTGAACAGCGCCGAGGTGAGCTGCAATGTGTCGTCGAGCAGATTCCACTTGCCGCCGATTTCATACGAGCGGTTCTTTTCCGGCGGCAGATCCTGTGTGCCGTTGGTGACGGTGAGCGTCTCCAGCGACGGATCGAACGATGTGCCGTACGACGCGTAATAGGACTGCGCCTCGCTCGGCTGATAGATCACACCACCGCGCACGCTGGTGAAATACACCGTCTGCCTTGCGTAGCCCGGCAGCGATACGCTGTTAGTGATATCTGCAGCGAAACGGTCGCGACGCAAACCGGCGACGACCATCCACTGATCGTTGAGCTTCATCGTGTCATTGGCATAGACCGCCGCGGTGTTCGCGCTGGACTTGGCGTAGTTGCCGACGGTAGTCGTCACATTGGCCGGAGTGGATTCCTGCACGGGGTTGAGCAGTGACAACAGCGGCAATCCGTTACGTGTATAGGCCTGGTTGTTATATGTCTCGTGAGCCAACTCCATGCCGGTGATCAGCGTGTGATCGAAGCTGCCGGTATTGAACTTGGTGACCAGGTCGGTCTGACTGTCGAGCAGCTTGTCGTGAATCACGCGATCGTGGCTGGCTAGCTGCACGAACAGATCCTGCAAGGGCAGGTTGGTGGGGTTGCCGGCCGTCTTGTTCAACGTCACACCGGCGGCTGTCACCACGCTGTTCGCGGCAGTTTCACGCGCATTGGTGGTGTAGTCGCTGTACTGCAATTGGCTGCGCAGGCTGACGTCGGAACTGAAGCTGTGCTCGATGCGTGCGTTGAAGCTGTTCACGCTCTGGTTGGTGCGGTCATCCGTGAGGCCGTACCAGTTGTCGTGATTCACGTTCGCCGGGCGGCCGTTGATCGGCGGCAGGCCGTAGTCCGGCATATCGTGATTACGCTGTATCAATGCCGACAGGGTGATCTGCGTCGGCGTGCCGATGCCGAACCGCAGCGACGGCGCAATGCCGAAGTCCTGGTTTTTCGTCACGTCGCGGGTGGAGTGCATGTCTTGCCCGTACACGTTCAAACGCGCAGCAGAGGTATCCGACAACGGCTGGTTGAAATCCGCGGTGGTGCGATAGCGGTCATCGCTGCCGACGGTGGCGGAGATGGTGCCAAACGCCTTGAGCTCCGGCTCCTTGCTCACCTGGTTGATTACGCCACCGGTGGAGCCACGGCCGAACATCATCGATGACGGGCCCTTCAGTACTTCGATCGCCGACAGGTCGAACGTGTCGCGGTAGTACTGGCCCGGGTCGCGAAAGCCGTCGAGATAGATATCGGTGCGCGCTGTGAAGCCACGCAGGTTGATGTTGTTGCCGATCTGGCCACCTTCAGCGCCACCGATGGTGATGCCGGGCACGTTACGCAGCGCATCCTGGAACGACGTCGCGCCCTGTGCATCCAGCAGATCGCGATTCACTACGACGACGGACTGCGGAATGTCGCGCAGGGCCGTCGGCATTTTCGCGCCGATGCTGGAAGAGTCGGAATCGTAGTGATTGCCGACCACGCTGCCGGTGACATTCACGGCCTTCAGTGTTTGTGTCTTCGCGGGCTTGGTTGCTGGCGCAGTGGTGGTATCGGAAGGCGGAGTGGCGGTCTGGGCGAAGGCGGTCATCGGGACCGCAAAGGCAACCATCAAGGCAGCGTGCAAGGGCTTGGCGCGAAGAGGCGAGGGCATGAAGGGGAGAGCCTTGTTGGAATATTTTGGTTCGGGCGCAGCGATGGCGCGCTCGGGTGCGGGCGCCGATCAGGCGCTCACGGATCCGTGTCGCCCTTGTGCTTGCCCCTATGAACGATCATCGTAAATGCGAATCGTTGTTATTATCACACCGAGTTACGAAGTTGTGAAGCGGCTAGCGCATGTTCTTGTGAGCTGATGCGCATGCGGGGCATGGCTTCATCTGATTGGCGTCGAGCTTCAGTTACTCCCTTCTCCCTTCGGGAGAAGGTGCCGGTCCCACAGGGACTTCCTTTGGGCGCAGCGGATGAGGGTGCGAC
>JBARCX010000428.1:0-2757 GCA_049794535.1 Rhodanobacter sp.
GTTTGATCTGTCAGGAAATCGCGGTCAGTGACCGCCTTGCTGGTCACCACCACCGCCATAAGGATTGCCACTGGCATCCTTACCGCTGTCGCTGCTCGGTGCGACGGCCGGCGCATGGTAATCCTCCAGCGCACGTGCCTTGGTCTCAATCGGATTAATGCGCTTCAGGGTGCCGCCGTCGTCGTAGAACACCATGAAGCCATAGTCGAGCTGCAAGCGCGCCATGTACTGCAGGTGCTGCTTACGAATCTTTGAATCGTCACTGGGTACCAGCAACACGGTCTTCGGCAGCTTGCCCTGGTCCTTCAGGTAGGCGAAATGGCTACCGGCATCGACCGCAGACAACACCGCACCGTCGATCATGAACTGGCCACTCTTGTAGGCCGCCACGGTGAGGTCAAACTTGCTCTGCGCCTGCGACGAGGTGGCGATGGTGTCTTTGGTACTGCCACGATGGCAGCCGGCGAGCACCAGCATGCTGCCCAGCATCAGCGCAGCGGCAGTGCGGGTCAGCAGCGTGGAAAAACGGATCATGCGGATCTCCTGCATAAAGAACGGTGAGGCTCAGCGGAGTGTAACGCCGGGCCGGAAGCTTGGCGGCCGTCGTGGACGACAGCCGGTTAGTTATTCAGGTACGTGGCAGGGTTACGCCCTGTTGCCCCTGGTACTTGCCGCCGCGATCCCGGTAACTGGTCTCGCATTCCTCATCGGACTCGAGGAACAGCATTTGTGCCACGCCTTCATTGGCGTAGATTTTTGCGGGCAGCGGGGTGGTATTGGAGAACTCCAGCGTGACATGGCCCTCCCACTCCGGCTCCAGCGGCGTCACGTTGACGATGATCCCGCAGCGCGCATAGGTGCTCTTGCCAAGGCAGATGGTGAGCACCTTCCGCGGAATACGAAAGTATTCGACCGTACGCGCCAACGCGAACGAGTTCGGCGGGATGATGCATACATCCGCTTCCACGTCGACGAAGCTGCTCGGGTCGAACGCCTTCGGATCGACGATGGTGGAGTTGATGTTGGTGAAAATCTTGAACTCGCGCGCACAGCGCACGTCGTAGCCGTAGCTGGAGGTGCCATAGGACACCAGCTTCTGCCCATCGCGCAGCTTCACCTGCCCGGGCTCGTACGGCTCAATCATGCCGTGCTGCTCAGCCATGCGGCGGATCCATTTGTCGGCTTTGATGCTCACGCGAACTCCGGTGTTGTTATGCAGCGTGCTATGTAGCGTTACCACCCGATCGAGCCGGGCATAAAGCGGGAAAAATACATGCTTAGACGCCCACTCCGCCAGCCACCGCGGTCAAGCTGTGATCAGCGCCGTGGTGAGACAGTCCAGAACCGCGCTTAATTCCGTACAACGCGCGGGATCTGCAAGCACTTGCTCTCTTGTGCAACCGGCCCCCGACAAAGCCACCTCAAGTGGCTGCGGTGCCAGCAGATTCGCCGACATGGTGCGCAAGATCTCACCTAACGCGTCCTGCGCATGATGCGAGCCACGCCCCGAGGCATTCAGCAACAGCAGTGGCTTATCTGGAAATTCCAGGCTGCCTACCAACCAGTCCAGCAAATTCTTGAAGGCGCCCGGCACCCCATGCGCATACTCAGGGCAGGCCATCAGCAACGCATCGGATTCACCCACCGCTGTGCGCAAGGCGGCTACGGAGGCAGGCAATGGCTCGACTTCATCATCCGGGTTGAACAGCGGCAGCGTGCCCAACCCGTCATACAGCACGAGTTCCAATGAAGGTGGCGCCAGCTGCTGTGCCGCTTGTAGCGCAGCCGTATTAGACGATACCCGTCGCAGGCTGCCCGAGAGGCATAGCACTCGCCGCCCAGCACTCATACCGATGGACTCATGCCGAAGGCGCGCCCTGCACTACGATTTTGCCCAGACCCAATGATTTATTGCGCGGTAGGCGTGACAGCCGCCCCGTGGCATTACGAGCAATCTCCCGATAACGGGCGGCGAGATCGGAGTCAGGTATCGCCACCACCGTCGGCGTGCCGCCATCAGCCTGCTCGCGAATGCGGATATCCAGCGGCAGCGAACCCAGATACGGCACGTGATATTGCTCAGCCATCCGCTCACCACCACCCTCGCCGAAGATATGTTCTTCGTGGCCACAGTTGGAACACACATGGGTCGCCATGTTCTCCACCACACCCAGCACCGGCACTTCAACCTTCTCGAACATCTTCAGCGCCTTGCGTGCGTCGAGCAGCGCTATGTCCTGCGGCGTGGTGACGATAACCGCGCCTGCTACGGGCACTTTCTGCGAGAGCGTGAGCTGGATATCACCCGTTCCTGGCGGCAGATCCACGACGAGATAGTCGAGCTGCTCCCAGCGTGAATCCGTGAGTAGCTGCATCATGGCCTGGGTGACCATAGGGCCGCGCCAGATCATCGGCGTTTCCTCATCCACCAGAAAACCGATCGACATCACCTGCAGGCCATGCGCGGTCAATGGGATGATGGTTTTGCCATCCGGCGACTGCGGTTTGCCGCTGACACCCAGCATACGAGGCTGGCTGGGGCCATAGATATCGGCATCCAATATGCCGACCTTCGCACCTTCAGCCTGCAGAGCAAGCGCCAGGTTGGCTGATACGGTCGACTTACCCACGCCGCCCTTGCCCGAGGCGACCACGATGATGTTTTTCACGTTCGGCAGCGGCGCCAGCGTGCCCTGCACCTTGTGCGCGTAGATGCGGCTGGTGATCGAAACCGCCGCCGACTCGATGGCCGGATCA
>JBARCX010000429.1:0-5709 GCA_049794535.1 Rhodanobacter sp.
GCGCTGCTCCCAGTTGAAGCGCAGGCAACGGCGTGGATCGGTGCCTGCCAATGGTCCGATCGGTGTCGAAATGCGCAGGTAGCGCCTTCCGCTTTCGTCCTCAAGCTCGGCCAGGTACATGCCCTGATGATGCCCATGCGCTAGCTTGAGATCGAAACTGAGCAGATAGGGATCATTCTGACGCAGCTTATGTTGGCTGCCGATGTGTGAGCGCACGGCTTCAAAGTGGCGCATGGTCAAATTCCTTGACGAACAATGGCTACTACTCTGCCACGACTTTATGTCCAAGTTGTGCAATGGATGTTCTGATCTATTCTGCCTGACCTACTCTGCGTGGGCACCATAAACACGCTGCGCGGCATAGCCCCAACTCTTCTCGCAACCATGAACGACGCTCAGACCCGCATCTACGCCGCCATTGCCGCCATTCCACCGGGCCGTGTCGCCAGTTATGGCGCTATCGCTGCACGTGCAGGTTTGCCGGGGCGCGCACGTCTGGTCGGTAAGCTGCTGGGTGAAGTACCTGATGGTATGGCCTTGCCCTGGTTCCGCGTGCTGCGTGCCAGTGGACAGGTGGCGCTACCGCCAGGGAGCCGTGGATTTCGTGAGCAATGTCGTCTTTTGCGCGCTGAAGGTGTTGAAGTGAAAAATGGTCGCGTACCGCTGTCCCGTTTCGGGCTGGATGCGAATATCGATCGGGCGCTGTGGGGTATGCCATAGGCATTGATCGTGCGCCGAGAAGCTTTTCGGCGAGTGACCACCACCGATTTGCTAGCATTCAACAGATGCCTTCCTCAGCTCTCGATATTCTTCATAGCGTTTTCGGTTACGCCAGCTTTCGCGGTCAGCAACAGGCCGTCGTAGAGCAATTGGCAGAAGGCGGCGATGCGTTGGTGCTGATGCCGACCGGCGGCGGCAAGTCGTTGTGCTACCAGATTCCCGCCTTGCTCAGGCAAGGTACCGGCATCGTGGTGTCGCCACTTATCGCGTTGATGCAGGATCAGGTGGATGCGCTGCGCGAAGCCGGCGTGGCGTCGGCCTATCTCAATTCCAGCTTGAGCGCAGACGCGCAGCGCGAGGTTGAGCGCCAACTGCTGGCGGGTGAATTGAATCTGCTCTATGTAGCGCCGGAGCGTTTGCTCACTCAACGTTTTCTCGGCTTGCTCGAGCGCACCGAAGTGGCGCTATTTGCGATTGACGAGGCGCATTGCGTATCGCAGTGGGGGCACGATTTTCGCCCTGAGTACCGTGAGTTAGCGGTGCTGCACCAACGGTTTCCGCAGGTACCGCGCATTGCGCTTACCGCAACGGCCGATCAGCGCACGCGTGAAGAAATCGTCGAGCGACTGGCGTTGCAACAGGCGCGGCAGTTTGTTTCCAGCTTCGATCGACCGAACATTCGCTATCGCGTCGCGCTGAAGCACAATCCGCGCAGTCAGCTGATGAGTTTTCTCGATGGCCATCGCGGTGAGTCCGGCATCGTGTATTGCCTCAGCCGTAAAAAGGTGGACGACACGGCGGCATGGTTGATCGAAGCGGGTATTGAGGCGCTGCCGTATCACGCGGGCCTTGATGCGACGAAGCGTTCGGCAAACCAGCAGCGCTTCCTGCGTGAAGACGGCGTGGTGATGGTGGCGACGGTGGCGTTTGGCATGGGCATCGATAAGCCCGATGTGCGCTTTGTGGCGCATTTGGATTTACCGCGCTCCATGGAAGGTTATTACCAAGAGACAGGTCGTGCTGGTCGCGATGGTCTGCCCGCCGAGGCATGGATGATCTACGGCCTGGCCGATGTCGTGACGATGAGCCAGATGATTGCGCAGTCCGAATCGGCGGATGAGCGCAAACGCGTCGAGCGTCAGAAACTCGAATCGTTATTGGCTTATGCCGAGGCCACGCGCTGTCGCCGTGAATTGTTACTCGGTGCATTCGGGGAGGATTACCACGGCCCCTGCGGTCATTGCGACAACTGCATGGAGCCGCCGAAAACCTGGGATGCCACTGTGCCTGCACAAAAGGCCTTGTCGGCCGTGTATCGCAGCGGTCAGCGCTTTGGCTCCGGTCATGTTATCGACATCCTGCGTGGCATCGATGGCGAACGTATGACTCAGATGGGTCATGATCGCCTGACCACGTTCGGCATTGGCGCGGACATGGACGAAAAACAATGGCGTTCCGTGTTCCGGCAATTGCTTGCTATCGGTCTGCTCGCGACGGATGCAGAAGGCTTCGGCACCTTGCGCCTGACCAAGACCAGCCGCGATGTGCTGGTCGGCAATCAAAGCGTTCACATGCGTGAGGACACCAAGCCCGTACGTAGCGCGCGTCGCCGTAGCGATAGCAAGTTGGTGACGGGTGCCACTATTGGTATCGAAACCTATGAGCAGCCGCTGTGGGATGCGCTACGCGCGTTGCGTACACAACTGGCGAGGCAGCAAGGCGTGCCGCCGTACGTGGTGTTCCATGACGCCACCTTGTTAGCGATGTTGCGTGCGCTGCCTGCGAACGAGGATGAGATGGCCGCGGTCAGTGGTGTCGGCGAAGCCAAGCTGAAACGCTACGGGCGTGACTTTCTTCAAGTGATCAATTCGCAGGATTAAGCTTGTGTCAGGGCGGGACAACCCTTACAACTAGGTATTGCGCAGTACAAGCCAGTGTCGGATGACGGCGGTATGCTGCGCTGTATCTTGCGTGTAGCCACAGTCACGCCGTTTCACATGCAATAAAGGGATCGCGCATGCACGACGCCCCACTCATAGGCACCCTGGTCAGCGGCATTGTGCTGGCGTTCGTGTTCGCCGCCCTGGCGCACAAATTGAAACTGCCGGCGCTGGCTGGCTATCTGCTCGCTGGCGTGGTGGTAGGACCGTTCACACCTGGCTATGTGGCGGATGGGCAACTCGCGCATCAGTTGGCCGAATTGGGTGTGGTCTTGCTGATGTTCGGCGTTGGCCTGCACTTCTCGCTGAAAGATCTGCTTTCGGTAAAGAACATAGCGATCCCTGGCGCGCTCGGGCAGATGGCGGTGGCAACGCTACTCGGCATGCTGCTCGCATGGGCATTGGGATGGCCGGTTGCGCAGGGCTTTGTATTCGGTTTGGCATTGTCGGTGGCGAGTACCGTTGTATTGCTGCGCGCCATGGAAGAACGACGACTGATGGAAACCGAGCGCGGACGCATCGCGATCGGCTGGTTGATCGTCGAGGATCTGGCGATGGTGTTGGCGCTGGTGCTGATACCAGCCATCGGCGGTGCGATATCCGCTGGAGAAGGGGTGTCTTTTACCGCGATCGCCAGCACCGTTGGCATCACCATCGGCAAGGTGGCACTGTTCATTGCATTGATGCTGATTGTCGGCAAGCGCGTCATCCCGTGGATACTCAAGGTCGTCGCTCAGAGCGGCTCGCGCGAGTTGTTCCGCTTGGCCGTGCTGGCCATTGCGTTGGGCGTGGCATTCGGTGCGGCGGGTTTGTTCGGGGTGTCGTTCGAGCTGGGCGCATTCTTCGCCGGCATGATGATGGGCGAATCGAAACTCGCGCATGATGCCGCGGAGGAAACGCTGCCGTTGCGCGATGCCTTCGCCGTATTGTTCTTCGTCTCGATTGGCATGCTGTTCAACTACCAAGTCGTGCTGACCGATCCGTTAGTGGTGCTCGCGGCGGTGGCCATCATCCTGATTGGCAAGTCGGTGGCGGCACTGGGCATCGTGCTTGCGTTCAAGCGGCCGTTGCGCACCGCATTGACGATTGCCGCGAGCCTCGCGCAGATCGGCGAGTTCTCTTTCATCCTGATCGGTGTCGGTGTAACGCAGGGCATGGTATCGAAGGAAGCGCAGGACGTACTGCTGGCCGCCGCGATCGTCTCGATCCTGCTCAACCCGTTGCTGTTCATCCTGCTCGATCGTGCAAAGCCATGGGTGGATGCGCGCGAGGCGGCGATGCTGGGTGCGGATGCTACCCATATCACTGTTCCTGCCGATGAGTCGGAGAATGCGGGTGTTCCCGAGCTATCAGGCCATGTCGTCGTGGTGGGCTATGGCCGGATGGGGCAGCTGTTGTGCGCGGGCTTGCAACAGCGTGACTGCACGCTATTGGTCATGGAAACGGAAAAAGAGCGTGCCGCGGAATTGCGTCGGCTAGGCATCCATACCGTTTCCGGTAATGCCGCTCAGGATGATGTACTGGCTTACGCCCAGCTTGTGCGTGCGCGTGCCTTGCTGGTGACGGTGCCCGATGCGTTCGAAGCCGGCGAAGTGATTCGTTTGGCGCGAATGCAAAACCCTCAGCTGGAGATTCTGGCGCGTGCCAGCTCCAGCGCTGGCGTTAAACATCTGCGTGAGCAGGGTGCCGATTTTGTGGTGTCGGGCGAAAACGAAATGGCGCGAGGCATGCTCGATCGCCTGCAAGCAGATAGCGCCATAACCGAGATGCCGTCCGCTGCCTGAGTGCTTTAGCTCTTAATCAGCAATCATGCCGCGTGCTGCACACGCAGCCGCACTGGCGTGGGTTCCGGCAGATAGCGCCAGTGAGAAAGTGTCGTCGGCAGCCGTGCCCGCGGCCATGCATCGCGCAGGAAGAGCAACGCCGCACAGGGTCCGTCGTGTCGACCGAGCTCGCGCTCATCTAACAGAGTGCGCCAACGGTGACCGTGTTGAACGATACGGAATAGGCCGAGCTTTGAGGGGATGACGTACTGCGCTGACACGATGGGGACTTCGTAATGCGATGGGCGGCAGTGTGCTGGTCGGTCGTGACAGGGCAGTTATTGCTTTGCGTCAGTGAGGTGGCGATCGTCGGGCATTTGTGTCCGTACGTATGCGTACTGTAGGCCTTGCGCCAAGCTGTCGTGATCGCGATAGCCATTGCGAGTAGGCACTGACTATGAGGACCGGCTCTAAACCGTAGGGGTGCCTAAAGACCTGCTTGTCGTCATGGCGTGAAAGTAGCGACGATATCCGGTGGGCTTTGTCCGAGGATGTTGGGCGGACGATGCGCTACTGAGTTATTTCTTTCGATCAGGCTAGTGTCGCGAAATTAGGAGGATTTCCATGCAGAAGATTTTTGCTGTGACGGTGGTTGCAGCCACCATGCTTGCTGGTTGTATGACGGTGGGTAATAAGGTTGACCCGAATGTCATCGCTTCGTTTACGCCGGGCCAGACCACGGTCGCTCAAGCAGAAGCAGCCTTGGGCAAACCGTTCCAGGTATCCCAAATGCCCGATGGATCGCAGCTCCTACAATATGTAGCCACGCAGCAGGTTGCTGCATCAGGTGCGGTACCGGAAACGGGAACGTCGATTCCGAAGCACGCGGAGCAGAAGGTTTCTACGTTGCTGACTTTTGATGCACAAGGGCACTTTGTGCGCTCGTCATCAAACGCTGCCACAGCACAGCCAAGCGCACCGCGGACGTCCATTGGAAATTCCAGCGGGGCGTTGCAGCAAGGTGATGTGACGAATAGTCGATAGTGATAACGGGCAGCTGTTTTGCAAGCTCAGTCGTGCCGATGACGCTGTCTACGCAGGAAGGCTAGCCTGAGAAACGAAACATGGCGTGCGCCATAGGCGCACGCCATGTTTGTTTATGAGTAAAAAGAGACTTCCTCCCCTTACGGCCTCGAGGGCCATGATGGTGTTTCGACACAACCGTCAGCAGAAGAGGAAGTCTCCATGAGCACTATAACCATTGGCGTAGATCTGGCGAAGAGCGT
>JBARCX010000430.1:0-11619 GCA_049794535.1 Rhodanobacter sp.
CCCACGGAGACGAGCGAGCTCGATCACGTCTTACTGTGGGGACGCAGCATCGATCAGGTCAGCGCGATCATGGCGGTGAAGCTCGGGTTTCAGATCAGGCCGGGGCGAGATCCCGATGGCGTGGCGAATCGGTATGTGCGGTTTTCCGATCAGAGCTATATCGAATTGGAAGGCATCACCCGACCCAACCCGGATATGGATCCGGGCATGCGCGCTGACCAGGCTGTGCTGCACGGCGAACCAGGAGCTCGTAGTTTTGGACTTCGCTCATCGGCGCTTGAGCAAGCAAGGGATTTCTTGCAGCACAGCGGCTTTGCGCCGACTCCCATTTTTTCGGCCTCACCGATGGATCCCGATGGTGCCGGCCCTACCCGCCCACCACGCTGGCGTCTCTTCGCATTCGATACTCAGCCGCTAACGAGTAATCTGTTCTTCATCGATTACGCGCCTGGCAAAGTCACACCTAATAGCTCTGCCGACGATCGCATTGCACGCGATCACCCCAATAGCGCACGCGAGCTGTCTACGATATGGCTGCTCTCGTCAAATGCCGACGCTGATCGAAAGCAACTTGAACGGATGGGTTTTGCAGAAGCAAAGACCGTTCGTATTCCGCAGATATCGGCGAGTGGTTATTGCATACCGGTAGGCCACAAAAACATAGTCGCGCTGCAGCCGGATGGCGTGGGTATCGCTGCCGAGGCGCTGCGTCGAGGTGGCCCTCAAATTCTCGGCGTGAGCATCGGCGTCGCTGACCTTGGCCGTGCGAAGCGATGGGCCGAGCGTGGATACGAAACAGCGCTTGCAAGCTATCGCGGCATAGAGGGCGATGCCTTTCTCGCACCCACGCAAACGGATCTCGGACTCCTGATTGAATTTCACGACATGTCCAAGACAGAGGCTGAACATGCCTGCGGTAGATGATCGCTAAAAATGACGAGATTCCACTGCAAGGCCCCGCGATCCTTGTTGCATCAGGATTGTTTGATGCCCAAACCCTGGGCCAGCGTTGTCCAGTGAACATGATCGCTGGACAGCTCAATGCGCACGCTTACCTGAGTGGGCGAGATGTAGTGGTAGGTGACGCGATATGTCTTTTGGTCGGCAGTGCCAGCATTGGTCCAGGTGTTGTTGGCGATAGTCAGGCGTGAGATGAAAGGATCCGCGCCGCTTCCATTGGAATCGAACATCTCATAGTGCCAATAGCTTTTGTCATTGGAGTTGTATGTGTTGACCACCTGCGATTTCACCACGCCGTCAGGCCAATACATGACAAAGCTGCATGTCATGAAGGCACGATTTGCAGACCATCCGCAGTCTTCATTCCATGTCCATTTACCGGCCTTCTGATCCGGTCCGGGAAGGTTCTCGCCGTGGAAAACCCATTTTCCAACGGAAATATCCAGAGCCTGAAGCGATGGAGACAAGGCCGTCGTATCCGCGGCCAATGCGTGAGTCGACGTAACGAGCACCAACAATATGGCGACATTTCGCATGCATTTCATGAGCGTCGTTCTCCAAAGGCTATGTGCCGTTAGTTGACCGACGCCGACCTTGACGGCTGTGAACCTGCAGCGCAATGTTAATCAGACCTCCTTTTCTGCCAAGCCGATGCCTTCTTCTAGGACTATTGCATTCGTGCTGTTCGAAGATGCGCTTGCTTTGAACGTTGCAGGCCCCGCTGAAGTATTCAGTAGTGCTAATCGGCTTTCGGGCGAGCGTGTTCCGATTTACACCTTGATCTACCTTTCAACCGCCGGTGGTTTGATACGTACAACATCGGGAGTTTCGATCCAGACGCAATCGATTACATCGATCGATCTTCGCGAGCTGGATACGATCATGGTCGTAGGCGGCGTCACGGTTGTCGAAGCCATGCGCGATGCCGTTCTCATCGAATGGATCAGTCGTGCATCCACCATGGTGCGACGCACTTGCAGCGTGTGTACGGGTGCATTCCTGCTGGCGGCTGCGCATCTGTTGAATGGGCGTCGTGCTGTGACGCATTGGGCTGCGGTCGACGATCTGCTTGCACAGTTTCCTTCCGTGCGGGTGGAGCTCGATCCGATTTACATCAACGATGGCAATATCTGGACATCCGCTGGTATCTCAGCCGGTATCGACCTCGCACTGACGTTGGTCGAAGCTGATCATGACCGGCGCCTCAGCCTTGCTGTTGCCAAGGACCTCGTAGTCTTCCTGCATCGCCCTGGCGGCCAATCGCAACTCAGTCGCACACTGGCAACCCAGGAAAGCGCGGGTATGCGCGGTGTGAAGTCGCAACTGGAGGCATTGCATGGCTGGATCATCGAACACCTCGATGAAGATCTAGGCGTCGAGCGCCTGGCCGAGCGAGTGAAGATGGCGCCGCGTACTTTTGCGCGAAGGTTTGTCGATATGTATGGACGTACGCCAGGCAAGTTGGTCGAAGACCTACGGCTGGAAGCCGCTAGTCGTTACCTGGAAGAACAGCGTGTTCCGATCAAGCAGATCACTCGCTTGTGCGGCTTTGGTGATGAAGAGCGTATGCGGCGAACCTTTATGCGGCGCCTGAACTTGTCGCCGGCCAGCTACCGAGAGCGGTTTGCTTCGCGCCATGAATCGAAACCGCCGATGCCTGAACTAGATGTGGAACGTATCGACTAGCCGTTATCAAATGTCTACTTCGGCTTGTGGATTCAAACGCCGGATGTAACAAACCAGGGATTGCACTCAAGGGAATGACGTGGCTGTAGCTAATCGTGCCTCGCTTGCCTTGGCTTGATAGCCGCCCAGCGCCTTTCCACGGCCCAAACGTGGGTCTCCGAAGATGCGCAGCGATTGATGACATGCCCAGCAATGGGGCACCACGCCCTAATTATTACCCGGCTAATATTGACGCAACCAATTTTAGCCGGGTATAAATGGCGCTCAACCACTGCCAGCTACCGCTGTGACGGAACACCTTCCCCCATCCTGCACTGCATCTCTAGACCTCCGTTGGCTGTCTCTTCGGCTCCTTCCGCTGGCGCCATCACCACCACCGAAAAAAGGGTGACGCACCGTGCCTAACGTCAAAGCCAACGGTATCGACATCGAATACGACAGCTTTGGCACCCAAGATGCCGAACCCATGCTGCTGATCTCGGGCCTGGGCGTGCAGATGATTCGCTGGACCGTCCCCTTTTGCGAATGCTTGGCAGCACACGGCTATCGCGTCATTCGTTTCGACAATCGCGACATGGGCCTTTCGACGCACTTCGACAGCGCACCGATTCCCGACATCGCGACAGTGGCCATCACCGCAGCGCGGGGTGAACGACCGGAGGTGCCCTATACCCTGCATGACATGGCCGATGATGCGATGGGGTTACTCGACGCGCTTGAGATTGAACGGGCGCACATTGTTGGTCGATCGATGGGTGGAATGATTGCTCAACTGATCGCCAGCGAGCATCCCCAGCGCACACTGTCATTGACCTCGATCATGTCCAGCACCGGCAACCCCAACTTGCCACCCACGGCGCCGGAAGTGATGGCGGCACTAATTCGGCGTGCACCCCATCCGTTGGAAGACGAAGAAGGTTTTCTCGCTCACAGTCTCGCCTTCTCCCGAGTGATCGCTGGCCCTGGTTATCCGCTCGATGAAACCGCGCAGCGCGCGCAAGTCCTGGCTGAAGTCAAACGAGCGTACAACCCTGCCGGCTTCGGTCGGCAGATTGCCGCCATCGCCGCGGCGGGCGATCGCCGATTGCGGCTGAATGCCATCACGGTGCCAACGCTTGTCCTACATGGCTCGGATGATCCGCTGATATCCGTAGCCGGCGGCGAAGACACCGCGGCGAATATCAGTGGCGCAACATTGCACGTCGTGGAGGGCATGGGTCACGACATACCGCCTGCGTTGTACGAGGTGATTGCGCGTGCCATCGTGAGCAATGCGCGACGCATTGACCAAGGCTACATCGCAACAGAAGTGGACAACGCTCCGCTGTCGTCGTCAGGACCTCAGTTACCGTTAATCACAACACGCCATAGGTAGGTTGGCGATGAGCGCAGCGAATCCCAACATGAGCGACACGGCAGGTGTAACAAGTTCGATCCTTGTGCCTCCCACCGGCTCATTCAACAGCTTAGACCGCCTTACAAGAGTCGCTTCTTAGTTGGGTTAGGCAACTATCGCGTCGTTGGCCACGGCGCAGCCCGCCAACAGGTGGTGTAGTACTGCTTGAGGGTACTTCTGACTGGCGCGAGATCGAAGGTAAAACCGGAACGGAATGCACTATTCCTATCACTGACCCACGCACCGATGGAGTTCGAATAGAGCAGGTATCCCAACTGAGCCGGGGGATAGGAGCGACTCATCGTCACCGACTTGTCGACGGCGCTGGCTCCATCTCGCAGTTGCGGCATGCGCTCTTGTTGGTTGATTTCAAAATACGACCATGTACCACGCGTCACGACCTGCCTTGCGCGATCCATGCCTACCGTGTCGGATGCGGTAAGCGTGACGCTACCCGGCTTGCATAGAATCGTTATCTGGCGCTCGCCACCACGGTGAATTTGATTGAGCACCAGGTAAGGCGCGCCCCCTGACAACTGGTATGTCGCCGTGAGCGGGAGACGTCCATTGTTGGCAAGCCCCCTGGCCATCATCTGGTCGGCCGAAAACCACACAACGTCACCGCCGGTTGCCATCAGTTCCGGCGTGAACACGGCGGGGTCGACGCCCATGTCCTTGAGATACGAAGCGACTTCGCCCGATATCTGCGGTGTTTGAGGTGCCTGCGGTGTTTGGCCTGCAACGCTTACTTTCGGATCAGCCGCGTGCTGCGCGGGTAAACCAATACGATCGGTGCCGGTGGGTGCCCAGCGATAGAGTCCACCCAAATACGCATAGGTACATGCATCCACACAGACGGCCGTTTTGAGCCCTGCCCCCGAGCGCAGTGGGCGCCGTGGTGTACCGAGGTGCGTCACCATCGAGCCCGCTCGAAATAGCCTGCCCAGTGCCAGGGCCGCATTCAAATCTCCGCTCGGAGAATTCAAATAGATGTCCGATCCGGTGGGGATCTTCCATGACTTCATCAACGCTTCAAAACGTTGCGGCGCGCCAGCGTCGATAACACCGTAGAGATAAACCTGCGGAACCTTGGCTACCGCGAGGGTCAACCGATCATCGTTGACTTGGATGGACAGTTGCCCCGCAGACGAAGCTTGCGACCCGCCACCATGAGCGCGGGCCACATGCACAGGGCCGACAAAAGCCGCCAGCAACACAGCACACCACACGTGATACTGGCGCCAACTTTTCCGACAAAGCGAGTTTTCTTCAGCGTTACCGTATTGCACTACTACATCCTGAAGTTCAGACCGCTCAGTTTCCTTTGTTCCAGATGTCCAACAAGTGAACGCCGCTGGACATCGAGTCACTGTGGCGGAACTTCAGAACAAATCCGTGAACGGGATGACGTGCGGTCACCCCCTCCCGAAATTTATTGCGCCGTCGTTATTCCACTACGATGGTTGGTGCTGCAGGCCCTGTCGCTATCACCGGCTTTTTTCGCGGCAAGAAACTGGCGGCCACCAGGCCAAGCACGATGACGCCAAACGACCATACGAAGGTATGACCAAACGCCCGACCCAACGCAGGTAGCAGCGTCGCTTGCATAGCGGGCGACATATTGCGCATCGCATGCATGCCGGTTTCACCCGTCGCCGTCACCGGCACAATCTTCGTAATCTGGTGCGACAGAACCACGGCGAGCAAAGCCGTACCGATGGATCCACCTACACGCTGCACCACGTTCATGCCGCTGGTCACGCGCGCGATCTCATGGCGCTGCAGTGTGGCGAGCGCCGCACTCATGGTCGGCATCATCGTCGAACCCATGCCGAGGCCGATCACAAACAGCGTGCATTCGAGAAACCATAACGGTGTATCGCTCTGAATTTGCGTGAGGCTGAGCATGCCCAGTCCAACCGCGGTCAGGCCGACTAACACGATACGACCCGGGCCGGTCTTGTCAGTCAAGCGCGCGGCCATGGGCATGGAGACCATGGCACCGAGGCCTTGGGCCGCAAGCAGCAACCCGGCGTGAAGAGCCGACTCACCGCGCACCAACTGGAAGTACAACGGCAGCAGCAAGGCCGTACCAAAGAACGCCGTACCGAACAGGAGCATGGTGAGCGCCGCCGCGCCCACGGTACGTCGCTCAAAAAGGCGCACGTCGATCAATGCGCCATCCGTGCGTTTTGCGTGCCACACAAATGCCATCACCAACACCAGGCCAACGACGACACCGCCCAGCGCATCGATCGACTGGAAGCCACCGCCCGCTGCCGTCTCGGCCAACCCGTACACGAAGATCGCCAGGCCCGGCGACAACATCAGCAAGCCGCGCCAATCGAGGGCATGGTGTGGCTTGGGCTCATCACGCTCAAGAATGCGCGAGGCAGCGAATAGCGCGATCACACCGATCGGCAGATTGACGAAAAAGATCCAACGCCAGGAGACATCGTCAACGAACCAGCCGCCCAGGATCGGTCCGACGATCGGCGCCAGCAACATGGGTACACCGACGATGCCCATCACACGCCCCATGCGATCACCACCGGCAGCATGCGAGAGAATCGTCATGCCGGCCGGCATGATCATGCCGCCACCGAATCCTTGCAGCACACGGAACACAATCAACGAAGTCATCGACCACGCCGTACCGCATAGCGCCGAGCCGATCATGAAAAGCAAGATGGAGCCGATATACAGGCGCTTGGTGCCGAAGCGATCAGCCGCCCAACCGCTCAGTGGAATCACGGTGGCCAACGCGAGCATGTAGCCCGTCGACACCCATTGCGTAACGGCCAACGAAACGCCGAAGGATCGCGACAGCTCCTTGATGGCGACATTGACGATGGTGGTATCGAGGATGGACATAAAGCTGCCAAGCACGACCACGGCAGCGATACGTAACAAGCGAGGATCGAGCGCCCTTACGGCGCCCGTCTGAGCAGGGGAAGTCATGCGGAAGTATCCGAAGAAGATATCGATGTCCCGGCGCACATGCCGGGAAAATGAGTGCGCGTTAGTGCGCCCAAAGTAGCCAATGCCGTAGCCAGCGCCGCGCGCTCGGTAGCGTCCAGCGCATTGACGAAACGTTCTGCCGAAAACCGACGTGCAGCGCCGATCTTCTCGATCGCCTGAGTACCCGCTGGCGTGAGGCCGATGCGCTTGATGCGTCGGTCGACGGGATCTTCGCGGCGCGACAACAGGCCGCCGCGAACCATCCCATCCGCAGCACGGCCGGCCGCCGCCATCGACAGCGACACGCGATCAGCCAGCTCGTTAATCGCAAGATCGGCCTGCGCCTTGTCGAGCACGAACAGCATGCGCAATTGCGAGAAGGTCAGGTCGAACTCGGCCGTTGCGGTCACCACCTCCGTCTGACTGTCCTTGAGCAACGGAAGGATGGCCAAGATCAGCTCGGCGGCAAGCGGGTCCATATCGGATGGGAATCTATGCATTGGCACAATATACACAAATACACAATAGTTGCATATGCACAACCATATACAACCACCCCACTCCCAGGCGAGCGATATCAACGGTTTGCACAAGTGCCTGGTGAACCAGCGCCCCTGCGGCGTAGCCACTCTCGTCCGTACCGAACGATTGAGAATCCACTCAGAGCCTTCTGAAGCAGTCGCTGCGAGAGAACAGTTAGGCCCGACCTCAGGCCACTTTGTCGGTGATACGAACGTGAGCATCAGTGATGTGAAACCCATGCTTCGCCATGTCATCAAGGCACTCTCCCGAATCAAAGCCTGGCGTCACCTGACCTCGGCTTAGCTCCATTGATCTAAATGAAACCCATGGAGCAAACCTTGCAGGCAGGTTCGCCCCCGCAACATCTTCCGTAAAACCGAACACGCGACCTGGACCTCTGAAAATATGTATCTGCATTTCGTTTACTCCGAGTTGGACATTTGATGGATTACGTTTGGCTAGCGTGCGCTAACAGATTTCCACGGCATGATTGAGCTCTAACGATCCAGGCGTTCGCGTTTTGCGCGCATGGCTGCTTTTCCCATGGCACCAAATTGGCGGCTTAGCTCACGTTTCTCCCGTACGGTTCGCTGAGCTTCGGCTGCCTCACGTTGAAGCTTTTGGTAATTGGCAAAGCGACGAGCGTCGAGAACACCTTCGGTGATGGCCTGCCCCACCGCGCAGCCGGCGTCATCACCATGCCGACAATCACTGAAGCGACACTGCATGGCCAGCGCTTCAATATCGTCAAAAACGACACCTAGCCCGGCCTCAACCGCGCCTACGCGAAGCTCGCGCATACCTGGCGTATCGATGACCCACGCACCGAATGGGGTGGGAAACATTTCCCGTGCCGTGGTCGTATGTCGCCCCTTGGCATCATCAGCTCGAATGCCACCGGTCAACTGCGACGAGTCACCCATCAAGCTATTGGTGAGTGTGGATTTGCCGACACCCGAGGAACCGACGAAGGCCACGGTGTGCCCTGGTTCAAGCCAGGGTGAGAGTTGTGCAACGGACGCGGTGTCCGTCGCATTCACTGCAAGAACGACGACGGTTGCCAAGCAGCGTTGTGCAGTAGCGACGTAGTGATCAACGTGATCGCTAAGGTCGGATTTCGTCAGCACGACGATAGGCTCGACACCTGCTTCGGCGGCCAAGGTGAGATAGCGCTCCAGCCGCGATGGATTGAAGTCGTCATTGCAGGATGTAACGACAAACAACGTGTCGAGATTGGCAGCGATGGACTGGCGACGATGATCGCCACCCGCCGCCACACGTTCGATCAGCGTGTAGCGTTCGATCAATCGAATGACACGATCAGCGTCGTGATCGACCATGACCCAATCGCCCACCGCCACGGCGGATTCCGTGTCGACAAGGCTCGGCGGCAACACGGCTGTGCCGTGACCACGTGAAGAAAGAACCGACAAGCCAGTGCGATGCACAGCGGTAACGCGCGCGGGATAACCCGCTTCAAAATCAGCCAGCGTCAGGTTCTGAGCGTAGTGAGACCGCCAGCCGAGTTGGTCGAGAGAAAACGTCTTGGGAGACATGGGATAACCCTGGATGCATGAAAGCGACGGCCTCCAAAGTGGGAGCCGAACGAGTCACCAGGGTGCGACGCTAAGAAGGTGCAGCGAGCCAGCGAGAGTGCTGGCGAGATGATTAAGCGCGCGTCGACCCGGTGGAGGTAGCGGATGAAACATTCATGGTCTTAGCCTCCTGTGTGGGTTAACGGGACGCGCAGATTAGCCGCGCATTAAATCGCTTGCAAGTGCTCAATGTCGCTATGAAGTCGGTCGCTATGAAGTCGGCCCCTATTAGAGCCTGGCTATTTTCGAAGAGTCTTATGTTCGCATGGAGTCGATAGCCGACACTGCACTCAGCCCCGTCGCAATGCAATCCCCAGGGCGATGCGATAGCTCGTCGCCAGATCGCCATTGATGATAATGGTGGCTAAAGGAGCGCAGTGCGAGCAGGTGCCGGGCTCGAGTGTCGCATCGCTATCGTCGTGGACTTCGATATAAGGTGCCGTCAACTCATCGAGGGCATCGTGTAGCCCCGCTTCCGGATGCGCCTGCACTTGCTGCCCGAGTTCGCCGGGATCGAGCAACATGAATTCGGTAGCTCGCGATCGCGCCGCACGCACGTGGGCGACCAATTCACGCAAGCCACTACAAGAGCACACTTCCAAAGTGCGGCCTGCGGTGCGGGCCAGTTGCTGCAAACTGCGTAGAAGCTCACCGCTAAGCAAGTCGGCGACAGGGTGCGGCCCTTGCACGATCATGATGGTCACGTTGACGCACTCATGGCAGTAAGCGCCGCAAACAACACCTGTTGAAGAGCATGCACTCAGATCCCTGCATAGCCACCAAGTACGTATTCGTCCTCAGCGGAAAGCGGGAGCGTTGTGCGAGCGGCCACTTCAACCTGCACGCGTACCGGCAAGGCAATCACTACGCCATAATCCGAATCGTTTGACGAAACGTGTAGTTCCAACTGCGAATGGGTGTCATCGGGAAGCGAAACGGAAAGCTTCAACATCTGCATAGCTACACTCCTCAGGCCAGCCCAGGAGGGATGAAACATCGGGCCGGCAACAAAACGAGCAGCCTGATATCGACTCAGTGCTGCGACTGTTGCGCACAGTAGGCGCCTGCACATAAGAAGCGGGTAGCGAAATCGCAATCGCGCGTATAGAACACGTAAATTTTTGGAAGACACGCCCGCTCCCTCGAAACGGGCGTGGCTGGCTTTGCCGCGCAACACCAACCTCATCCAAGCTTACGGAACAGTCACATAAGGCTGCCCCACCTTGATCGTGTAAAAAACCAGGAATCGCAATACCGCATGCTTATCTGTGTTGCGAAACAGCGTATGCGGAACAAGCGCGCGATCCTGCAGGCTCTCGCCTGCGTGATAGAGCCGTGGTTTCTCATCGCCGTAAGCCGACTCCGCGCTCCCTTCCAGGATGTAAATCAACCCAGCCACCGGATGGTGATGCAAAGGTGCCGAGACACCAGGAGAAAGAACGATCAAATCCATTCGCATCTCCTGATCGGTACCTGGGATGAGATGGTGCTCGAGCGTCGTGCGGGTAATACCTGAAGCCGCGCTCTGCACCACCTGTGCATGTACGCCGCTCACCATGATCCCGAACGCAGCGATAACTGCGCTCACCAGCACATAAGCCCGCCTCCTCCGCTGCGGTGTCTCTGCCGAATGACCTTCGACATCGATGAGTTGATTCATCGCTCAACCCCGGCTGGCTTGGGGTGGAAAGCCATGCGCGTCACGCACACGTTGCTGCGCAGCGAGCAGTGGCTCGAAATACTCTGCCCGCTCGGTACCACCACCGGCGACGCCATTGATCTCGCGAATGCCGATCGTCGCGCCACTCGCGCCCCAATTGCCGTCCGGCACCTCATGAATCATTACCCAGTCACTGGCGCGATTCGGAAAGCTGCCATCCACGTTGAGGGTGTTGGCGATAATGCGATTGATCTCGGCATGCAGCGCCGTTTTATCGGCCTGTGGACTCGCCCCCACGGGATAAACAACATCAAACAAAAAGCGGCCGCCAGGCGGAGGAGCCAGGTCCGGCTTGCCGCCCACGAACCATGACGTCTTCGGATCCACTTCGTCGAACAACACGTAGGCGACCGCGCGGCCGGCTGGCGTATCGGCCCCGACTTCGGCGATCAGAATGGCGGCGGTCAAATCCTCGGCGAGCTTGGCTTTTTGGGCGTCGGTAAAGGCGCCGCGCTGATGGGTGATTCGGAGCAGTGGCATGGGAATCTCCTAGGGGTGCCGGGATGGCTTGGAGACATTACATTACGATCGTAATTTATATCAAGTGTTATATTGCAGTCGTCACACAAAGGGGTTCGCAATGGTCCGTTATCGGCCAGGACACAAAGAAGAAAGTCGGGCACGCATCGTGGCCGCGGCAGGCCGAGGGTTCCGTAAGCAAGGCTACGGCGGCATCGGCGTGGATGGCCTGGCCCAGGAAGCCGGTGTAACGCACGGTGCCTTTTACGGTCATTTCAGCTCCAAAGCGGATGCATTCCAGGCGGCGGTTGTCACCGGAC
>JBARCX010000431.1:0-10458 GCA_049794535.1 Rhodanobacter sp.
GCTCACACCACCAAGTTCGACGCGATTCCCAATTTCGCGCTTGCAGCTTTTGGTGGGCATCTGCTTGGTGCTGATCGTGGTGAGTGGGGCGGCGAGTTGGTTTTTCGTGATAACGACGGAATTATCCATCGTCTGATCGACCGAAACGTTCATGGCATCGTACGTATGCCGTTCGGTGTTGTCGTGTTTACGGGGCTGGCGCACTTATCGCAGAGCACAGGTGCGATCTATCGGGTGGACCAACACCCCGATGGCACCGTTACGGCGACTTTGCTCCACACACTGCCGGGTGCGCCTGAGGATATCCGTTGGACGACGCGCGGTGATCTCGTCTTCCGCGTAGTCACCCATGAAGCGCATCGGTTTGGCTTATTTAATTCGCGCGGTTCCGGAACGCGTTGTTTGCGACTCGCTCGCTCGGGCATGGTCCAGAATCAGCTTTGCATGGCGATCATCGATCGCTAGCGCACTAGTGGCAGGGTGCGCTAATTCGCATTGGTGCTGCCGGTCAGCTGCCCGCCAAGTCGCTCAAATTGTCCTTGACACCTTTTCACCTAGTATCGTGAGCGAGTCATCCATCTGGATCAGGTCCGTTGAACATGGCAACTGAGCTGCACACATTCATCCACTTGCTCTTCATTGGCGTGGTCGCGCTGTTCCCGGTGGTCAATCCCATCGGTACCGCCTTCGTGGTGATGCCTTACTTCGCGCGTCTGGACCAGGCCGGCAAAAAGCAGGCGGTGCGCATGATCACGCTGTATGCGTTTTGTGTCTGTACGGTGGCGCTGATCGCAGGCCAGTGGATATTGAAGTTGTTCGGCTTATCGATTCCCGTGGTGCAGCTGGCTGGCGGCATCATGATCTGCAAGATGGGCTGGGAATTCCTTTCGTCCGACAAGGATGCAAGCGCTGACAGCAGCAGCGACGTGGAAGGTGCGCCGCCCCGCAACATCGACGACCAGCTGTTTTATCCGCTGACTTTTCCGCTGACCACCGGTGCGGGAACGATCTCAGTGTTGCTTACCCTGAGCGCGCACGGCGCGGATACCGATCTACGCCAGATGCTGTTCAACATGGGGGCGATTCTGCTGGCGATCGTGGTGATGTGCGTGCTGGTATACGTGTTCTATCTCAACACCCAACGTATCGAACGCTACCTGGGTTCCCAGGGTGAGCGGATTTTCAATCGACTGATCGCCTTTTTTATTTTCTGCGTGGGCCTGCAGATCGCCGTCACGGGTGCCAAGACGCTGTTTACCTGAAGCTGAAGCTGATCCGCCGAGAAACAAAAGAGCCTGCCGATCGATCGCGTGGGGCTTCAGGAAGCATCTTCTGCCGACGGCTCTTTTGCGATGCTGCGCGCATGAGCCCTGACCCATACGGGATGGGTCTCCGGCATGGTCAGAAACACAGGCAGTACAGCCAGGGCGACTACCGCGATCATGGCTCCGGGCACGGAGATCCATCCGGTTTGCCGGATGAGAAGCTCGGCGAGGAAGGGCGTCAGGCCGCCGAAGATAGCGGTTGCGACGGTGACGCCCAGCGCCAGTCCGCTGAGCCGACCTTCGCCAGGAAATTGCTCGGCGGTGGCCGGCGCGCCGACTGCGCTCACGCCGCCAGCGAGGCAGGCGAGCACGATCGCGCCGCTGATGATCGGCAGGTCGCCGCCGCCTGCCATGAGGCCGAACATCGCCAGCGGAAGCAGCATGCTTGCGATGGCCAACCCGAGGAGCACGGGTTTGCGCCCGACGCGATCGGAGAGCGCACCTGCCAGTGGCGTGACGAGGATGACCGCCACGGCGGCGATGCTCGACATGCCTAACGAGCGGCCTTCGGCGAGGATGTGGGATGAGCTGAGGAAGGTCGGCACATACGTTATGCCGACGTAATAGGTAATGGAACCCAGCGCCGAGATGGCGAAGGTTCGAAACAGTGCGGGCTTGTGATGGGCGAGCGTGTGGCGCAGCGGCGAATCGGGCACGGTGTGCTGTTTCACCTGCCGCAGAAAATCGGGTGACTCTTGCATGGTGGATCGCGCGAACCACACACAGCCGGCGAGGGCAGCGCCCACGAAGAACGGAATGCGCCAGCCCCAGGCATCGAGATGGGCGGCGCTCATCATGCCGACGGTCAATGCGGAAAGCACGACGGCCAACAGTGCGCCGACTTCGCTGGCGGCGGATGCCAATGAGGTAATCAACCCTCGACGGTTTTCACGCGTGCCCTCCAGCAAGTAGGCAACCACGCCGGTGTATTCGCCGCCGACCGAGAACGCCATCAAGCAGCGCAGCACGATCAGCAGCCCGCCCGCCGCAGGCCCGATCGCGGCGTAGTCAGGCAGCAACGCCGTGGCAAGCATTGCCGCCGTCATCAGCATCATCGACAGCAACAGCGTGCGTTGTCGCCCGATGCGGTCGCCGATATGGCCAAACACCATCGCACCCAGCGGCCGCATACCATAGGAAATGGCGAACCCGCCAAGCGTCGCCAGCAGCGAGTTTTCGCCACCGCCGAAAAACACCCGCGACAGCACCGTGGCGAAATACAGATAGAGCGTGAAGTCGTACCACTCCACCACCGTCGACAGCGCCGCGATCCACATGGAGCCGCGCGAGATTTCGGGAGTACTGTGCTTTTCAGGCCTGATCATGCAAACGGGGTGCCGGAAGAAGGGCAAAAGCAGGGGCCGGAGTCGTCAGTCTAGCTCGCATCGGACGATGGGGCTGGGCGTGCTGGACTGCAACCCTATCCGTCACAAGTACGCGGGTTAATTCACGCTGACCTCGGCTTGGACTCTAGCCTCATTAGCGCTCGCCCTCGAATCCGGTAGGATTCAAGGCTGGATGGGGATCCGGAGCAAGGCATTGATTAGGGATGAGTCGCGCCCCGCGTGGGGTGCTGTACGTGCGTGCCGAATGGCCGGCTGGTTGATGACGGTGTTGATAGGTGGGCTGGTTGCATTGATGCCCGTCACCGGGCACACCACCGAGTACACGGTCGGCCCGGCCCCTGCGTGGGTTGTTCCCACCACGCCCGGTGTCTCCGGCGCAGATCAGGTCAGCCAAGGCAGTGACGGCGTGGCTTATCTGCTGACGGATACGCAGATGCTGGCTGGCGATCAGCAGCGCGTGACGTATCACCGGTTGGTCAGTACCGCGCTTAACGCTAGTGGCGTGGACTCGGTCGCGAATATCCAAATCCCGTTTGATCCGTCCTATCAGACGCTGGTGTTGCATGCGATCAATATCGTGCGCGATGGCCGGGTTATTCCCAAGCTGGCTAAGGCACGTATCCAGGTGATCCAGCGGGAAGCCGAACTGGAGGCACGGATCTACGATGGTGCCAAGACCGTCAATGTGTTCCTGGACGATGTCCGCGTGGGAGACACGATCGACTACGCGTACAGCACGACTGGCCGTAATCCCGTGTTCAAGGGCCTCGATTTTGGGACGATGTGGTTGCAGTTCGGAACACCCGTTGCGCGCATTCATACGCGACTACTGTTACCGCTGAACAAGTCCGTGACTTTTGCCGAGCAAAACACAGCGATAAAAGCCGTGGTGAGTGAGCACGATGGGCTGCGTGACTATGTCTGGGATGTGGTCGATCCGCCTGCGTTGACAATCGAGAAAGGTGCCCCCGACTGGTATTTGCCGTTTGCCAGGGTTGCCTGGAGCGAGTTTCCGGACTGGGCGGCGGTGGCCCGTTGGGCGCAACCGCTTTATCAGGTGCCGGCAACGCTGAGTCCGGCGTTGCAAGTGCAGGTGAATCGCATCGCGAAGACCGAGACAACCCCTACCGGGCAGATGCTCGCGGCGCTGAGGTTGGTGCAGAGCGAGGTTCGCTATCTTGGGGTAGAGATCGGCCAGAATTCGCATGCGCCCAACGCGCCGGCGGTGGTGTTTACTCGTCGCTTCGGCGACTGCAAAGACAAGACGCTGCTCACCTTGACCCTGCTTGAGCACCTTGGTATCGAAGCACACGCGGCGCTGGTCAACACCCGCTTGCAGCGTGGCCTTACGGATGTGTTGCCAAACCCCAGTGCGTTCGATCACGTGCTAGTGCAGGCGAATATCGAGGGCAAGATTTGGTGGATCGATCCGACCCGACCCACGCAGCAAGCGGATCTCGACAACCTGTTTCAACCCGACTTTGGCTTGGCGTTGATCGTGGGGCCCGGCACCCAAGGTCTCACGGACATGAAGCGGTCCGAGGCAGCATCATCAGCCAGCCGGAGCTTGTATGCGCTGTTCGATGCGAGCGCCGGTTTCGACAAGCCTGTTCCCTATACGGTGGAAACCACGACGAAGGGGGAGTCCGCCGAATGGCTGCGCGCGACACTGTCCTCAATCAATCGGGTGGACCTGCAGAAGAACTATTTGAACTTCTATGCGAACAACTATCCGCATATCACGGTGGCGGCGCCGTTGCAGGTTCGCGATGACGAGCAGAGCAATAGCATCATCATCGGGGAAACCTACGTCATAGCCGACATGTCGTCGCCATCGGACGATGACAAGCGGCGCGTCGCAGGCATCCACATGCCCGATATCGTGCGAGTGTTGCGTGATCCGGAAGTGACCATACGCAAGTCACCGCTGCGGCTGGCCTATCCGTTGGATGTGAGTCAGCGCACTGAGGTTCTGCTGCCGGGGGAGTGGCCGATCAAACCAAGCTCGACCACGATCGACGACCCTGCATTTCGGTTTGAGCAAACAGAGAAACTCCGAGGAAGGCGCCTGATCATTACGGATCATTTCCAGGGGCTTACCGACGAGGTGCCCGCGAAGGACATGGCCCGCTATCTGGGTAATCTGGCGCGCGCCCGCGCTGTGGCCGGGTATGAGTTGTCATGGGGCAAGCCAGTGGCGACCACCACGATATCCAGTGGCGCCAAGGCTTCCGCGCTGGACCGCATGAATTGGCCGGTGGCATTGCTGGCGCTGGGGATGTTCGGTTTCTGGACATGGCTGGCCGTCGTCACTTACCGATACGACCCGACGCCGAGCAACACACAGGACAATCGCTGGGTAGGTATTGATGGCTGGTTGCTGGTGCTGGCCGTAGTGCTGGCGCTGAAACCCCTGGTGTACGGTTATTCTCTGACCAAACTCGTCAACCTCATGTCGATCGACAAGTGGTCGGTGCTGACGACGTATGGAAGCAGCAGGTACAGCGCATTGTGGGCGCCCGTGCTGCTGTTCGAACTGGCTGCCGCTCTGGCACAGCTGGTGTTTTCGCTGTTGGTGCTGTTGCTGTTCTTTCAGCGTCGCAGCAGCTTTCCGCGCCTAGCCCTGCTGTTACTGCTCGCTGCCATCGTGCTGCGTGTGAGTGACCACATGCTGGTGAGCCTGCTGCACGTCACCAAGGGTGCATCGACATACATCGAAGAGATGGTGGGGAGTGTCATTGGTGTCGCCATCTGGTCGGCCTATCTGCTTCTATCCCAACGCGTGAAATCGACCTTTGTGCGGCGATACCGGGTGAGCGCGGCACCGCCGCTGTCACCGTCATTGCCACAGGCTGTTGACCGAACGAGTGCTGGTGAGCCAATGATTCCCGCAGCGATCACCGATTCGGATTGAGTCCGTAACAGATAGGCAAAGGTCAGAAAAAGGAGGGTGTGTGAAGACATGGGGCTATACAGGATTACTGGCTATCTGCTGGCTGATGAGCAGCTGTGCAACCCAGAGCGTTGATAGATCGGCGGAATCGATGCGTGCGACATGTTCGCCACAGGCTTCATCGGAGATAGGGGCAACTCCATTTGTTGTTACCAGTGTGGAAGTCAAAGGTGATGTCTACAACGATCCAAAGAAATCCATTTTCGCTAAGGTGATGGCGGATGGATGTGGCAAGGCAGAGATCTCTGCCGTCTGGGTGTACCAGGATAGTAGGCTGATTAACATAACCACTCAGCAGCTGCTTGCTTATGGTCCGAACATCACTGTATTCAGGCTTTCAAACCCTAATTTCTGGCCACTTGGTCAGTATCATGTGGATATCAAGATAGGGGCGAAGATCGTCGCGGTGAAACATTTTGTTATTGATCACCAAGCACTAACTGTGGAACCGGACCGTCCTTGATCTCTTCAATAAATGAGGTCAGAAGTAAGGTGGCATTTGTACCTGCATTGGGTTCAGAAAGGGCACTGATCCTTTCAGGTGTTGGTTGCCGGATTCCTTCCGCCTGACGACATGCAACGAATTGCTTTAAAAGTGATGCAATACGGACGTCATAACATGATCGTCCTGCAATCGGTCAATCCAAAGCTTCGCTACGTTTCGTTTCAATGGTTTGAAGCGATGAGGCAAAGGGTGCGGCAGCAGATTGCACAGATGGGCTTATTTCGGCTTCAACACCTCAGCCAGCCCATCCGTTGTCCCAGGCAGACGTTTCAAATGCGGGTAGCGAAGCGGGCCGCGGTAGGGAATGTCGATCGTCGATGACTCGCCTTCGGCGTCGATGGAAAGACGGATGGGTTGGTGGAGTGAATCCGCTACCGCCGCCTTGAGGTTCTCCGTGGAAAACGTTTTGCCGTTGACGTCGACGATGTGTGTGCCGATGCTCACGCCCGCACGAAAGGCGGGGCCTTCCCATGCAAGCGAGCGGACATTGCCCTTGGCATCCACCGTCAGGCCGATGCTGAAGGTGAGATCGGTAACGCCGTTGTCCTGCTCGCTTTGCAGAAAATAGGCGGTCGGGGTGTCGGTAAACGAAAGCGCGTATCCATTTTTCGTGAGGCCGTCCAGCAAGCCGTTGTCGTCATGGCTGTTCAACTTTTGTCGCAGGAAAGTCGCCCAGTCGCTATGGGCGATGTCATCGAGCGCTTGGCACAAGTCCGCGAACGAATAGGTGCTGGTTTCAGTGGGGTGGGTGCCCTGAAAAAAGCGATGGGCCAGATCATCCAGCGATCGGTGACCGCCACTTTTCTGGCGCAGGGTAGCGTCGACATCGAGCCAGAACAGCGGGCCTTCCAGGTAGTAGTCCTCACGCCGTTGCCAGTCGGTCCAAGTGACATGGTGGCCGGCGTCGAATACGGGGTCGAGGCTGCTGTCGGCCAGCGACTTCCACACACGGCCGCTGCGCGCCTGCATCATCGCGGCCTCGAACGCCCACATATCCAACGTGTCCTGCTGCGAACGTTCTCCGTAACGTGCTGCTGTTACCTCGCCCCAGAACTGCGTCTGACCTTCGTAGACCCACAACAGGCTGTCGTCCGACGGCGTATTGAAATCCGGCGTCCACAGGCCTTCGGGAAGGCGATGCTTTCCGTTCCATGCGTGCACCAGCTCGTGCCAGATGAGGTCGCGGTCGAGCAGATGCGCCTGTTCATGGGTGAAGAAATCCGCCGCCAGATTGTTCTCTGCAGACGCAAGGTGCTCGACACCGCCTGGTCCGGGAAAGTCGTCGCTCAGGCTCACCAGCATGTCGTAGCGCTGCCACGGTGGTGTGCCGAAAAGTTGCTCAGTCCCTTCGACTGTCCGCTTGAAACCCGCGACGGTTGCATCAGTGATGGCGAGAGACTGCTGCGCATCTGCCAGCAGATCGAGAAATACCGGATGCGCGTCGTTCGTCAGCGGAATGCGCCGCGTGTGCAATCCTGCGTACACGGGCGAATCGACGAGCGTCTCGAGCGAAACTGGGGAAAAACGAAGTTCGTCGTCGGACGATGGACGAGTGTCCAGCGCAGTGAAAGCGGCAAAGTCGTGCGGCAATTTCAGCGTCGCGACAAACGGGATATCGCGTACGTAGTACCCGGCGGGATACAGCAGCATCGACTGCCATTGCACATTGATCAGCGCGGGCGTCATGGATAGCGCGCCCTCGCGCGATGTCGCCGGGGACAGAAACTGGAACTGAAGGTCGAGCGTGCTTACGTCTTCAGGCACGCGAATCTGGAAGGCATACGGGTTGTACGGATCACGCACCCAGTCGAGGGGTTTGCCTGCGGCATGTATGAGCAGCCCGGCCAACCGATTGACCATGGCCGTCGGCCCGTGCGAGGCGGTTTCCCACTGCGGGTACAAAAGCGTCGTCACCGATCCTGGGGTGACAGGTATCGACTCGTGGACCTGGTAAACCTTGTGCCGTATGTCGGTGGCATCGACATCGAGTGTGATGGTGCCGGGGTAGGGGCGGTCGACGGCCTGCGGCAGGGAGGGTACTGCTGCGTTCGCCTGCGGCCCGGCGCTGCCGAATACCGGGCTCGTTGCCAGCAAGGCAAGGGCAAAGGCGTATCGCCTGTACATGGCTGACTTCTGCTGTAGGTAAACACGCAAGCTAACTCGCACTCATCTCCTTGTCATCGGTGACCTTTGCCAGGGTCGCGAAAACCAGAATGTCAGCGATTGCATGTGTAAAAGGACATGGTTTAAGCGCACCCATGTCTGGGTGCAGTGGTGCTAACTTGAGCAAGTCCCCCATCTGGTTACTGGAGTCTGTGATGTCCGTTGTTTCTTACGCCGGGCTGCCGGCTGGCACGCGTTTTAAGGTCGCGCGTCTTGTCGTGGCCCTATCGATCGCACTCGCGGCGGGTGCTGCAGGTGCACAAGAGACGCGCAGCGCCCAGGTGCCGTCGCCGCAGGACACGCCGTATGCCGGCACCATCACACTCGCTGTCGATGCCAGCGACACGCGGCAGGGCATCTTCCGCGTGCACGAGACGATTCCGGTGAAGGCGGGCGAGCTGACGCTGCTGTACCCGGAGTGGATTCCAGGTGATCACTCGCCGACCGGTCCGATCGCCATGTTTGCGGGCCTCAAGCTCAGCGCCAACGGCAAGCCGCTGATGTGGAAGCGCGACAAGTACAACGTGTACGCATTCCATCTCGACGTGCCTGCCGGCGTCTCCACGATCGATGCGTCATTCCAGTACATGTCGGGCCGCACCGACAACGAGGGGTTCGAGATCACCGACCTCATGATGGACATGGAGTGGAGCAAGGTGTCGCTGTATCCGGCGGGGTATTACACGCGCGGCATCACCTTCGCGCCCAGCGTAAAGCTGGCGCATGGCTGGCAGCTTGGCACCGCGCTGGAGACATCTTCGCAGTCCGGCGACACCACCAACTTCAAGCCGGTGACGTTCAACAACCTGGTCGATTCGCCGATCTACGCGGGTCAGTACTTCAAGCGTGTCGATCTCAACCCGGGCGGCGACGCACCGGTGCATTTGGACATCGTTGCCGACGCACCGAAGTATCTGGAGATGACACCCGAGCAGTTAGCCGTGCATCGCGCGCTGGTGACGCAGGCAGTGAAGCTGTTTGGCTCGCATCATTACGACCACTACGATTTCTTGTTCTCGTTGTCGGATGTGTTGAGCGGTAACGGCACGGAGCATCACCAGTCCAGCGAGAACGGTCTGGGCGCCGATTACTTCACCGCGTGGAGCGACAACGCGCCGGGCCGCGACCTGCTGGCGCACGAGTACACGCATTCGTGGAACGGCAAGTTCCGCCGCCCAGCCGACCTGTGGACGCCTAACTTCAACGTGCCGATGGGCGATTCGCTGCTGTGGGTATACGAGGGGCAGACGCAGTACTGGGGTTACATACTTGCGGCGCGCAGCGGCATGTGGACGGCGCAGGATTTCCGCGATGCGTTGGCCATGGAGGCGGCCAACTACAGCATCAACCGTGAAGGTTTCCAGTGGCGCACGCTGGAAGACACCACCAACGACGCCACCGCCGCCCGCCGTTCCAGCTTGCCGTATCGCAGCTGGCAGATGAGCGAGGACTATTACAGCGGCGGGCAGATGATGTGGCTGGAGGTGGACGCCAAGCTGCGCGCTCTGACACATGACAGCAAATCGCTGGACGATTTCGCGCGCGCGTTCTTCGGCGTCGACAACGGCAGCTACGTGACCAAGACCTACACCTTTGACGACGTGGTGGCAGCGCTGAATGGCGTGGCCAAGTACGACTGGGCGAGTTTCCTGCACGCGCACGTCGATGCGCTCAACCCACCGTTGGATGACGGCATCGCAGCCACCGGCTGGAAGCTGGTCTACACCGACAAGGAAAGCGACTACGAGAAGCAGTACAACAGCCGGCCGCAATCATCCCGCCACCTGTACAACTTCGCTTGGTCGATCGGTTTGACGATGACTGACGAAGGGCAGGTCAACGACGTGCGTTGGGACGGGCCGGCGTTCAAGGCCGGTGTCAGCACCGGCGCCACCCTGGCTGCGGTGAACGGCAAGACCTATTCGAGCGATGTACTGAAGGACGCGATCGCCGCGGCGAAAAACAGCAAGGCGCCGATCCAGTTGTTGCTGAAATACCAGGGCGGGTTCCGTACCGTGCCGGTGGATTATCACGGCGGCCTGCAGTACCCGCATTTGGTACGCGTTGAAGGCACACCGGATTACTTGAGCGAGATCATCGCGGCGCATAAGTAGGCACGCCGTGGCTCCTAGCCCCTCTCCCTTTGGGAGAGGGGTTGGGGTGAGG
>JBARCX010000432.1:0-4759 GCA_049794535.1 Rhodanobacter sp.
TACGGACATCCGGCCGTTCAACTGAACCGCCGCAAAGCTGCCATTCGGATAGTGACCTCCGAACCAGTATTTTCTTGGGCGTGTCTTCGTCAACCGCGTTGCGCCCAAGTTGTTCTAAGAGCTCTGCCGAAGCCACCGTGTAGATTTGTGGAGGGACGCCTGTCCGTTGCAGGCGAACCGACAGTCAATCAACATCAGTGCACTGAACTGGACAGGGAATTCGCGCATGGTCAACGACTTGTATATGGGCCCTCTGAAGGTTGGCGACTGGGCCACATTGTTTGCCGGTGCGGCGACGTTCTTGGCCGTATGCGTTGCGATCTTCATTCCAATGTGGCAAACGCGTCGATTGCGAAAGGAGCGTCTTGGTCGAGAGGCACGGGCAGCGCAAATTCTCGCCATAGAACTGGCGGACGTGTTGCTTCGGCTCAGGCGGGACATGATCGAGAGGCGTCCGTTGGTTCAACTCGCAATGGATGGAAAGCTTGACGGAGCACCCGCGAACTTCGTGAATGGCGCAAAATTGTGGGGTGCTGCTGATCTGCCACACGGAGCGGATCTGCAGGGGCTTCCTTACCCCATCGCTCCTAGCATCGCAGCCTTGCGTAGCAACCTATCTATGTATAACGAATCGGTAGAACGAGCGCTGGCATTCGTCGCTGAAATCGCCCTGCATGAAAGTGTCGCCAAGACGAAGGTGCCAGGGGTTCTGGATGGTTGCCAAAGCGCGTTGGCGCGAGTTGTGAGCCACCTTCAACGGTACGAACCAGCTTACGGATCGTTCGACTTCCTCGACAAAGAAGATGGAACATGCGTCAAGAAACTGGACGACTATCTCGATGACTACTGATGCGCGCGGACTGCCGTTGGTTTCACAAACATCTGGACTAGATGACGGCGGCACCCTTGGGTCGCAAAGCGACTATCGACCAATACCATCCGGCTGGCCTACCAAAGGCTGGCGATCAGCGGGCGGAGACCGGCCAGAAGCGGACGTTCATCCTTCATGATCGACGGCTTTTTTAAACAGTGCGGCACGCCCAAGTGGTTGATATGTTTAGTCCGATGGAGGTGACGAGTTCTATCCAGACCGACCGGCCGCATTTTTCGGTCCGAACGGCAGGACCGCGTCCCTTCTTAGGCTTCATTAGCGCAGAGCCGGCCCGCCATCGCTTCCTTGCATCTCCGCCTGAAAGCGCCGGTAGCTCAGCACCGCGGCCACGTCCAGCATGCCCAGCCAGCGCGGGGCCGTCGGCCACATCGGCTCGGTGTCCAAGCCCAGGGCCAGCAGGATGTCGCGGTGCATACATCGCACATCTTGCCAGTCAAACGCATCACTGCTGAGCGACAGTTGGCGCCACCGACTTTTCCGAATGAGCAGCGACACCGTGCCCTTGTATTGGACGAGGCCCAGCTGCGCGATGTCATCCAACACGATGACCCGTCGGCCCACGAGCCAAGCGCGCACAAGCGTTCGGTCGTCAATAACAACGCGGACCGTCACCACATACACCACGCCGACGATGGCGACCACGGCGCCTAAAGCGAAGATGCTAGCCAGCAGTGGATGGTGGTTGCCCAGACCCCGCCACGCCCACCACAGAGCCATGCCACCGCAGACCAGGAGCGCCAGGGTGTTCAACAGGCGCGTTTGGGGGCACGGGCTGTAGTATTTGCTCCCCGTGTCAGGGACGGCGTGGGAACCGTTGATGTCTCCAGGAGAAAGTGTTCCCCTTCCTTTCATCGCTTCCGCAAATTCGTCAGGTGTTTTCAAGCTCATTTCCTCCTCGGATGATCTGCACTTCTTGCTGCGAACACGGGTTAACCCCGCGGCACGCACAATCAGACCATTACTCACAGCTCCCTGCAGAACTTAAGTCCGCCGTCGAAAGCGGACATCAAAGCACAGGATTTACCTTGCGGCGTTAAGCAGCCATTTCTGCGCGGCAGCTAGTTCGTTATCCGTGTTTGCAGTTGAAGGCAACTGGCGTGCAACAACAACATCAGGTTGGAGTGGGCCGTCGTATTCTTTTTGGAACCGGTCCAATTCGACACTGGTAGTGAGCGCAATCTCTGCTCCATCAGGAAGTGTGAAGATCCTATTGCCTGTGGGGACGCCTGCGGTCGGCGTCCCAAAAAAACGGGTATGGGGGCGACCATGGAGTGCAATGACCACCGCTTCCCCGGCACTCACCGTACGCGGACCGATAAGTACGGCCAGAGGTACTGTGCTGAAGTCGACGGGTGCTTTCAGATGCCCATTTTCGGCATGTACCTTCCACGGCTCCGAGATGCCAAAACTGCCCTTGAAGTATCCAAGTGGTCCGTCGCCAAGAAACGGGCCCAATGCAACCAACATGGGCCACACGTTGCCCCCGGTGTCGTTACGCAAATCAATAATCCACCCAGTCCGAACGTCAACCGCGATACGGGAGATCCCGGTCAAAGCGCTTTCTTCATACGCGTCGACGTTATGTCTCTCCGAATTGTTGAACCCTGGCAGTGCGATATATCCCACGCCGCCTGATCGTTGTTCAACATTCGGAGCAGATATTGCCGCCGTGGCGGATCGGGTAGCGTCTGCTTCTGTCGGGGATAATAGGCGACTATGGTGATCTTGTAGCGACGTGAGGAGTTCACGTATCAACGAATAGGTATCCTGAGACCAATCGTCTTTCCCTATTTGGGCATGTAGCTTGGAAGGTTCCACATTCCAGTCAATGAGAGACGCGTGCAGAGCGTTTCCGCGAATGATCTTGATAGCAGCGTCTAACTCGGTGTGCGCTGGCACGATGCTGTCATGAGGAACGGCGTCTCCAAGCATTAGCGAAAGGTGGTCGACCTGAGAATGCCCATCGCCTTCCAAGAACGTCCCAAAAACGAGAACCGTGGCAGAATTTGGCACGACAATCTGGATCTCTCGTTTTTGCGAAGACGATGTGCCTTTGACGAGCGACGCCTGCGAATTGGCAAACGTTAGCTTGCCGAGAGTGCTATCAGCCCTGATCCATATCCCTGACCCGTCACTTGCAGCGGCTGTGCTGATCAAACCCGAAAGTCCGACGATATGGCCTCGATAGTGAGTCGCATCCACGCTGGATATCGAGCCGCCGAAGACGGACTTTCTGTCCTTGGATGACGTAAGTTCGACATGGGCACCCTCTATGTCGAGCACGCTTCCATGAGCATTGAGAGAGTAGTCTGCTTTTCCAACAGACATCGCCCACGGAGTCGGCATTATTACCGACGGAGCAACGGACGCAGCCAGCGTCGGGCGCAGTGTGAGTAAGCAGGCCACTGCACCCATCATGCCGAGATGTTTGAGACTAACGATGGTCATTGAGAGCACTCCTCCATTGTGCTGAAAACTTTTCCAACTTGGCCGGTGATGTCTGCTTTGGGTCGATAGCGACCCTCACTCAATACCTACCCGGCACCGATCCCGAAGTCCCACACAGCCTGCAAGACAAGCATGACCGCGCACATCGTCATCACGCTGTTACGTACTGGACGACGCAAATCCGGCGAAGTCGAATACAGCGCGAGGCCGATGAGAATGACGGTAGCCTCCAATGCAAAATCAACCCAATGCATCGTATACAAGTGCAGTCCTGCAGATGGACCTCCACGCCAAAGCAATAACCTGCTGGTGAGCTGATCAGCCACCAAGTGCGAGAGCAGCAATGCGCCCGCGCCCAGTGCCAAGCGCAATGAGCGAAATGCAATCAGGGTGATGAGCGCGATGATGACAGCCTCAGCTGCAAAGCCGGGCAGCGTGTGCGTGGACTCACCGATGCTCAGCGCTGGGATCATGCTGCCGATGGCTTCGTGCAGATCTGGTTCGACCGAGACGAAAAGTAGCCACGCTAGCGGCAACGGTCGCAGCCAGCGACGGGTACCCAGTGCGATACCGAAATGCCCCATGTACATCAGCGCCGCTTCCGTGTCAGATGGTGATGGAGCAGGCAAATGACAGTGCCAGGCAATACGAAACCAATCAGCATAAGCACATTGAAAAAAGACTGACTCATTGGCATTTGGCTCCACCGAAGCTTCGATTCTTTCACACGGATCGATGCTTGTACCAGTTCGACCGCACCACTAACTACACGCGCTTTATCCACATAGGGTCATCTACCTAACCCAGACTGCTGTCTGTACCGCGGATATAAACGCGAGCTGATACCGCTTCTGCACGAGCTGCATCCCCGTCGTTTCTGGGTGAACAGCCTTCCCAAGAGCAGTCGTTTGCCACCGGCAGTAACGGGTCGGAAGCGGACTTAAAATAGCATGGCATCGATCGTAGCTAGGTCAGCTAACATTGTCCGGTGCAAAGTCAGAAAAATAGAGCGGGCTTGCGCCGATATATTGATTTCCGTGAATGACTAGCTCACTGATCCCCGATTCATCCACCAGAAACTTCTCGAACTCTCCATTGGAGATTGCGTAGTAGCGTGTGTGACCGCTTCCGCCGTCGTCGAATGGAATACCTATCAGCTTGACGCCATTGTCGGCGTCGATTGCTAGGTCGACGAATGATCTAGGGATGAATTTGACTGTCTGTATATTCATGACCAACCAATGGCCCCGTCTTCGCCTAATTCGCACATCGACTTCCACAAGCTCCTGCCTAGCATCATTGATCGCATAGTGCCGTCAGACACCATTGATCGGAAAGGTTCGCTTCGGGTCGGTAGCGGACCTCACGATCAAAGCTAGCCGCCTGATCAAACCTTAGTCTCCTCGGACAAAGCAAGGG
>JBARCX010000433.1:0-13943 GCA_049794535.1 Rhodanobacter sp.
CGCCAACGGCACTCATGAGCATCTGAGCGGCGAGCAGAGCGAGCACGATAACGAAGAAAATGCGTAACTTGTCGGCAGGGAGGTTTATCAAGACGCGTGCACTAACGAGTGCACCGACGACCGAGCCGAGTACGACAGGGCCGGCAATGCCGATATTGATATCGCCTCGCATGTAATAGGCTCCGGCACTCGCAGCAGCCGTAACACCGATCATGAAGTTCGATGTCGCTGACGATACTTTGATGGGGAGCCTTAATGCCGTGTCCATCGCGGGGATTTTGAGTACCCCGGAGCCGATACCCAGCAGTGCTGAGATCAGGCCCGCCCCATACATCAGCGACAGGCCAAGCGGCACGCGGCCCACGAAGTAGGGCACATCCCGGCCCAGTGTGCGGTCAGGAAAGCTTGAGTGAAGACGCAGTACAGTCGCCCAGCTTTTCGTATCTGATCCGCTTACATCAGCGACTTCACGTCTACGTGCAAGCATTTGTTGTGCGGAGATCGCCAGAATGGCGGCAAAGAGTCCATATAGATACGCGACTGGGATAACCCCGATCAGGAATACCCCTGTCAGTGCACCCAAGGTGGTGGCTGTTTCCAGAACGATCGCAAGACGTATGTTGGTCAAGCGCGCTTTCAGGAATGGCGCAGCGCTTCCACATGAGCATGCAATGACAGAGACGATACTGGCGCCAATAGCAACATGTATATCCACCCCGAAAAGCAGAGTCAGTATGGGCACGATGAAGATGCCGCTGGCCATGCCGAGCACACCGCCCAGTGCGCTCGCACCAAAGGCGGCGGCGAATAATCCAAAGGTCGCTGTTGTTTCCATCGTGGGGATCGCGCGCGTCTTAACGAGGACGTCGGGACAAGCGGGTGACGAACTTGATCAGATCGCCGCGGTAGTAGAGCTTTTCGTAATCGATCGGCCGTTGTTCTTTGGCGTAGGACGTCCGTTCAATTAGAAAGATCGGGCTTCCAACCTCGATACCGAGTACGCGCGCAACGCGTTCGTCTGCGGTGATCGCCTCTAGCTGATACTGGGCTTCGATCAGCGGTAGGTCGTATTTATCTTCAAGGAGCGCAAAGATCGGCTCTGCTTCCAAGTCTTCGTTAGCGATCTTCTCGCCGATCTCTAGTGGTAAGTAGGTTTCGTCAAACGACATGGCGACACCGTCGGCCAAACGGATGCGCTCGATGCGGTAGACCAGCGTACCGAGCGAGAGGCCGAGATGTTGTGCGACGGTCTTGTCGGCGGGAATGGGGCGCTTGTCCAGCAGGCGTGCGCTCGGGTGTCGGCCAAGGCTCATCATGTCTTCCACGAAGCCCGTCAGCTCCGTGAGGTCTTGTCTGATCTTTGGCTCAGTAACGAAGGTGCCCTTACCACGACGGATCTCGACAAGACCCCGTGTAACAAGATTTTCGATGGCCTTGCGTACCGTCGTGCGGCTGACTGCAAAACGCGAGATCAAGCTGTCCTCGGCGGGCAGTTGATGGCCGGGCGGCAAGCTACCGGTCGAAATTTCTGAAGCAAGAGTGGCCTCGACTCTTGCGTAGAGAGGGGAGCTTTCTGCTGGCGACGTGTTCATCATGAGATAGTGACATCATGATGTCTTGAGCGCCACCTGTAACTTACTAGCTGTTTCGCGCCCCAGTGCCAGGGTTTAGAGGGCACAACAGATTAGGAAGTCATGGATGGGGGCTTGACTCTGGACCTTGATCAAAGGTCTAGACTTATCCCATGAACACACCAGCCAGCTCACTCACCATTGGTACCGTCGCCAAGCGCGTCGGCGTAGCAATCGACACCATCCGCTATTACGAGCGCGAAGGATTGTTGCCGGAACCCGAACGACGTGCGTCCGGGTATCGCAGTTATGGCGAAGGTACGGTGCGCCAGCTGCGCTTTATCCGCCGTGCCAAGGATCTTGGCTTTACGTTGGAGGAGATCCGCGATCTGCTCGCGCTGTCGGCAGATCGCCAGCGCGGCGTGAAAGCGGTGAAGCAGCGCGCGGAACAGCGGCTTGCTGCGATCCAGACGCGCATCGCTGAGCTGCAGCGCGTACACGATGGGCTGCAACAGTTGATCACCTCGTGCCCTGGTCACGGTTCGCCAGACCAATGTCCGATCCTGCGTGCATTGACCGACGAGGAGGTCGAGTCATGAGTGGGCAGGGTTCGTGTTGCCAAAGTGGTACGACAGCGACGCTGAATAAGGCGATTGACCCGATCTGTGGCATGCAGGTCGATGTCGATACCTCGAAGCACAGCAGCACGCACGCGGACCATACCTTCCATTTTTGCTGTGGGGGTTGCAAGGCGAAATTTGAGGCTGCGCCGGAACGTTACCTGGCACCGTCGAAGTCGGTTGAGGGGGCTGTCACGGGTGGCTGTTGTGGCACGTCAACGGTCACGTTGCCGCTGAAGACCCATGGCAGTCATAGCGTGGAACATCAGCCCATCGTCGAGCAGCACGATCATGTCGCGCACACGGTGAAAGATCCGGTTTGCGGCATGAGTGTCGATCCGCACACTGCATTGCATCGTACGGAACATGCCGGGCACTCGTATTACTTCTGTGCCGCACACTGCAAGCACAAGTTTGATGCTGATCCTGCGAGTTATCTCGAGGGTCGCGCTGCAGCGCCATCGGCATCACCCGATGCGATCTACACCTGTCCGATGCATCCAGAAGTGCAGCAGGTCGGCCCCGGTGATTGCCCCAAATGCGGCATGGCACTGGAGCCGATGATGCCTACGGCCGATGAGGACGATGGCGGTGAATTGCGGAGCATGGCGCGGCGCTTCTGGACGCTGGCTGCGCTGACGTTGCCGGTGTTCTTGCTGGCGATGGGGCCACATTTATTCGGCTGGCATCTTCCTGCGCCGTGGGATCGCACGGCGGGTTGGATTGAGGCGGTGTTTGCCAGTGTGGTGGTGCTATGGGGCGGTGCGCCGTTCTTCGCGCGCGGCTGGCGATCGCTCAAGCCGTGGTCGCCGAACATGTACACGCTGATTGCGTTGGGTACGGGTGTCGCCTGGGTTTACAGCGCGGTAGCGTTTCTGGCGCCCGAACTGTTCCTCGCGGGTTTCCGCGACATGCATGGTCAGGTCGGGGTGTATTTCGAATCGGCGGCGGTCATCGTCACGTTGGTGACGTTGGGCGACTTCCTCGAACTACGTGCACGTCGCCGTACTGGCGCGGCGTTAAAGGCGCTGCTCGGGCTCGCACCGAAGACCGCACGTCGCCTCTCTACTGACGGTAGCGAAGCCGATGTGTCGCTGGATGACGTGCATGTGGGTGATGTATTGCGCGTACGTCCTGGTGAGAAGGTTCCGGTGGATGGTGTCGTGTTGGAAGGCACGAGTCACATCGATGAATCGATGCTCACCGGTGAGCCGCTACCCGTAGCGAAGTTGAAGAGTGACAAACTGACCGGCGGCACGATCAATCTGGATGGTGCTTTGACCATGCGTGCCGAGCGGGTGGGGGCACAGACGATGCTGGCGCAGATCGTGTCCTTGGTCGCACAGGCGCAGCGCAGCAAGGCGCCGTTGCAGCGCGTTGCCGATCGCGTCGCGGCGTGGTTTGTACCCACCGTGGTCACCGTGGCTTTGCTCGCGTTCGTGGGTTGGTCCGTATTTGGGCCAGAGCCGCGCTTCGTGCATGCGTTGATCGCGGCGGTGTCGGTGCTGATCATTGCTTGCCCGTGTGCATTAGGTTTGGCTACGCCGATCTCGATCATGGTGGCCAGCGGCCGCGCTGCGCAGCATGGCGTGTTGTTCAAGGATGCTGCGGCGATCGAAGCCTTGCGTGATGTCGATACGCTGGTCGTCGACAAGACGGGCACGCTGACCGAAGGCAAGCCTGCGTTGCAGGACGTGGTGAGCCTAGGCGACTTGTCGCGCGAACGCTTGCTGGCACTTGCCGCAGCCCTGGAGCGGCCAAGCGAGCATCCCTTGGCGCGGGCCATCGTTGCCGCTGCTGCCGAGCAAGCGCAACTCCATGTCAGCGAGTTCCGTACCCTGACCGGCGCTGGTGTACAGGGCAGCGTTGAAGGTCATGCGGTAGCTCTGGGTAATGCCCGGTTGTTGGAGACCCTGGGTATTGCGCTCAGTGATGACATGCTTGCGCGCGCCGAAGCGTTGCGTGGCAACGGCGCAACGGTGATGTTTCTCACCATCGATGGCGCTGTCGCGGGTCTGCTGGCTGTGGCCGATCAGATCAAGCCAAGTACACCCCATGCCATCAGCACATTGCGTCGCGATGGTCTGCGCATCGTGATGTTGACCGGTGACAACATCACCACGGCGAATGCGGTGGCGAGCACGCTCGGTATTGATGAGGTACATGCCGACGTGTCGCCGGCTGACAAGGCAGCAGTGATTCATGCGCTGCGTGCCGATGGCCGTCGCGTAGCGATGGCCGGCGATGGCATCAACGATGCGCCGGCGTTGGCCGAAGCAGATGTGGGCATCGCGATGGGCAACGGTACCGATGTGGCGATGGAAAGCGCGCAAGTCACCTTGGTCAAGGGCGATCTGACGGCGTTGCTGCGTGCCCGTGCGTTATCGCAGGCTACGGTTGGCAATATTCGTCAGAACCTGTTCTTCGCCTTCTTCTATAACGCTGTTGGCGTGCCACTGGCGGCAGGTGTGCTGTATCCACTGCTGGGTATCACGCTGTCGCCGATGATCGCGGCGCTGGCGATGAGCCTGTCGTCGGTATCCGTGGTGAGTAACGCACTGCGGCTGCGCCGCGTGCCGTTGTGACAGCTGTCATCGTCGATGGCTGATGTCTGCCTCTGCAGACGGCAAGGCGATAAGTCGAATATATCTCTCGCACCGTGTGGTGCGGGAGGACACCTCATGAACATCGCCAACATCATTTCTCAAAAGCTCAATCGCCATATGCCCATGTTGATCGCCGTTATGGCGACGGGATGGACCGCGTTCGCACTTTGCTGGACCTTGCACGCAGTTATCCACCCGTTGGTCTGAAGTGTCTGTCTGAAGCAGGCTCTTCTGGAATCCGTTCATTCACTGGGGATAAGACGATGAATACGATCAACACAAATAATATCAACGGCAATCGCAGCGCGCTGGAAAAATACATGCCGTTGCTGATCGGCCTGCTTGCTGCATTTCTTGCAGGCAAAGCATTGAAGAAGATGTTCTGGACCGCGTTTGGCATGTACTGGGCATTGCGCGCTAGCGGTATCCATCTGTTCGGTTGAGACGGCAAGTGATTCCCGTCATCGGGCACAGGTTCTAAGCTGAGCGACTGTTCCCTTGTCGAAGCAATCCGCATGTCCCGCACTCTCGCCGAATGGTTGGTGTATCAGGAACGCGTCAATGTGCGCAGCATCGAGCTGGGTCTCGAGCGTAGTCGGCTGGTATGGCAACGCATGGGGTCGGCGAGTCCGGCACGACATGTCATTACCGTCGGCGGTACCAATGGCAAAGGGTCCACGGTAGCGCTGCTGGAGGCCATGTTGCAGGCAGCGGGTTTGCGTGTGGGCTGTTACAGCTCACCGCACTTGCTGCACTACAACGAGCGTGTGCGTATCGAGGGTGTGGATGCCAGTGACAAGGCGTTTGTTGCCAGCTTCGAACGGATCGAAGCTGCACGCGGCGATACGCCGTTGACCTATTTCGAATTTGGCACGCTAGCCGCGCTGGACCTGTTTGCACGCGCTGATCTTGATGTGGCCATCCTCGAGGTGGGCCTGGGTGGGCGCCTGGATGCAGTGAATATCGTCGACGCCGACGCGGTCATCGTGACCACGGTCGACCTGGATCATATGGATTGGCTGGGGCCAGACCGCGACAGCATTGGCCGCGAGAAGGCGGGCATTGCGCGAGCAGGGCGACCGGCCATTGTTGGCGAAGTCGATTCGCCAGCCGGTTTGCTCGATGCGCTGAAAGCCTGCGATGCGCAGATTGAACGTGCGGGCGTGGATTTTTCTGTTGAGCGTCATGCTTCGGGCTGGCGCTGGCGCCATGCTGACGGCACGGTGCTGGAGTTACCTGATCTTGCTTTGGCCGCACCCGTGCAATATGCCAACGCCGCCGCAGCGATCGCTGCGCTCCATGCGTTGAGTACGAGAGGGGCTGCCGTTTTGCCGGCAACTGATTTCGTTCAGGCCATCAGCGCCGGTTTGCGTACCGTGCGAGTGCCGGCACGGCTGCAGTCGCTGGGCGGTGATCCAGCCTTGTTCGTGGATGTGGGCCATAACCCCCAGGCAGCGCGCGCGTTGGCTGACTGGTTGGACACGCAACCACCAGCCGGGGTGCATGCGGTATACGGCGCGTTGTCGGATAAAGATGTAGCCGGCGTCATCGGCGCGCTCGGTTCGCGCATCGCGCACTGGCACCTGGCTGGGTTGGAGCACGATACGCCACGAGGCTTGTCAGCGGCTGCGCTAACCGAGGTGCTGCAGCAAGCGTTGCCACAAGCGGATTTCGATACCTATCCCGATGTGTCGCATGCGCTAGCGGCAGCACGTGCAGCAGCACGACCGGGTGAGCGCATCCTTGCGTTTGGCTCGTTCTTTGTGGCTACAGCTGTGCTGGCCGAAGCTACTGGCTGAACCAGAATCACAGGGCGTGCCGTAGTAAGGCTGCGTGGACAGGTATAATCGCCGCGTTACGCGCCATGCTTGCCGCCTTGGAGTCCATCTTGAATACACGTTTGCTGGGAGCCGCTGTCATCATCGCGCTGCTGGTGTTGTTCTTGCCGATGTTCTTCTCCAGCAAGCCACCGGCAATCAGCACGGGTGATCAATCGGTAAGCCTGGCGATTCCGCCGGCGCCCGATGGTGATCTGCAGACCAAGACGATGAGTCTGACACCCGGTGCGGCTACCCCGGCTGGCGCCGCTGCGCCCGCCCCGGCAACGAGCGCTCCACCGGTCGCGGTCACCACCACACCGGGTTCGGGTAGTCAGTTGGCGACGGTGAACATCGCTTCCAACCGGCCGCGCGATGTGGGCACTGACGCCGCCGCGCCGCAGAATCAGCCGCCAGCCACAGCGCCATCGCCGGCGGTTGTGCCAGCTACACAGCCGATCATCCCCGCGCAGACACGGCCAACCGCCAGTGCCACGCCAGCCAGGGAAAGGCCGCAGCCCACCGTTGCTTCTGCGCAACAGGCCCCCGCTCAGGCCGCCCCGGCACAGCCGGCTTTGCCAGCTGCCACGGCGGCTCGTGGTCATTACATGATCAATCTCAGCGCCTATGCGCCATCCGGTGCGCAGAGCCTGATCGGTCGCGTACGCGCCTTGGGCTATCCGGCGAATGGTCGCGATATCCAGCGTGCAGGCCAGTCGCTGACCATGGTGACGGCGGGCCCCTTTGATACGCGCGCTGCTGCCGAAGCGGCACGATTGAAGATCACTCAGTCAATTCCTGGTGCGCCGGCACGGCTGGAAAGCAATGCCAGTACGCCACAGGGCGATGCGCCAGCCGCAGCAGCAGCGCCGACATCCGCTAGCCGTCCGCAGGCCGGTGGCTGGGCCGTACAGGTGGCCGCGATGGGCAGCGAGGCGGATGCCACTGCCTTGCGCGACAAGCTGCGCGCCAACGGTTTTGACGGTTTTGTGGATTCGGTGAATGTAGGCGGAAAGCGCCTGTGGCGTGTACGCGCCGGCCCTCAGACACAGCGGGCTGATGCACAGCGGATACGCGACCAGATTCAGACAAAGCTGGGTGTCGCCGGCAACCTTGTCACGATGCCTTGAGTCTGGGCGCCTTGATTCTTAGCGGCAGGCTACAGGGGCGGGTGATCGGGTGAACGGCACCGACTACATCATCATCGGCGTACTTGGCCTGTCGGTCTTGACTGGGCTATGGCGAGGCCTCATTTCAGAGGTGCTGGCGTTGGCAACCTGGTTGGCCGCTTTTTGGCTGGCTTGGATGTTTGGACCAACGGTAGCGGCCCATTTCGAGCACACGATTGAAGTGCCGACGGTGCGCCTGCTGGTGGGTTACGGACTGTGCTTCGTAGCGGTGCTGATACTGGGCGCGCTGGTGCGGTACGTGATCCACCGATTGGTAGAAAGCACCGGGTTAGGCGGTACGGACCGATTGCTCGGCATGATCTTTGGTTTTGCGCGAGGCGTACTACTGGTAACGCTGATGGTGTTCCTGCTTGGCCTAACCGCGTTCAGTCACGAATCCTTGTGGAGGGATTCGGTGCTGCTACCGCAGTTCCAGGGTGCAGCGGCGTGGCTGGGTCAGCAATTGCCGGCAAGCGTTCGCGAGCATCTGCATCCAGATCATCTACCGACGCTGCCCAAGGTGTTTCCAGGTATGCCACCAGCACACAGCACGTCTTCACCCGCTCCGGCTTCACCCATTACGGCCGTCATGGACGCGACCTCCACGGCAACGACCCCAGCAACAACTTACGGCAACAGGTAACAGCCTCATGTGCGGAATCATTGGCATCGTCGGTACCACTGAAGTGGGATCGGCTCTTTATGACGGCTTGACCGTTCTGCAGCATCGCGGTCAGGACGCAGCAGGTATCGCCACCGTGGACGGCTCGCGACTGCGCTTGCACAAAGGCAACGGGCTGGTGCGCGACGTGTTTGGCGAAGCTGCGATGAGCGGCCTGCGCGGACGCATCGGCATCGGGCATTGCCGCTACCCCACCGCCGGTTCGGAAGGTGCGGAAGAGGCGCAGCCGTTCTACGTCAATTCGCCTTACGGCATCGCCTTCGCGCACAACGGTAATCTGGTGAATGCCGATGTGTTGCGGCATGAGATGTTCGAGGACGACCGTCGCCACATCAATACCGATTCCGACTCCGAAGTGCTGCTCAACGTGCTCGCGCACGAACTGCAGATACAGGGCCGGATGGCGCTGACTCCAGACCATATCTTCAAGGCAGTGGCCGGTGTACATGCACGTGCGCGTGGTGGCTATGCCTGCATTTCACTGCTGCTCGGCTACGGCCTGCTGGCGTTCCGTGATCCGAACGGTATCCGTCCGCTGGTGCTGGGTGAGCGCGTTACCGCAGAAGGGCGCGAGTACGCGGTGGCGTCGGAGTCCGTAGCGTTCGACGTGCTGGGCTTCAAGCGCATACGCGACATTGCGCCGGGCGAAGCCGTGTTCATCACGGACGACGGTCAGTTGCACACGCGTCATTGCTCGGAAGGCGCGGTGCATGCACCGTGCATTTTCGAATACGTCTATCTGGCACGACCGGATTCGATGATCGAAAACGTGTCGGTGTACAAGGCACGCCTGCGCATGGGCCAAAAGCTGGCCGAGAAAATTCTGCGCGAGCGGCCCGATCACGGCATCGAAGCAGTGATCCCGATCCCCGATACCGCGCGCACCGCTGCTAGCGCGTTGGCCGAGGCGTTGGGTGTGCCGTTCCGCGAAGGCTTCGTCAAGAATCGCTACGTGGGCCGCACCTTCATCATGCCGGGGCAGGGCGACCGCGTGAAATCGGTACGCCGCAAGCTCAACGCCATCGATCTGGAGTTCCGCAACAAGAACGTGCTGCTGGTGGATGACTCCATCGTGCGCGGCACCACTTCGCGGCAGATCATCCAGATGGCTCGCGATGCTGGTGCGAAGAACGTGTTCTTTGCCTCCGCCGCGCCGCCGGTGCGCTATCCGAATGTGTACGGTATCGACATGCCTTCGGTCACTGAACTGGTAGCCGCCGGCCATACCGATAAAGAAGTCGAAAAGACCCTCGGTGCCGACTGGCTGATCTACCAGGATCTCCCGGACCTGATCTGGGCCGTGCAGGATGGCAACGAGGAACTGAAGCAGTTCGATGCCTCGTGCTTCTCTGGCGAGTACGTCACCGGCCTCGATCAGCATTATCTGGAGCAGATCGAAATGCTGCGCTCGGATGATGCCAAGGCAGCGCGCCGTAGCGCGTGATTCAGAGCCCGTCCTTTCCCATCGGGTGAGGGCGGGTAGAAGGCGGCGCTAGAGAACTCCCCATGACTGATCTGCATGCCGCCGCCAAACGCTGTCTGGATGCCTCTGATCCGACCGAAAAGTTGCATCTGACCCACGCAGCCTGGGCAGCGCTGCAGTCCGGCGAGCTACGAGCCGATCCGGCATCGCCATCACCCGTGGCGATCGGGCAGCCTGGCCAACCCGAACGCCCTCGGCTGGTACCGCAACGGCAAGTACCGCATCGTGGGCTGGGTTCTGACGAAGGCCGCGCCGCTTTGGTACACGCGGTAGCGCATATTGAATTCAACGCGATCAACCTGGCCTGGGATGCGGTCTACCGCTTTCGCGGCAAACCCGACGCTTATTACCGTGATTGGGCCAGTTGCGCCCATGACGAGGCGCGCCATTTCGCCATGCTCTCGGGGCGATTGGCCGAACTCGGGCATGTCTACGGTGATTTCGACGCGCATAACGGCCTGTGGGAAATGGCCGAGAAAACGGCCCATCACGACACGGCTCGTATGGCGCTCGTACCCCGCGTACTCGAGGCGCGTGGATTAGACGTAACCCCGGGCATGATCGAGCGTCTGCGGCGCGTTGGCGATGAGCGCACGATCGCGATCCTCGAAGTCATTTTGCGCGAGGAAGTCGCCCACGTCGCCGCCGGCACACGCTGGTTCCGCTGGTGCTGTGAGCGCGATGGCCTCGACCCGCGCGAAACCTTCCTCAACATGCTGCGCACCTATATGGGGCGCACGCTGCGCGGACCATTCAATCGACCGGCGCGGATTGAAGCGGGCTTCGATGAGGATGAGCTGGATCGGCTCGCCACGTTAGCTGAATAAAATAATTTCATCCGACCCCTAAACTTTTCCCGCCTAACCCGGATTAGTACGTGTCGAGGGCGCGCCATGGTGGCGTTCCCCCCAAGCACACCAACGCCGGAGCGGGACAATGGTCGCAGTGATCAGTGGTAATGGACTGGGTCTGGGCAACACCTCACTGACCCAACTGGGCCAGACGCAAGGCGGCCAGGCGGCGCTGGGCCAAGCCCCCGCCAACCAGTACCTCAACACCGCCACCGGCAACCTGATCCTGCAAAACGCCGACGAAGGCCTGCTGTTCGACGGCCTCTCGCTCAACGTCCTGCGCACCTACAACAGCCTGGGCCAGTTGAACGGCAACGACGGCTGGAGCTACGGCTTCACGCGCAACGTCGGTGGCCTCACCGGCACCCTCAACACCGCCGGCAGCACCATCACCCGCACGGCGGATGACGGCTCCAGCGTCGTCTATACCTACAACGCCAGCACCGGCGTCTACGACAGCACCGCCCAAAGCGGTGCCGTTGATACGCTGAGCTACAACGCCACCAATACCAGCTGGACCTGGACCGACAGCGCCGACCAGCAACAAGAAACCTATAACGCCACCGGCCAGCTCACCACCCTCAGCAACCTCAGCAGCGGTGCCAGCTACAGCTTCAGCTACACCAACAACCAGCTCAGCCAGATCACCGCCGGTGATGGCGACACGCTGCTGTTCGGTTACAACACCAGCAATCAGTTGATCAGCCTGTCGATCCAGGACGTGCCGCCGGGCCAGACCGCTGCCGTCACCCGGCAACAGGTCAGCTACAGCTATGACACGCAGGGCCGACTGAGCACGGTCACCACCACGCTGGCGTCCGATACCGACAGCAGCACCACCGCGAGCTACACCACCAGCTACACCTACCAGGGCACGACCGACCTGGTCGCCTCGGTCACCCAAAGCGACGGCACCACCGTCAGCTACAGCTATACCGAAAACGCCCAAGGCGTGTACCAGGTCACCGGCATCACCACCGGCACCGGCGCCGCCGCCCAGTCGCTGACCCTCAGCTACGGCACCAACAGCACCACCGTCACCAATGCGCTGGGTAATGCGACGACCTATCAGACCAACGCCGCCGGTGAGCTCACTGCGGTGATCGCCCCGAGCGTCAATGGAGCCTCCCCGACCACCAGCTATAGCTACGACGCCAACGGCAACCTGCTAACCCGCACCGATCCGGATGGTGCGGTTACCAGTTACAGCTACGACGCGAACGGCAACCTGTTGAGCGTGGAAGACGGTGCCGGCAACACCGTCAGCTACACCTACGACGCCAACGATCAAGTCACCAGCAAGACCACCTACACCGTACCGGCGCAAGGCGAAGCCGGGCAGAGCGGTTATGTCGCGCCCAGCGGTGCGCAAACCACCTACTACGTCTATACCGCCAACGAGCAACTGGCCTACGTGATCGATGCGCTGGGGAACGTCACCGAGCACGACTACACCACCACCGCCGGTCAGAGCGAGCTGACCACCACCCGCCAGTACTTGGGGGCGAGCTACAGCCTGACGGGTTTGAGCCCGACCACCCCGCCGACGCTGGCCACCCTGCAAGCCTGGGTACAAAGCAGCGCGGTGCAAAGCACGTTGGGCCAGAGCACGCGCACCGACTACAGCTACGACGTGCGCGGTCAGCTGGCCACGCAAACGCAGTACGACACGGTCAACAGCAACGGCGTGGGCGTGGTCGATACGGGCACGGTGATCATTGCCACCACCTACGACGCGCAAGGCAAGTTGCTGCAGACCAGCACCGAGACCGGTGCTAACTTCGGTACGTTGCAAACGACGACGTATGCCTACGACGGCCTAGGCCGCGTGGTCAGCACCACCGATCCGCTGGGCAACGTCACCAGCTATGTCTACACCGACAGTGCCAACACGATCGCGATCACCCAGGCCAACGGACTGACCACCACCCAGGTGCGCAACCCTGCCGGGCAGCTGATCAGCAGCACGCAAACCGCGACGGGCCAAAGCCCTCGCGTCACCAGTTATCTGTACAACGCCGCCGGCCAGGCAGTCGCCACGATCGATCCGGCCGGCAATGTCAGCTACGCGTTTTACGATGCCGAGGGACGTGTCTCAGGCACGGTCGATGCCGATGGCAATGTCACCGCGATCACCTACGATGCCGATGGACAGGTTACGCAGACTACGCAGTTTGCGACGCCGATCAATACATCGACATGGATCAGCAGCGGCGCACTGACGACCAGCTTCCCGAGCAGCTTGCCGACGCCGACGGCCAGTGCAAACGATCGCACTGCACACACGCTGTACAACGCGGCCGGCCAGGCGATCGCCACGATCGATCCGGTAGGCAACGTCACCCTCACCAGCTACGACGGCGCCGGTCACGCGATCAGCACCCATGCCTACGCCACGCCACTGACCGCGGCGCAACTCAGCGCGCTGGGCAGCGCACCGACCCTGGCCGCGCTGCAAGCGGATCTCATCGCCAGCAGCAACGATCGCACCACGTACACGCTGTACGACGCCGACGGCCACGCCGTCATGACCCTCGATGCGGCCGGTGACGTCACTACCACCAGCTACGACGATGCCGGTCGTGCGGTGAAGACGATCGCCTACGCCACGGCGCTGACCAATGCACAGCTCACCGCCCTGGGCGGTACACCGACCTTGGCCGCGTTGCAGGCGGACCTGACTCCCAGTGCGCAGGATCAAACCACCCGCACGTACTACGACGGCGCGGGCCGTGTCGTCGCGCAGATCGATGCCGACGGTTACCTCACGATCAATAGTGACAACGTCACCACGCTCATCACCACCACGACGCGTTATGCCACCGCGTTGACGAGCACGCAGCTCAGCGCGCTGACCGGTACCGAAAGCGTTGCCACCCTGGTGGGCCTGCTCGGTACGGCCACCGCCAACGAACAAAGCAGCACGACGATCAACGCCGACCACCAGGTGATCAGCAGTACCGCGGTCGACGGCACCGTCACCACCGAGCAATACAATGCCGCCGGCCAACTGCTGAGCAGCACCGTGACCCCGGTCGCGGGGCAGGGCACCGCCCGCACCACCAGCGCCACTTACGATGCCTTCGGCGACACGCTGACCACGACCGATGGCGCAAACGCCGTCACTACGTATACCTATAACGC
>JBARCX010000434.1:0-9469 GCA_049794535.1 Rhodanobacter sp.
AAGCCACACCGGATGTGCGTGAGTTCGTCTACCGCATCAAAGCCACCAATGCCGGCAAGTTCATCGTGCCGCCGGCTTACGGCGAGTCGATGTACGACCGTACCATCCAAGCGCGCTCACCGGGTGGCACCACGTTGACCGTCGTGCAAAAGCCGTGATGAGTGGTCGGCTACTACGCCCTCTCCCCGTTGGGGAGAGGGCAGGGTGAGGGGTAGGTGCTCGCCCTAACGTCCATGCTCCGATCCATTGCTCGTTCACTGTGGCGCTGGCTTTTGCGTTGGCAAAATTGGCTGGCTGGATTCGTGCTCGTTGTCGCTCTTCTGATCGGTTGTCGGTTATGGCCACATCCACCATTGCGCGACTGGCTACCATCGTCCACGGCGGTATACGACGATCATGGCCGCTTGTTGCGGCTTACCCTCGCCAGCGATGACAGATACCGATTGTGGGTGCCGCTCAAAGAGATCTCGCCACAGCTAGTCGAAGGCGTCTTGCTGCACGAAGATCGGTGGTACAACTGGCATGCCGGTTTTAACCCATACGGATTGTTGCGCGGTGCATGGATCACCTATGCGCGACATGGTCATCCACAGGGTGGCTCCACCATCACCATGCAGCTTGCGCGCCTGCTGTGGCAGCTCAATACACGCACACCGAGTGGCAAGTTGCATCAAGTACTGCGGGCGACTCAGCTGGAGCTGTTCTATTCGAAGCAGCAGATTCTTGAGGCCTATCTCAACGATGCCCCCTATGGGCGCAACGTCGAAGGTGTCGGCGCGGCCAGCTTGGCTTACTTCGACAAACCCGCCAATCAACTTACGTTGCCAGAAGCACTGACTCTTGCAGTGATTCCGCAGGATCCAGTGCGACGGCTGCGTGCCACGCAACCGGCAGACGATGCCCTCATCAATCCACAACTGGCCGCGGCGCGTAACCGGCTATATACCCGCTGGCTGCGCAAGCATCCGCATGATGCGTCACTCAAGCCGCTGTTCGCACTGCCATTGAACCTGCGCCCATTGACGCAATTGCCGTTCGATGCGCCGCATGCGGTGGAGCAGGTATTGGCTGCGCAGCGCATCACGGGTGCTGGTGATTCCGCGCGACTCGTCACCACTATCGATCTTGATCTGCAACATAGCCTGGAACGTCAGGTCGCACGTTATGTGCAACGCAATGCTTCGCGCGGCATTCGCAACGCAGCGGCGATCCTGGTCGACACCCGCGATATGGGCATCAAGGCAATGGTTGGCTCGGCCAACTACTTTGATGCTTCGATTCAGGGTCAGGTCAACGGTACGTTGGCGAAGCGTTCGCCGGGCTCCACGTTGAAGCCTTTCATCTATGCATTGGGTTTCGATCAAGGCGTACTACATCCGCAGACCGTGTTGCGCGATGTGCCGACCGCGTTCGGCCCTTATGCACCGGAGAACTTCGACGGTCACTTTCTCGGTCCGATCACCGCGACGCAGGCGTTGATCCGCAGCCGCAACATTCCGGCGGTATGGGTGGCCTCACAACTTCATCAGCCCAATCTGTACGACTTCCTGCACGATGCGGGGATCAGTCGCATGGCGAGCGAGCAGCATTACGGTCTGGCGCTCGTGCTCGGTGGCGGCGAGGTAACAATGCAAGAGCTGGCTGGCTTGTACGCCATGTTGACCAATCGTGGTCTGCTGAAACCTTTACGCCTGCGCGCCGATGATCCGCAAGTAGACGGCACGCGCATGCTCAGCGATGAAGCCAGTTTCATGGTGATGGATATGCTTCGGCAAAACCCGCGGCCCGATGAGACGACTGGCGCGCAACCGTTGTCATGGCCGGTGTATTGGAAGACCGGTACCTCGTGGGCCTTTCGTGATGCGTGGACCGCAGGCAGCTTCGGCCCCTATGTGCTGGTGGTGTGGGTAGGTAATTTCGACAGCACCGGCAACCCAGCCTTCGTTGGCGCGGAAGCGGCGGCGCCGCTGTTCTTCCAGATGGTCGATGCCTTGCACGCGGAGCATCCGCATCTGCAAGAGCCGGTGCGGCATATGCCGGCCAACCTCAAGCGCGTGGAGATCTGCCTCGCCAGTGGTGAGCTGCCGAACCAGTGGTGTCCGCAAAAAGGCTGGACGTGGTTCATCCCGGGTAAGTCGCCGATCAAGGTGAGTAACGTGCACCGGCCGGTGGTGATAGATGACGCGACGGGCCAGCCCGCATGTCCGCCCTATGCTGGCAAGCACACCCATGTGGAGGTCTACGAATTCTGGTCATCGGATTTGCAGCAGGTATTCGCACAAGCCGGTATTCCACGGCGCAAACCGCCACAGAACCTTTCCTGCAACGGGGCCGGCCAGCCGGGTGGCGATCCACCGCAAATCACCTCACCGCTGCGTGGCAGCACGTATGCGCTGCGCTTGAAGCAACAAGGGATGGAACGTATTGCCCTAAGCGCAACGAGTGATGCCGATGCGCACGCGCTGTATTGGTTTGTCGACGATGCGTATATCGGCCGCAGCGCGCCTGGCGAATCCTTGTTCTGGCAGCCGCAAAGTGCAGGGCAATACAACGTGCGTGTCGTTGACGATCATGGCCGTACTGACCAACGCCCGTTAGGTGTGAGCTTGGTCGAGTGAACCGCGCTATGCTCGACCATCGCACTACGCCCTGCGAGTTAATAACCCGAGCATGAAGCAGCCTCCGGTTCCTTCCTACTACCGTGCTACGGCAACGCCGTACGAGCCGTACGCGCCATTGCAGGGCCGGCATGAGACGCGCATCGCCATCGTGGGCGGTGGCTATGCCGGGCTCAATACGGCGCTTGGTCTGGTTGAGCGTGGCGTTCGCGATGTCGTGCTGTTGGAGCGCGAGCAGATCGGCTTTGGCGCCTCGGGCCGCAACGGTGGCTTCGTCTTTGGTGGCTACTCGCTGGGTGAGCAGTCACTGCTCGATCAATTGGGTGAGCCGCGTGCACGCGCGTTGTTCCATCTCACTACAGAGGCAGTAGAGCGGATTCGCCAACGCATCACGAAATACGCGATTGCCTGTGACGCCGTCGATCAAGGTGTTATCTGGGCCAACTGGTTCCGCGATCCAGCCGTGCTGCGTAAACGTCAGCAATTACTCGCCGAGCACTACGACACGCACTGGGACTGGCTGCCACAAGAGGAGTTGCGCGAACGCATACGCAGCGACCGGTATTACGATGGCCTGTACGAGCGCAATGCCTTACATCTGCATCCACTCAACTACGCCATTGGCCTCGCCGCAGCGGCAGCCGGGCAGGGTGTACGCATTCATGAAGAGAGCGACGTGTGGCGGTTGCGGCGTGAAGGCACACGCTGGTGCCTGAGTACGCCGCAAGGTGAACTGCTGGCCGATCAGGTGGTACTGGCCTGTGGCGGTTATCTGGCCGGTCTGCAAAAAAAGATCGACCGCGCGATCCTGCCCATCGCGACCTACGTGATGGCGACCGAGCCACTCGGCGAACGTCTGGACGAATGCTTGCAGACACGTGCTGCGATTTACGACAGCCGTTTTGCGTTCGACTATTACCGCCCGCTACCGGACACCCGATTGCTATGGGGCGGCCGCATTTCGGTCCGTAATCGCTCACCGCGTGCGGTACAAAAGCTGCTCGGCAATGACTTGCTGCGGGTATTCCCGCAATTGAAAGGTGTGAAGATCGATTACGCGTGGTCAGGCTTGATGAGCTATGCGCGACATCAAATGCCGCAGATCGGCAGTAGTGGCGATGGCCTGTGGTGGGCGCAAGCATTTGGCGGTCATGGCGTAGCGCCAACATGTGCCGCGGGTGAGTTGCTCGCTGCAGCGCTTGCCGAGGGCGATGAGGGCTGGAAGCAGTTCTCTGACTATGGCTTGGCGAATACGCATCGGCCGTTAGGCTTCCTCGCTGCGCAAGCCAGCTACTGGTGGTACGAATGCAACGATTGGTTCAAGACGAGATTGGAAGGATGAGCGAACAAAGCATGCAAAGCCCGACGGAAATCAGTTGGGCCGATTTTGAGAAAGTACACCTAGTTGCTGGCACCGTAATCAAGGTGGAAGCTTTTCCGGAGGCGCGCAAGCCAGCATGGAAAGTGTGGGTGGATTTCGGACCCTACGGCGAGAAGAAAACCAGTGCGCAGATAGCCGCGCTGTACACGGCTGAGGATCTCGTCGGCCGGCAGATTGTCGGCGTGATCAACTTCCCCGAGAAGCAAATCGGCCCCTTCCGTTCGCAATTCCTGCTCACCGGTTTTCATACCGACGAAGGTGTAGTGATCACCGCGATCGAGCGTCCTGTACCTAACGGTACGCGGCTGGCCTGATATGACGGCAGCACCCGCACGGTAGGAGAGCGAACGCTGGTAAGCGGCATGCTCCGGCGGGGGGATAGTTTATCAATGCATGCCACACGGAGCCTATGAATAGGCTTTTGGGTGCTCACGCATTGTTGTCGAGATCGCGCCGCACCTTGAGTGTGCGCTCAATCAGTTGGCTGTAGCGCAGCAAGCCCTCCTGCCATGTATCCAGCGCAGCCTGCCGCAGCGCTTCGTCATCCTGCGGCAGAAATTCATGCAACTCATCGACAAGGTTGGGCTTGTTCACGTCCCAGTTGATCGCCAGCAGTTCGATGGCCGGATGCGAGGCAATCAACATCTCCAGCACGAACTGTTGCACGCTCACTTTGTAACTGACTTGGGCCAACTGCTGTAAGAGTGGCTGGAGTTGTCCTTCCACGAAGTGATGTGCGTCGATGGCGCGATTCAGCCGCAGGCCCACTTCCGCTTGCAGGTCGGCGACGGCCTGTTGCCGACGTCGTTCGCGTCTACGTTTCCACCAGTCGATCATGACGAGAGGCTCCGGGTCAGGGAAAGGGGCGCTGCGTCTTCGACGAAATACTTTGGTTTGATGCGATTCAAGCCATGTTCGGAAACACATTTCGCGCACCACTGCCGCAACATCGCCAGTGCTATCCGCCAGCGCGGAATCGGATCGGGCGCGCCCTGGGTGTACACCAGGTACTGGACTTGATTGCCAACACGGTTGTAGTCGCGACAAGCGTAATAGTAGGGGTGTTGGCCAAAGTGCCTCGTATTGCGTTCCAGCATCTGAAACTTCCAGCGGACATCGACGATCCATTGCCGACCCAAAGGTCGGTCACCGTCGAGCACGATGGCGATACGCCCATTTTCTAGCCCGACATGTTCAATAGTCACTGGCTCCAGCGGCTCAAAGAAGATCGGAATGTCAAAAGGAGTGGGCAGGTAGGGGTGGAGCACCAGGTAGTCTCCGGCTCTGGGTCGTTCGATCATCTGTTGACCTCCTTGATACGCTGCGGGCTACTTTGATCTCGAAAATAGCTTCGGCGGGAGAGAGGGCGTTGATACGCGGCAATGCGCACCGACGATGTTCGGCGTTGCCGTTCAACGCATCGGCCCACCCATCATCGGCCCCTGTTGCGCCTGCGCATTGATCTGCGCGTTCTGCGTCCGAATCTCGCTCATCATCTGCGTCTGCTGTTGATCGAACTGCTGCACATGCTGCATGGTTTGTTGCACGGCAGGAGGGGATTGAGTGGTGTTCATCACCGCGCTTTGGCTGAACAGCGACTGGGACATAAACACGATGTTTTCGCCATTGCCGACGACGTTCCCCAAATCATTGGGCTGCCGGATTCCGGACATGTAGCAGGTGGCGGTGGCATGAGCGAGCCACTCCGGCGTCGTATCCGGTGGGAATCCAGCTTTGAGGGTGTTGTACAGCGCATTTTGTGGATGCTTGGGATCGCTGAAGTCGCGCAGTGGCGAAATGCCATCGGGCACGGCGCGTGCGCGTGCCTGATCTGCGGCCGGCGTGTGGCCGTGCATGGAGGAATGCGATGGGGCAGGTGCATGCGATGGCTCGGCATGACGCTGCCCGGAGGGCTCATGCACCGGTGCGTACTCCGGCGCGGCGCGTTGCAGGATTTGCTCTGCCTGGCGCTCGCGGGACTGCACATGCGCATCCATGCTGGGAGTCACGGTCGCGATCATCAAGTGGCGATCAAGCGCTTCCGAGACAGCGGGCAGGCCCTGGTTGATGGCCGTTGCGGCTCCGGCCAATGCCGGATAATTGCTTGGGCGCAACTCAAATATGGTGGCCGCTCCCAGCCCGGCCGCCGCACCCGTAGCGGCTAAAGCGGAGGGCGCATGCCTGCTTACGTTCTCGATGCCTTGAGCTGCGGCATCCCATGGTGCGCGCGCATAGTGGCCCGCGCCGTCGATCACTGCGTGTTGTGCGGCGCCGTAAGCCTCCGTGCCCTTCAACGTGGCCATCTCAACCGCCTGCGTGGCCCCATGGATCAGCGCCGCATCAGCCTGGCCTGCCTGGCGGTCGGTGGTGGCCGTCGCCGCCGCCTGTTGTTGCGCTTCCAGCCCGGCCTGTTGAGGGCGCGTTGCCTGTGCCTGCAAGGCGTGTTGCGCCTGGCCGGGCAGCAGGTGGCTTACGCCGCGCAGCATCGCGGCGTCGACTTCGGCGCCAAGATGCTTGGCCTGCGCCAACCCCTGATCCATTTGCGCAGCCGCTTCGGCCTGCGCCACGCGCGCCTGCGCCAATACCGCACCAACGGCGTGCTCCCCGGCCAGTGCGACTGCACCCTCAGTGCGTGTCACCGCATGCACGGCTGCGCCCAAGGCATCTGCCGCGCCGTCCACGCCTAGGCCCGTGGCGCGAAGCTCCTGCGCGTGCAGAAGGCCGGCCGCTGCCACCACTTCGCCGCCACGCTGAGCGACGTGCGCACCCGTTGAAATAACCGCCAGCGATTCCAGCAACGGAGCCGCCAGCCGTGTGGCTTCCGGCAGGCTCAACACCTGCTCGCGCGGCACCAACTGTCCCTGTGCGTCGCGCGTCATCGCCGCAAGCACATGCTGCTGGCCGACCGCCAGCGGCAGGTCGCGCAGCATGCGGTTGGTGTCGCCGGTCGCTACCTTTTCCACAAAAGCATTCACCGTCTGCTGCGCCTGGGGCGGTAAGCCGTCCCCCAGTTTTTGCGCAAACAGTTCGCGGGCTTCCGGCACCTTCTGGAGCACGTCGCACGTATCCTTCAGTACCCCGGCCAGTTGCATGCGGCGCAACGCATCCATGTTGTGGATATTGTTTTGGATGCCGTCGCTGAGCAGCTCGCCCTGCACTTGGTAATTGGTAATCAGGCGGGTGAGGTCTGTGGAAACGATAACGCCCGGGTTTTGCTGAGCGAATCGCTCGGTCGTCACGGGGTTGAGGCCGGCCGCGTTGAAAGTGGTGGCGCGCGTATCCGTCACTGCGGCGACGGCAGCAGCCATGCCACCAGCCAGACTATGCCCGGTGGATTCAAAATCAAGGCCACGCGTTTTCAACAGATTTCCCAAGTTCATCGCACGGTCGTAGTAATCGGTTTCCAACCCCACCGATTGCGGAAAATTGTTGGCACCGAAATCCTCCGTCGTGGTGTCGTGCAGCTTAGTGTCAGAGGTCATGACATCGCCGGACGAACCTTTGAAGGCGAGCGTTGGCTTGTAGCCGGCCTGACGCATCGCTGCATCCGGTAGGTAAATTTCTGCGCGAAAGCCTGAGACGTCGGGATGCAGAGTCCTCTTTAATTCGAATGCAGACGTGTGTAGTTGCGCCGCATACTTTTCCAACAACTCCGGATGCTCGCTTAACCTAGCCCAGCCGATTGGTGGATCACCCTCGCGTTTGGCCGCTTTGTATACATCCTCCGCCAAACCGTCCATCTGTCGGTCGTGATACAGCGTTTGCAGATGATCCGCTTCGCGCAGTGCAGTAGGGTCGTTACTGGAGCGCAACTGCTGTAGAAGGGCTTGCTCGCGTTCGGTTGACATGGGATCGCTCCTTGATCAAGTGGGTTACAACAACGGAATATCTTTCTCTTCGTAAGGGAAGCCGTGGTTCTTTCGCATTTCGCGATAAATATCTGGCATTGGTGGGCGCGTATAACCATGCGCCAATAACCACTTCTGGCATTTGCGCTGCCATTCAATAATGCTTGGCTTAGCTGGGTACCAGTACATAGCCTCAATGATGAGAGATCGATGCGGCGCAGGTGGCGGAAGCTGCCTGATGAGATCTTCGATAGCGGGATTTGCACCATGCTGCAACAGCCAATAGCTGGCCTCGAAGTTTCCCTCAGTAGCGTAGTCGAAGAGGATGGAGCCACCTTGGACGGGAATATTTGCATCCGCCCCGTGCTCTACCAGCGTCTGCACGTTCTGCCATTGGTTATGCCAGATGTAGGCTTGGAAAAGTAACGTCTCATCATTGGAGTTGCGCGTGTTCGGATCGCCGCCGTGTTCTAAAAGTAGTTTCAAATAGGCCGGATTCTCGTTTTGCGCGGCATAGACCATGGCATTGTTGTAATCATGAAGCGTGCCGCCGCTACCATCCGAGTAATGTTCAGTGTGTGTCTTCGGATTGCGCGCGTTAGGATTAGCACCGTTATCTAGCAAAGCCGTAAGGCCGCCTAGACTGTTCGTAATCACTGGCCACGCCACCAACGGAACGCCATTGTCGTCGTCGCTGAAAAGCGTATCCGGATTGATGTGTTCGTCTTTGATCAGTCGCCGCACTTCCTCGGCGTTGTTGTCCTGCGCCGCACGCGCCAGCGCTAGAGCCTGTGGGTTCTTGAACGTGTTAGCCGAATTGAACCAGCTTGACTGGCTCGATGGAGTCGAAGCCGAACCATCGGTCGACGCAGTCGACGAAGGCACGTTGCAACCGGCCAACAGAATCGAAAACCCTGCCAAACCCATCCAGTGCAATGCCTTCATCGGGAACGTTATCCCCAAGCAACCATTCATCTCAAGGCTCCGCAGTGGAAGGGTGATTTAATGTTGTGGCAGTGCGTGAATTTCTTATTTTGCGTTCGTAGCGAAGCGTTCTCGATTGATCTGTCTCGCGCAGCGCAGTGGGATCGTTACTGGCGCGCAACTGCTGTAGAAGGGCTTGCTCGCGTTCGGTCGGCATGGGATCACTCCTTGATCAAGTGGATTACAACAACGGGATGTCTTTCTCTTCGTAAGGAAGGCCAAGATCTTTGCGCTGCTTGCGAAAATGTTCTGGCAGTGGTGGGCGCTCGAATCCATGTCCAAGTAGCCATTGCTGACATTTGCGTTGCCAATCGATAACTCGCGGATTAGCGGGATACCAAAAAATATCTTCGACAGCGAAATATCTCACCACTTCATCAGGTGACGCTTTGACCCACGTTTCTGCCTTTGGATCGGCTCCGCGCTGCAAGAGCCAATACGCAGCTTCGAAGTTACCAAATTGAGTGTAATCGCCAAGAATAGAGTTTCCTTGGGTTACCGCATTTACGTCAGCCCCGTGCTCAACCAGTATCTGAACGTTCTTCCATTGGTTATGCCAAATGTAGGCTTGGAACAGTAGCGTTTCATCATTGGAGTTGTGCGTGTTCGGATTACCGCCGTGTTCTAGAAGTAGTTTC